>JAWLFQ010000048.1:0-17749 GCA_041685505.1 Nitriliruptoraceae bacterium
GTGTCGCCGTCACGCTCCCATCCCGGGAGCTCGGCCAAGGCCTGTTCGATCGTGTCGTCGTCCAGTACTGCCATCGTCGCCTCCTGGTGACGTCGTCGCTGGGTGCGGTACCACGGGCACGGCGCCGTCCGGCGTCCACGCGCCCTCGTGGTACCCGCGACGGTAGGGGCTCGGACCGCAGGCGTCACCGCCCCGGTGCGGTGCATCGGGAACCGCGGACGGGCTGGCACCGCCAGCGTGGCGAACGCGACCGACCCAGCCGCGCCCTGGACGCGAACAGGGGGCACCACGACGGCGCAGCGGTGACCCCCGACCCGCTCCGCCGTCGTGGTCACCACCCCACCCGCATCCCGCCCTGGGAGCCTCACGTGCGCGAGCTCGCCATGTTCCCCCTCGGAACCGTGCTCTTCCCCCACATGGTGCTGCCCCTGCACGTCTTCGAGCCGCGCTACCGGCAGCTGCTCGAGGACGTCCTCGCCGGGGACCGCGAGTTCGGGGTCGCGCTGATCTCCCGCGGTCACGAGGTCGGTGGCGGCGACCTGCGCACCGATGTCGGCACCATCGCCCACGTCCTGCGCGCGGAGCAGCTCGACGACGAGCGGTGGATGGTCATCGCCGTGGGGACCGAACGCATCCGGGTCGAGCGGTGGCTGCCTGACGCGCCCTACCCCCGCGCCGAGGTGGTCGCGCTCGACGACACCCACGGCGAGGTCGCCACCGAGGCCATGGCCGAGCTCGAGCCCCGGCTGCGCCGCGTGCTCGCGCTGCAGGCGGAACTCGGACAGGACAACGTGCCCGCCACCTTCGAGGTCGCAGAGGACCCGGAGGTGGCATGTTGGCAGGCGGCGGTTCTCAGCCCCTTGACCGCCTTCGATGCACAGCGGGTGCTCGCGGTCGACGACTGCGACCAGCGGCTCGCCATGATCGGCGACCTGCTCGCCGACACCGAGGAAGCCCTGCGTCTGGAGCTGGCCCAGGGCGACTGATCGACCGGCGGCGCGTGACGCCGTCGGCACCGGTGGACGACGCATCCCCCGATGGACGCGCGGAACGGATCGGTCTGTATCGTTCCGCGCGGGGCCGCGGACGGTGGTACCCGTCGAGGGCGCGAGGAGCTCGCAGGTGCGTACCGACCCGTTCACCGAGGAGCACCGGCAGCTGCGCAGCTCGATCCGGCGGTTCGTCGCCGACCAGATCGCCCCGCACGTCCGTCGCTGGGAGGAGCAACGGTCGCTCGACGACGACGTCTTCCGCCGCTTGGGTGCGCACGGCCTGCTGGGCCTGCGCATGCCCACCGAGTACGGCGGCCAGGGTGGCGACTACTGGTCGACGGTGGTGCTGGCCGAGGAGGTGGCCCGTGCGGGTTCCCGCTCGCTCGCCACGGCCATCAGCGTGCAGACCGACGTGGCCACCCCGCCGATCCTCGACCACGGCACCGAACGGCAGCGCCGCGACTACCTCGCCCCGGCGATCGCCGGCCACAAGGTCGCCGCGATCGCCCTCAGCGAGCCGGACGCGGGTGCAGATGTGCGTGCCGCGCGCGGCACGGACCGGCGCGAGGGTGACGGCTGGGTGCTCGACGGCACCGTGACCTCCAGCACCAACGGTGTCCGCGCCGACTTCGTGACCATGGTGGTGCGCACCGCCGATGCGAGCGCCGAGGACCCCTCGGCTGGGCTGTCGCTGTTCCTGGTCGACACCGACCTGCCGGGTTTCTCGGTCGCCACCACGCCGGAGACGGTGGGGATGCGCGCCTCGGACACCGCCCTGCTCCACCTCGACGGCGTCCGGGTGGGCGAGGAGGCCCTGCTCGGCCCGCTGCACGCGGGCGCCAGCCAGATCGTGCGGCCGCGTGACGGTGCGCGGCTGATCGCCGCGGTCGGCTCCGTGGCCGCGGCCGAGGTGCTCTTCGAGCGCGCCCTGTCCTACACGCGGCAGCGCGAGGCCTTCGGACGTCCCCTGGCGGGGTTCCAGGTGACCCAGCACCGGTTGGCCGACATCGCCACCCGGATCGCCGCGGTCCGCGCGATGGTCTACGACACCTGCGACGCATGGAACCGCGGCGGTTGCCCCACCGAGCGCATCGCCATGTCCAAACTGGCGGCTGGCCGGTTGGAGTTCGAGGTCGCAGACGAGGTGCTGCAGCTGCACGGCGGCTCCGGCTACGCCGAGGATCTGCCCGTCGCCCAGGCCTGGCGCGACAGCCGACTCAGCCGTCTGGACGACGGCACCGACGAGCGACAGCTCGAGGTCATCGCCACCCGTCTCGAGGCGGGTGACAGCGCCATGCTGGCGACACCGGACCGGTCAGCGGTCCCCGCCGACGCTCCCGAGCCGGCGCTGCCGCTGTTCACCGTGGCGCACGAAGCGCTACGGGCACGCGCCCGCACCTTCGTCGCCGACCGCATCCTGCCGCACGTCGCGACGTGGGAGCGGGACAAGGACTTCCCGCGCGAGCTGTTCCGGGCGGCGGGCGCGGCGGGCTTCCTGGGCCTGCGCTTCCCGGCAGACGTCGGGGGTTCGGGTCCCGACGTGCGTGCCCAGGCCGTCTGGGTGGAGGAGCTCTCGCGCGCGCTGTGCGGGGGGCTGGCGGCTGATCTGGGCGCGACCACCGACCTCGCCGGCACCTACATCCACGCGGCGGGCACCGACGACCAGCGCCACCGGTTCCTGCCGGGCCTGATCAGCGGTGCGCGCATCGGCGCGCTGGCCATCACCGAGCCCGGCGCCGGCAGCGACATCGCCGGCATCTCGACCCGGGCGCGGCGCGATGGTCAGGGCTGGCGCATCGACGGGTCGAAGGTGTTCATCACCAACGGTCCCTGGGCCGACCACCTCGTGGTGGCCACCAAGGTCAGCCCTGCCGACGGCGCTCCCGGCGCCGATCCCCACGCGCAACTCACCCTGTTCGTGGTCGACGGTGATGCCCCGGGCCTGACCCGCAGGCGTCTGGACATGCTCGGGTGGCACACCTCCCACACCGGCGAGCTGACCTTCGAGGATGTGCCCGTGGCCGATGACCGCCGGCTGGGTGCGATCGGCAGCGGCTTCGGCCACATCACCACCGCCTTCGCCTGGGAGCGTCTCGTACTCGCGCTCGGTGCGGTCGCCGCGGCCGAGCGCACCCTGGAGCTGGTGGTCGACCACGCCCGCGGGGGCGAGGCCGTCGGCCGCCCCGTCGGGTCCCCCCAGGTGTGGCGTCACCGGTTCGCCGACCTCGCCACCCGCATCGAGGTAGCCCGCGCCCTCACCTACCAGGGCCTCCGGCTGCTGGCCGCCCAGGAACAGGGTGCGAAGATCGATGGCTCCACCATCGTGCGCACGGCGGCGATGGCCAAGCTGGCCACCCAACGGCTGGCCTTCGAGGTCGCCGACGAGGGTGTCCAGATCCATGGCCGTGCGGGCTACGTGCAGGCGCATCCCATCCAGCGTGCGTGGCGCGATGCACGCCTCGGCCCCATCGGTGGAGGCACCGACGAGATCATGCGCCAACTGATCGCCAAGCTGCTGTGAACGCTGCCGGCCCCCTCCTACCCTGGCGGCCATGACGACCTCCACCACGACCGAACCCACCGGCGCGCCTCGCCGCACCGTCACGATCCGCGCGATGCGGACCGCTGACAGCGAGCGCGTGGGCCGGCTCACCCTGGCCGGTTACGACGCCTACGGCCGCATCGAGGGACCGTACAGACGCGCCCTCGGCGACCCCCTCCAGCGTCTCGACGGCTGCACGCAGCTGTTGGTGGCCGAACTCGATGGCGAGGTGGTGGGCACGGTGACCTTCGTGCTGCCGGGTGACCGCGAGTGGGAGAGCAGGCCCGTCCCCGAGGGCGACGCCGGCTTCCGTGTGCTCGCCGTCGACCCGGCGGCCGAGGGCAACGGGGTCGGACGGGCGCTGGTCGAGGCGTGCATCGCTGCCGCCCGGGACCGCGACCGGCATCGGATCGTCATCGTGAGCATGGCCTGGATGCACCGTGCCCACCGCTTGTACGAGGGTCTCGGCTTCCGCCGCCGACCGGATCTGGACCTGCGCTTCCCCAGCGGGGTGGGTCATGTCCTGACCTACGACCTGACCGAGGACGCCGACCGCCGTTTCCCCGCGCCCGGACCCGTGCCGGATCCGCTGCCCTGGTTCGAGGACGTGTGGCGTCGACGCGCGGCTGTCGGTTGCGGCGATACACGCCCGGGTGCCTCAGGCGAGTGAGAGCAGCTCGCGTACCGCAGCGACGGCCAGCGGGAACAGCAACGCGAGGGTGATCGCGGCGATGGCGGTGACCAGCAACCACCTGCCGATGCGCACCGGCTCGTCCTCCACCAACTCCTCGCGGTCGCGCTCCTCCCGGGCGGGGTCCGGGTCCGCCGTCGGCACCTGCGCCGGACCGCCGGTCTCGTCCAGGACCTCCGAGACCAGACGTGCAGCCAGGTCCGCGCGCGGTGGCTCCGCGGCGGGGACGGCCGGCACCGCCGGACCGTGCACCTGACCCGTACCCCCAACCGCGGCCACCGGTGGTGCCGGCGGCCCCGCCACGTCCTCGCGCAGCGACGGGGGGAGCTCGTGGCGCTCACCGGACTCCTCGACCCGTGTATCGGCGGTCGCCGGGAACAGCCGATCTCCCGCCTGTTGCTGCCCGTCCCGCTCCGCGAAGAGGATGCCGTCCACGTTGCGATCGCCGGCTGCGGCGGTGCCGGTGCCCGCTTCGTCGGTGCCGTCTCCCTCGTTTCCGAGGGTGTCGGCGTCGCCGGCCGCGGATGGCACCGGCTTGGCAGGCGCCGTGGGTCGCTGTGGCGGTGCGACAGGGGGCGCAGGGATCGGCGGCTGGTCTTCACGCGGCGCCGGCTGTGCCCGTGCGGCCTGCGCCGAGACCGCCTCCTCGACCAGGGCACGCGCCCGCAGCTGCAGCGGGGTGGGAGGCAGCGGATCGGCGGGGGGCGGCGGTGGGGCCGGCTCGGGGTCGAACACCGCGGCCACCAGCGCCCGGGCGCGCCGGGCGACGGGGCCGTCCTCGTGGGCCGCAACGCGGCCGTCGTTCGGGACGGCTGCGGGTGTCGCGTCGGAGGCGTGCGCACCGCTCCCGTCACGGTGCTGCGTGGCGAGCACCTCAGCGACGATGCGCCGCGCGGTCTCGCGTGCCTGCTGCGACACGACCGCTCCTCCTCCTGGGCTGCTGGGCGACCCACCGTCGCCCGGTGCCGGGCCACCGGCCAGTAGCATGATGCCATGTGCGGTCGATTCCTGTCCCTGTCGAGCCTCGATGATCTCGCCACGCACCTGGCGGTCGACGAGGTCGCCACCGACGCGCTGCCACCTCGCTACAACGTGGCGCCGTCGATGGAGATCTACGCCGCGATCGACCACCAGGGCCGGCGCCGGTTGGGCACGTTGCGGTGGGGGTTCGTGCCCCCGTGGGCCGAGAGCCTGCGCGGCGGGCGTCAGCCGATCAACGCGCGCGTGGAGACCGTCGCCACCTCGCGGATGTTCGCCCAGAGCTTCGCCCACCGGCGTTGCCTGGTGCCCGCGGACGGGTTCTACGAGTGGAGGGCAGCCACCGAGGACCGTCCCAAGCAGCCCTTCCATGTCGCCGACCCCACGGGCGCCCCCCTGGTCTTCGGCGGGATCTGGACCACCTGGCGGGACCCGCAGGACGAGGACGCCCCGCCGGTCTCCTCCACCGCGATCGTGACCACCGAGGCCCGCGGCGCCATCGCGGAGCTCCACGACCGCATGCCGTTGATCCTGCCACGGCAACTGTGGGACGACTGGGCCGGGGCGACCGCTGAGGATGCACCCCATCTGCTCGACGCCGTCTCGGCCCTGGGGCCACCCGAGCTGACGGCGACGGCGGTCTCCACGCGCGTCAACAACGTGCGCAACGACGGACCGGAGCTGCTCGAACCCGCCTCTGCGTGAACCCGCGCGGGCGGCAGCGCGCAAGCGGGCTCACGGTGGCGGAGGCAGCTCCTCGAGCGTGGCCTCGGCGGGGATGAACAGCCAGCTGGCACCCTTGGCCAGCGCCTTGGCCGTGAGGTCGACCTCGGGCGGAGCGAGCCGACCGCTGCCCACCAGCACACCGACCAGGGCGGGCAGGACCTCGCCGTGGCTACACAGGATCAGGGTGCCGGCGGACGGGGTGCGGGCACCGGCTGCCGCGAGTGCGCCGTGGGCGCGGGCGCCGAGCTCGGCGGCATCCGGCCAGCCGTCGCTCGAGCGCGTGCTCGGGGCGAGTTCCGCGAGACGCTCGTCGGTGGTCACCGCCACGTCCAACGCGGCACCCAGAGGCGCGAGGGTGTCCGCGCAGCGCAGGAGTGGGCTGGCGACCAGCACCACGCCGCCGGCGGCAGCGCTGACCGAAGGGGCGGGTCGACCCCGTGCGGCCAGGTGCTGGTCGAGGTGCCCGGGCAGCGCCCGGGCCTGCCGGCGCCCGCGCTCGTCGAGCGGCCGTAGACGGTCGTCGGTGACGCTGCCACGCTCCCCCGCCCAGGCGTGGCGGACCAGCAGCACCGTGGCAGGCAGGGACATCACGGCACCTCGCTTCGCCGCCGAGCCCGGACCTCCTCGGCCAACCGGGCGGCGTCGGCCGCCCGGGCCGACAGCCCGACCCCATCGAGGCCGGCACCACCCAGGTGCAGGCCGGCGGGCCCCTGGGCCAACAGGTGGCGGATCCGATCGAGACGTGCGTGGTGGCCGACGTCGTACTGCGGCAGCGCCTCGGCCCAGCGCACCACGACGCGCTCCCTGGCGGGGGCCGTGACCCCCAGACAGCGTCGCACCTCGGCGTCGACCCGTTCGGCGAGCACGTCGTCGTCCAGGGCCAGGGCCCGGCCGTCGTCCACGCGGCCGACCGAGGCGCGGAGTACGAACCGCTCCCTGTCGGCGAGGTGGGGCCACTTCCCGGCCCCGATGGTGATGGCCTTGGTGAGCCGCTCCTGGTCACGCGGCACCAGCACACCGCTTCCCGCGGGTACGGCGCGGACAGCGGTGTGCTCGTAGGCCAGGGCGACCACACCCACCGACGCGGTCCGGATGCCCGCCAGCTCCCGCGCGACGCCGGGCCACCCGTCCGCGAGCAGCACCGCAGCCACGGGCGCAGGCACGGCCAGCACCACGGCATCCACGACCTCGGTGCGGTCGTCGAGGTGGACGGCGACGCCGCCTCCGGAGGTGGGCGCCAGGGCACGCACGGGGCTGTCGGTGTGCAACCGCTCACCGAGTGCAGCCGCCAGGCGATGCACGACCCGACCCAGCCCCCCGCGGACGGTCACGAACACCGGTCGCGTGTCCGTGGAGGTCCGTGCCCGGTGGATGGACAGGCCGCGCCGCAGCGAGCGGTGCTCGGCGGCGGCGGCCCACACCGGTGGCAGGGTCGCCTGTGCGGACAGCCGCTCGGCCGTCCCGGCGTACACCCCGCCGAGCAGGGGCTCGACGAGACGGGTGACCACGCGGGTCCCGAAGCGTTCACCCACCAGATCAGCGACGCTGCGGTCTCCGGCGACCTGGCGTCGCGGACGCCACGGCTCCGCGGCGGCGAGCGCGAGATCGGCCGGACCGAGGACGCGGCTCGCCGCCAAGGCCCGTAGGTCGGTGGGCACCCCGAACACCGTGTTCGCGGGCAGGGGCCGCAGCCGGTCCCCCAGCCACAGGCGCACCTGCGCAGCGGCCGGGTGGACCAGTTCGTCCGCGCCGAAGCCGAGCGCGTCGAGCAGTGCCGGACCAGCGGGCTGACGGGCCAGCACCGCGTCGGCCCCCACGTCCAGCGGCCCGTCCGCCAGTTCGATGGTGTGGACCTGACCGCCGGCGCGCGGACCGGCCTCGTGGACCACCACCTCCGCTTCGTCACGCAGCTGCCACGCCGTGGCCAGACCCGTGAGCCCAGCGCCGATGACGGCGACCCGTGGGGCGCTCACGCCGCTCCCATCCTCATCCCCGACCCGTCGGACCATCGCGGTCGTCGTCCGTCACCGGGCCCGGGGGCGCCTCGGCCTCCAGATCGATCACCCCGTCACCGACCTCGTCATCCTCCTCGTCCTCCAGTTCGTGGCCGGCGACGGTGTCCACCACCTCGGTGAGCAGATCGAGCAGCGTCGCCCGCCCCAGGTCGACGGTGGTCAGCCGCGCGCCGAGCTCCTCGGCGACGGCCAGCAGCTGTGGATCACCCCCGGTGGTGGGTGCCACCGGGCACTCCAGCACGTCACGGTGACCGTGCACCTCGATGACGCTACGCAGGGCCTCGACCGCGGTGGGAGCCCGGGTGGTGCCACGCCAGGCGATGGATCGGGAGCGGAGCGCGACCCGCTGTGCCAGCGCCTCCGCCACCTCGCCGAGGAACATCACGTCCCCGGGCTCGGTGTCCGGACCGGGGTCGGGCGCGGTCACCATCACGTGGGCGCCGCCGCGGGCACCGGGTGCGACCGCCTCGGCGAGGGCATCGGCCAAGGACGGCAGCGCGTGCCAGGAGACCACACCGGTGTAGGCCGGCAGGGTCGCCGAGCCCTCGGCGTGGAGCTCGACGGCGTGGGGCCAGGGCACCGCGGACAGCCCGACCACCAGCGCCCCGTCCAGCCCCAGCCGGTGGGCGACGTCGAGGTGGTCCTCCGCGGTCGTCGCGGTCACGGGGACGCCCGTGCGCTCCGAGAGCGCGCGGGCGAGCCCGCTTCCGCCGAGCAGTGCCACGGCGACGGCGTTCATCGCTGCTCCTCGTGGTCAGGTGCCGGTTCCTCGTGGTCAGGTGCCGGGGTCGTGGCAGGTGCGCTGACCTGCCCTTCCGCGTGGACGAGCTCGACGAGCTCGGCGAGGATGCCGGGGTCGGTGGCCGGCAGGACCCCGTGACCGAGGTTGAAGACGTGATCGGGACGTTGTCCGGCCCGTCGCAGCACGTCCCGGGCCCGCTCGGCGACCAGGGAGAAGGGCCCCAGGCACACCGCCGGCTCGAGGTTGCCCTGCAGCCCGACGCCCTCGGGGACCCGTGCGCGGGCCTGATCGAGGGGGGTCCGCCAGTCGACGCCGACGACCTCGGCGCCCGCGCTGGCCATCGACCCCAACAGCTCGCCGGTGTCGACCCCGAAGTGGATGCGCGGCACACCCAGCTCGCCGACCTGCTCGAGCACCCGCTGGCTGTGGGGCAGCACGAAGCGCTCGTAGTCCTCGGGCGCGAGCGCCCCGGCCCAGGAATCGAACAGCTGCACCGCGCCCGCCCCGCGCGAGACCTGGCCGGCCAGGCTCGCACCGACGATGGACGCCAGCCGATCCAGCAGGCGGTGCCAGGTCAGCTCGTCGGTGAACATCAACGCCTTGGTGCGGCTGTAGGACCGGGAGGGACCACCCTCGATCAGGTAGCTGGCCAGGGTGAAGGGCGCCCCCGCGAACCCGATCAGGGGCACGTCCAGCTCAGCGACCAGCAGCGAGACCGTGTCGAGCACGTGGCCCAGGTCCTCCTCGGGATCGAGCCGGCGGAGCCGCGAGATGTCCTCGCTGGTGCGCAGCGGCTGGTCGATCACCGGTCCGACGCCCGGCTGGATCGTGACCCCGAGTCCGATCGCCTGCACGGGCGTGACGATGTCGGAGAACAACACCGCCGCGTCCACCCCGTACCGCCTGACAGGTTGCAGGGTGACCTCCGCGGCGAGCTCCGGAGTGTGCACGACCTCCTCGAAGGAGTGCCGCTCGCGGATCGCGCGATACTCCGCCAACGCACGCCCGGCCTGGCGCATGAACCACACGGGCACGGTGTCGTGGGGCGCACCACGGCACGCCGCCAGGAACGGCGAGGCGGCGTGGCGGTCGGGGACGGCTGCCAGTTCGACCACGTGGCTCGATCCTCGCGACGGCGGCGGGTGGGGCGGAGGTGACGGTACCCGTGGCCCACCGTCGGCCACGTCCCTGCCGGGATGGCACCGCGCCACGGGTTGTGGCAGCCGCCCCGTCGCGGGGCCGCCTCAGATCCGGATCGGCTCCGGGGGGGACAGCGCCTTGGCGAAGCGCGCCTCGTCGGGGTCGTGCACCGCGTAGCCGAGCTGCCCGAGCCGCTCGGCCGGTGCCGCGCCACCGTCCCCGGGGAGGGTCACCTCGATGGCGGTGCAGCGGTGGCGGCGGGCCACGGTCTCGGCATCGGCGAGCAGGACGCCTTCCACCCCGGCGTGCTCGGGTCCATCGGGCACCGCCAGCGTGGTGACCCGCACCGTCGGCGAGTCCGCCGTCAGCCGCGGGATCACGGTCAAGGCCAGCAGACCGACCACCGCGGAGCCACGGACCGCCATGAGCACGTGGTCCGCACCCGAGCGACGGAACCAGCGCAGACGCGCCGCCATGTCATCGGTGGGCGTCACCAGCCCCAGATCGACGAGCAGCGCCGACACCGCGCGGGCGTCGGTCGGCTCGGCCTTGCGGACCTGGACGTCTTCCATGTCGGTCACGGTAGGCCGGGTGGGCCGGGTGTGCTGGGAGGAGTCGGCCGATAAGCCGGATCCTGTTCCCGTGGCTGGTCACCCGGCCACGGGCGGCGACCATCTCTCTGGGACGCCGGTCACCCGACGCCTCGTGCGGCCTACCCGGGACCATGTCGACGGGCCGCCGTGGTCCCTGCTCGGCCTTGCTCCGGGTGGGGCTTGCCTAGCCGCGACGGTCACCCGCCGCGCTGGTGAGCTCTTACCTCACCGTTTCACCCTCACCCACGGGCGTGCCCGTGGGCGGTCTGCTCTCTGTTGCGCTTTCCACGTGTCACCACGCCTGGGCGTTACCCAGCACCCTGCCCTGAGGAGTCCGGACTTTCCTCACCCACGTGCGGGTCACCCCGCCGCGTGGGCGCGGCCGCCTGGCCGGCTCCTCCCAGCACGCCGAGGGTACGCCAGCGGCGGGCCACGCCGCACCCGCTAGCCGGCAGCGGTGCCGTCCTGGGATGGCGGGGGGATGAACACGAAGGTCAGCGTCGCGGTCAGCACCACCACGCCGGCGGGATCGACCACCTCGACCTCGGCCGTCACGCGCGGGTTGTACCCCGCCTCCAGTGCCGCCAGGGCGGGAGCGACCGCGTCCGCGCCGACGGCAGCTCGGGCCCTGAGCTCCCCCTGCGCCGGTGCGAGGTAACGGGCCGTGAGCTCACCGACCACCGGCACGTAGCCACGTTCCAGCACCGGTGCCAGCCGGCTGGTCGCCGCCAACGCCCCGGCCAGCTCCACCGGCGCGAGCGCGGCCACCGCGTGGACCCCGCCGACGTGGTTGTCGAGGGCGTCGCTGGCGGACAGCACCGTCTCCGCCTCACCGACGGCGAGCCTGCCGACGGTCGTACCGACGTGCTGGTTGAAGGCGAGCCCATCGCCCAGGGCGCGCAGACCCGCCAGTAGCTGCTGGGATGACGCCGCCGTCCCCTCCTCGCTGCTCATCTCCCCTCCTGCGGCTCGTCGCACACCAGACCGCACCACCGCGGCACCCGTGCGGCGGCGGGTGCCGGCGGACGCTAGCGCGCTGTGGCAGGCTGCCCGTCATGCAGACCGACGCACACGAACGCGCCGCCCCGCCACCGGCTGACAGCCTGGCGTGGGCGGATGGACGGGTGGTACCCGCGGCGCACGCCACCGTGCCCCTGACCGACGAGGGGTTCCTGCGCGGCGATGCGGTGTTCGAGGCGATGCTGGTGCGCGACGGCCGGACCCACGCCCGCGGCCCGCATCTGGCCCGGCTGGCACGCTCGGCCGCGGCCATGGAACTCCACCTGCCCCACGAGGAGGTGGATCGCGCCATCGATGACCTCCTGCGGGCGTGGGGGCCACACGACGGCGCGGTGCGCGTCATCGTCACCCGCGGTGGCGCGGTGCGCGGTCTGATCGGGCCCGCCAACTGGCCCGACAGCCTCCACCTGGCCGTCGTCGAGATGCCCTGGCGCACGGCGCTGTCGGGCGTGAAGACCCTCTCCTATGCCGCCAACCAGTGGGCACTGCGGTCGGCGCGCAGCCGGGGTGCGGACGACGCCCTGATCCTCGCCGACGGGCACGTGCACGAGCTCCCGACCGGCGCGATCGTGCTGGTACACGACGGCACGTGCTCGACACCCGATGCCACGCAGCTGCCGATCCTGGCATCGGTGTCGATCGAGGTCCTGCGCGAGCTGGTGCCCATCGAGGCCAGCATCCCGGGCCTGACGGACCTGCTGACCGCACAGGAGGCCATCGTCGTCTCCGCCACGCGTCCCTGCCTGCCCGTACGGGCGATCACGCTGCCGGACGGCACGGTCCGTGAACTGCGCGCACCCGGTCCGGTCACCGCCGACCTGCAGGCGCGCCTCGACGACCACCTGCGCGCGACCCTGGATCCCCACCCGTCCACCTGACCGAAGGCCCCCTGCAGCCGGCGCTGGGCTCACTAGTCTCGGAGGTCGTCGAGGAGCACCGCATGGACCTGCCCGACCGACCGCTCGTGATCGTCGCCAACCGGATGCCCGTCTCCCGCACCGCTGACGGGTGGCAACCCGCATCGGGTGGCCTGGTCACCGCACTCAAGCCGGTGATCGACGAGCTCGGCGGCGCCTGGATCGGTTGGGACGACGACCCCGAGGGCGTCCCGCCCCGCGTCGAGGGCTTCAACGCCGATCTGCACCCGGTGACCCTGACCGAGACCGAGGTCACCGAGTACTACCACGGCTTCGCCAACCGCACCCTGTGGCCGCTGTTCCACGACCTGGTCGTGGAGCCGGTGATCGAGCGTGTCTGGTGGCGGACCTACGAGGAGGTCAACCGTCGCTTCGCGGACGCGGTGCGCTCGGTGGTCGCCGACGCCGAGGTGGCGCCGCTGATCTGGATCCAGGACTACCACCTGATGCTCCAGCCGGAGCTGGTGCGCTCCGCGGCACCGGACTCGCCCATCGGCTTCTTCCTGCACACCCCCTTCCCGCCTCCCGAGCTGTTCGCCCGGCTGCCCTGGCGTGACCAGCTGCTCCACGGACTGCTCGCCGCCGACGCGATCGGCTTCCACACCCGCGTCTACCGGGACAACTTCGTGCGCTCGGTCCAGCAGCTCTACCCCGGGGTCACCGCACTCGGCGAGACCCTGGTGCTGCCCGACGGCCGCCAGGTCCGCGCCGTGGCGCACCCGATCTCGATCGACGTGCAGGAGTTCGGCTCCCTGGCCGTCAGCGAGGACACCGAACATGAGCTCGCCGAGCTCCGGCAGCAGTTCGAGGGACGCAAGGTGTTCCTGGGCGTCGACCGCCTGGACTACACCAAGGGCATCCGCCACCGGCTCCAGTCCATCGAGTTGCTCCTGGAGCGCCGACCGGACCTCCGCGGCGACGTCGCCTTCGTACAGCTGGCGGTGCCCTCACGGGACGATGTCGAGGAGTACCAACGCCTGCGCACCTCGGTGGAGACCGAGGTGGGCCGGATCAACGGCCGGTTCACCGAGCCCGGCAAGGATGTCCCCGTCCACTACCTGTACCGGGGTGTCCCCCGTGCCTCGCTGGCGGCCTACTACCGTCTCGCCGACGTGATGTGCATCACGCCGCTGAAGGACGGGATGAACCTGGTCGCCAAGGAGTTCGTGACGGTGCAGTCCGCTGCGGACGGCGACGGCGTGCTGCTGCTCAGCGAGTTCTGCGGCACCGCCATGGAGTTCGCCGACGATGCCGTGCGCACCAACCCCTTCGACGTCGAGGGGCAGAGCTACCTGATGGAGTCGGCGCTGACCCTGGACGCGGAGGACCGTCGCGGGCGCATCGCGCGGATGGCCGAGGTCGTGCGCGACGCCGACGTCTACCGTTGGGTCGCCGACGAGCTCGCCGGCATCGCCCCGGGCGGTCACGGGCCATGACGGCACCGGCGTCGGCGGCCGGACGCCCCCTGCGAGATCCCGACGAGCTGGGACAGCAGCTGCGACCGGTGGAGGACTGGCTGGTGGTCCTCGACTTCGACGGCACGCTGGCGCCCATCGTCGATCATCCCGACCTGGCACAGCCCGCGCCGGGCGCGCTCGACGCGCTCGACGCGGTCGCGGCCCGTGCACCCATCGCGGTCATCTCCGGACGTCCGATCGCCGAGGTCCGCCGGCGCCTGGTGGATCTGCGTGCGACCTACGCGGGTGGCCACGGTGCCGAGTTGGTGCTGGCGGATGGGGCCCCGGCGCCACTGATCGACCCGGATCGGGTGGCGCCGGCCCTGGACCATGCCGAGGTGGATGTCCGCGCCATCGTCGACGCTGCCCCTGGGTGGCTGGTGGAACGCAAACAGACCTCGCTCGCGGTGCACCACCGTCTCGCCGACGAGGACAGCGTCCTGGAGCTCGGGCCGCGGGTACAGGCGCTGCTGGAGCGACGGTGCGACGAACCGCCCGGCTTCCAGGTGCTCGCGGGCAAGGCCGTGATCGAGCTCCGCCCCGTCGGCGCCGACAAAGGGGCTGCCCTCGCGCGCATCGCGGACACCTTCCCCCACCACCTTCCGCTGGTGGTTGGCGACGACCTCACCGACGAGGACGCCTTCGAGATGGCATCCTCCCGGGGCGGACGGTCCGTGCTGGTCGCCAGCGAGGACCGTGACTCCGCCGCCACCGACCGCGTCGCCGATCCGGATGCGGTCGTGCGTCTGCTCGCTGCCCTGGTGCGCTGAAGGAGCTGGCCCCGTGTCCCGCACCACCCTGTCCTCCCGAGCGCGTCAGGGTCTGATGGCGGCAGCCGCGCCGCTGGACCGACGCCTGGTCCGCTTCGCCGCACTGGGGACCGCCCTGGTCGCGGTCGTCATCGCCCACGTCCTGCTGCGCGACCCCACCGTGGCGTGGGCGGCGGTGCCCATCGCCATCCTCGCGGGGCTGGCGGGTGGACACCGCTCACCGCTGGTGGTGGCCTCCGTCGCCGCTGCCGCGCACCTGATCGTCGACATCGCGCTCGGGATCGAGGGGGCACAGGTCCCGGGACTGCTGATCCGCTCCGCCGTCCTGCCGGGACTGGCGCTGGTGGGCATGGCGACCCAGCTCTCGGAGCGCCAGCGTGGCACGGCCATGCACCGTGCGGTGGTCGAGGATCCCGTGACGGGGCTGCTCAACGTCCGCGCCTTCTACGCCGAGCTCGCCCGTCTGCGCGCCGACGAACGTCCCTTCACCATCCTGCTCGCCGACATCCGCGGCATGCGGGCGTTGAACGAGCGGTACGGCCATCCCACGGGCACCGAGGCGATGCGGGCGCTGGCCCACGTGCTGCGACGGGAGGCCGGCAGCCAGGTCCTGGCCTCGCGGCTGGGCAGCGACGAGATGGCGGTCGCCCTGATCGATGAGGAGCGCGCCCGCACCCGTGGAGTGATCGACGGCATCATCCGCCGGCTCCACGACGAGCAGGTGCTGCTACCCGACGGCCAGCGGTTCGAGATCCACGCTGCCTACGGCATCGCACGCTGGCCGGAGGATGGGGCGGACGAGGTTGCCGTGCTGCGCGCCGCCGACCGTGCCAAGGAGCAGGCCAAGATCGCCGGGCTCGACAAGGTCAGCTCAGCGGACGGCGAGGTGGGATGACACGCACCTCTCGGACCGCACGCGCCGCTGCGGCCCTGCGCCGGGGTCGCCGCGTCAGCGCGAGCCGCCGCTGCCACCGTCCTCGGTGCCCGTCGCGTCGTCGCTGACCGCGACCTCTCCAGGTGGGCCCTCCGAGCCCGTGCGCAAGGCGAGCGCGACATCGGCCCGCAGGCCCGCCGATGCACGCCATCCCGAGGCGACCCAGCGGCGGCGCTCGTCCTCGGCGGTGGCCTCCACCCGCCACGGTCCGGGTGTCAGGTAGCCGGCTGCGCCCGGCTTGTCGGGGCGACGCTCGATACGCCAGACGCGCCCGTCGGGGCCATGGACGCGGATCACTCGGGCACCACCAGTAGCCGACGGCACTGGGGACAGGTGGTCAGCGGCGGCCCCGCGAGCAACTCGCCGACATCAGCCCGCGACATCGTCAGACGGCAGGCCGTGCAGGCGTTGTCGATCAGCTTGCCCACACCGGTCCCGCCGGCCCGATCGGCAGCGGCCTCGTAGCGGGCGAGCAGATCGGCGGGCAGCTGTTCGGCGCGCCGCGCACGGTCGGACTCGAGTTCCGCCAGCTCGGCCAACAGGTGCTTGGCCGCCTCGTCCCGTGCGACCTCCAGCTCGGTGGCGCGCTCGCGTGCCGCCTGACCGTCGGCCACCAGCTGCGCCGCGGTGGCCTCGAGCGCCTCGACCTGCTCCAGGACCTCCAGCAGCTGCTCCTCGTGCTCGTCGATCCGGCGCGTGGTGGTCTCGATCTCCGCCTCGACCGCCTTCATCTCCCGTGCGTTGCCGACGGTGCCGTCGTAGAGCCGGGCACGTTCCACGTCCCGCCGTTCCGTCAGTACCTCGATCTCGCGCTCGAGCTGTCGTTGGCGTGCGGAGGCCCGCTCCAGCTCCACCCGGATGTCATCGTGCTGACGATCGAGTTCGCCGGCGGTCGCCAGGGTCGCCTCGAGCTGCTGCTGCTCGGGGAGGTCATCGAGCTGGTGGCGCACCTTGCGGACGCGGTGGTCCGTCGCCTGGAGTTCGAGCAGCAGATCGAGCTCCGCGCTCGTAGGCTCGGACACGCTCACCTCCACGGAACCGTTGGGACCTGCGACGCTACCACCGGGGCCTCGAGACCACGGGCGCGGGCGGAACGCTCGAGGCGTTCCAGGAACGCCGGCATCGCCGCCACCTCGGTGGCATGGTGACCGGCGTCGATCAGGGCGAGCCCCTGGGTCACCGCGTCGAGCGTGACGTGGTGACGGAGGTCACCGGTGATGTAGACCTCAGCACCGCTGGCCATGGCGGCGGTGATCAGCGAGTCCCCCGCACCGCCGACCACGGCGACCCGTGACACCACACGGTCGGGGTCACCGGCGTAGCGCAGATGCGGGGCCGGCAGGCGGTCGCGGAGCACCGCAGCGACCTCGGCCAGCCGCGCCGGTGTCGGCAGGACGCCGACACGACCGAACCCGGCATCGGCGCCCTCGAGCAGGGGCACGAGGTCGTAGGCCACCTCCTCGTAGGGGTGGGCATCCAGCAACGCGGTGACCACCCGCCCCGAACGGTGTCGCGGCAGCTCGACCTCCAGGCGTAGCTCCCGTTCGAGCGCGCTGCGACCGACCCCCTCCCCGCTGTAGGGATCGCTGCCCGGCAGGGGGCGGAAGGTGCCGGTCCCCTCGACGCGGAAGGCGCACCGCTCGTACTCACCGATGCGGCCGGCACCGGCCTCGCTGACCGCGTCCAGTACGGCGTCCACGGCCTCCGGTGGCACGAAGGTGACCAGTTTGACCCGGTCGGCATCGCGCAGCTCGGTGGTCACGGGGGCCACGTCCTGCAGGCCCAACACGCGGACCACCGGGTCGTTGGTGCCCGCTCCGTCGTCGGTGACGTCGAGGTTGGTGTGCGCCGCAGCAACCGCGGTGTGGCTCCCGGCGGCGGCCAGGGCGAGTCGTCCCGCAGCGGTGTCGGGGGTCAACCGCTGCAGCGGTCGGAACAGCAGCGGGTGGTGGGCGACCACGAAGGTCCCCGCGACCGAGGCCGCCTCGGTGAGGACCTCTGCCGTGACATCCAGGGTGACCAGCACACGTGCCACGGGCCAGTCCGGCGCGCCCACCTGCAGGCCCGGGTTGTCCCAGCTCGCAGCCTGGGCCGGTGGGTAGCGTGCGTGCAGGACCTCGAGCCACCTCCCGACGGTGTCGGCCACCTCGTCGCCTTCCTGTCGCTTCGACGCGTGCTCGCGCTCGTGCTCGGTCGTGAGCACGTGTCCGAGCGTAGGCTCGTCGCGGCTAG
>JAWLFQ010000131.1:0-4315 GCA_041685505.1 Nitriliruptoraceae bacterium
GCCTTGGTGGCCTGCTCGGCCGCGATCTGCGCGGCGAAGGGGGTCGACTTCCTCGAGCCCTTGAAGCCCGCGTTGCCGCCCGTCGACCACGCCAGCACGTTGCCCTGCTGGTCGGTGAAGGTGATGATGGTGTTGTTGAAGGTGGCCTTGATGTGGGCCTGCGCGTGCATGACGTTCTTGCGCTCGCGCTTGCGGCTCCGCTGCTTGTTCTGTGCCATGTGTCAGCTCCTGGGGTTCAGCCCTTGCGGGTCGGCTTGCGGATCCCGCCGACGGCGCGCTTGGGACCCTTGCGGCTACGCGCGTTGGTGTGGGTGCGCTGGCCCCGCACGGGCAGGCCCAGGCGGTGCCGGACACCCTGGTAGGAGCCGATCTCGATCTTGCGCTTGATGTTGTTGGCCGTCTCGCGCCGGAGGTCACCCTCGACGCGGTACTCGTTCTCGATGTGGACGCGCAGGCGCTGGACCTGCTCGTCGGTCAGATCACGGACGCGGGTGTCCGGATCGACATCGGTGGCGGCCAGCGTCTGCTCCGCACGGGTGCGGCCGACGCCGTAGATGTAGGTCAGGGCTACGACCACGCGCTTCTCGCGCGGGATGTCGACGCCTGCGATGCGTGCCATGGTCGACCTCCTCAGCCCTGCCGCTGCTTGTGGCGCGGGTTCTCGCAGATCACACGGACCGCGCCGTTGCGGCGGATGATCTTGCACTTGTCGCACTGCTTCTTCACGGACGGGTGAACCTTCACGTTCACACCTCCTCGGCTGGATCCGACGACCCGGGTGGTCGTCGGCGGTGCGCGGGCTGCCTCCCTGGCACCGGGGCCGCTCCCCACCACCGCGACGGCCGCGCTCGCGCGGTCGTCGAGGAGGTGGAGGGCTTCGAGCGCGTCACCCGTTCCGAGTCGCCACCGAGGTGGCGGGTTCCGGATAGGTGCCGGCCGGCCGGTCGGCGTCACGCGGGTGCGTGCGCCGGATGCAGCGTCGCGTTGCGCGTGTGCGCAGGGACGCGTTGTCGGTCGGGGGTGGGCTCCGGACAGGTGCCGGTGTCGTGGCAGCGCACCGGCGCCGGGCCACCCCGTGGGTTCAGGCTGGGCTCACTTGTAGCGGTAGGTGATGCGACCGCGGGACAGGTCGTAGGGCGACAGCTCCACCACCACCTTGTCACCGGGCAGGATGCGGATGTAGTGCATCCGCATCTTCCCGCTGATGTGGGCCAGCACGCTGTGTCCGTTCTCCAGCTCCACGCGGAACTGCGTGTTCGGGAGGGCCTCGGTGACGGTCCCCTCGACCTGGATCGACTCTTCCTTCTCCGCCACGCCGCCTCCGGCTCGCACTCAGGTTGGACCGCACCGCGTCAGCCCGTTCGTGGCCGGCACGACCCATGGGCGTGCGGCTGCGAGGTGGTCGGAAGCGGGCCGCCGACGTCGAGGTGGTGGACCCCGGTGTCGCTGTGGCCGCGCCGCGACGCGATGACGCCCTGCCACGCGGCAGGGCGCGTGCGCAGGATACCGGGCGGGGGAGCCGCGGGGCAACCGGCGTGCCCGGGGCCTCAGTACGCCGGCACCGGCTCCGCGAGGGGGCGTGCCGGCTCGTCGGAGCGGGCGGTGAGCACCCACGGGCCATCCTCGGTGATCGCGACGGTGTGTTCCCAGTGGGCGGACATCGCACCGTCCTCGGTGACCACGGTCCACTCGTCATCGAGGGTGCGGGTGCGCTCGGTGCCGAGGTTGAACATCGGCTCGATGGCGATCACCCACCCCTTGGTCATCTTCAGGCCCTTGCCGGCGCGGCCGTAGTTGGGCACCGACGGGTCCTCGTGCAGCGCCCGGCCGATGCCGTGGCCGACGTACTCACGGACCACGCCGTAGCCGTGGTCCATGGCCACGGCCTCGACGGCGGCGCCGACGTCGCCGAGCCGGTTGCCGTGCTGTGCCTGTTCGAGCCCGCGCCACATCGCGTTGCGGGTCTCACGCACCAGCGCCGCGACCTCGGGCGCCACCGCGTCCTCACCGCCGACGATCAGGGTGGTGGCGGAGTCGCCGTGGAAACCCTCCCAGATCGCGCCGCAGTCGATGGAGATGACGTCCCCCTCGCCGAGCACGGCGTCCGCGGAGGGGATGCCGTGCACGATCTGATCGTTGGGCGAGGTGCACAGGGTGGCGGGGAAGCCGCGGTAGCCCTTGAAGGAGGGCACCGCACCCGAGCGGGTGATGACCTCCTCGGCGATCCGATCGAGATCGAGGGTGGACATGCCCGGGCGCAGGCGCGCCATGAGCTCCTCGTGGGCGCGGGCCACGATCTGACCGGCCTTGGCCATGCGCTCGATCTCCGCGCGGCTCTTCTTGATGATCATCGTGCACGTCCATCGTCGTCGGTGCGGTGGTGCGGTCGGTGGCCGTTCGGCACCGGGCCGCGGGTCCGGGTCGCGGACCGTGGGGCCCAGGGTACGCCGACGGCCGGCCATCGTGGCCGGCCGCGGTGCTGTGCGCTGCCGCTCAGCGCACCTGGTCGAGCAGCCGCTTCGCCGAGGCGAAGACCTCGTCGGGGTGACCGGTCGCTTCCACGTCGCGCAGGAGCCCCCGTTCCCAGTAGAAGTGCTCGAGGGGCTCGGTCTGGGCGGCGTACACCTCCAGGCGGTTGCGGGCGACCTCCTCGGTGTCGTCGTCGCGCTGGATGAGCTCGCCGCCGCACTCGTCGCAGACACCTTCCTCGGCGGGAGGGTCGAAGCGCACGTGGTAGATCCGTCCGCACCGGGCGCACATCCGCCGACCCGTCAGACGGGCGATGACCTCCTCATCGGGGACCGACAGACGCAGCACCGCGTCCAGGGGTGCGTCGTGCTCGACCAGCAGGTGCTCGAGCGCCTCGGCCTGTGGCACGGTGCGCGGGAACCCGTCGAACAGGAACCCACTGGCGGCGTCGGGCTCACGGAGCCGGTCTCCGACCATGCGCATGACGAGCTGGTCGGGGACCAGCTCGCCGTTGTCCATGAACCGCTTGGCCTCGAGGCCGAGCTCGGTGCCCTCGCGTGCGTTGCTGCGCAGGATGTCACCGGTGGAGATGTGGGGGATCGTGTAGGCGTCCGCGATCCGAGAGGCCTGGGTTCCCTTGCCCGCGCCGGGTGGGCCCAGCAGGATGACTCGCACGTCGCTCCCTCCCTCGCTCCCCCGGCATCTCCGGGTGGAGCTGGCGCCGCCCACCTCGCCGGACGGCACCGACGAGTGGATCCTCAAGGTGTCACTTCAGGAACCCCTCGTAGTTGCGCTGCATGAGTTGGCTCTCGATCTGCTGGTTGGTCTGCAGCGCCACACCCACCATGATCAGCAGGCTCACACCGCCCAGCGGGAAGGCACCGATGTTGCCCACCGCGAGCAGGATGAAGGGCAGCACGGCCACGGCTGCCAGGTACATCGAGCCCGGCAGGGTGATCCGGGTCAGGACCTTGTCGAGGTACTCCGCGGTCTGCCGGCCGGGCCGGATGCCGGGGATGAACCCGCCGTAGCGCTGCATGTTGTCGGCGACCTCGACCGGGTTGAAGGTGATCGCGCTGTAGAAGTAGGCGAAGAAGATCGTCAGCGCCGCGAACACCACGATGAACACCCACGAGGTGGCGTCCGAGAGGTACTGCTCGGTCCAGTTGATGAAGGACTGGTTGCCGGACAGCTGCGCGGCCAGGCCGGGGAGGTACATCAGGGAGGAGGCGAAGATCACGGGGATGACGCCGGACTGGTTGACCTTCAGCGGGATGTAGGTCGACTGCCCGCCGTAGCTCTTGCGCCCGACCTGACGACGCGCGTACTGCACCGGGATGCGGCGCTGACCCATCTCCATGAAGACCACGGCGACGGTCAGCAGCATGCCCATCAACAGCACCCCGACGACCCACCCCCAGCCGTTCTGCGTCCGGACGATGAACAGCTGGGAGGGGAACTGGCTGATGATGGAGACGTAGATCAGGATCGACATCCCGTTCCCGACGCCACGGGCGGTGACCAGCTCACCGAGCCACATCACCAGCGTGGTCCCGGCGGTCAGCGTCAACACGGCGATGATGACCGTGCCGGTGCCGGCGCCGGGCATGACGATGGCGTCGAAGGCCACACCGTTGCGTGCCAGGGTCACCAGACCGGTGGCCTGCAGCAGCGCCAGACCCACCGTCCCGTACCGGGTGTACTGGGTGATCTTGCGCCGGCCCTGCTCACCCTCGCGTTTCAGCTCCTCGAGCTTGGGGATGACCACCGCCAGCAGCTGCATGATGATGCTGGCGGTGATGTAGGGCATGATCCCCAGGGCGAAGATCGCCATCTGCTGCAGGGC
>JAWLFQ010000049.1:0-17476 GCA_041685505.1 Nitriliruptoraceae bacterium
ATCGGTCGCCTGCTCACCGGGGAGAACGCCTTCTGATGGCCGGCTACGACCTGCACACCCACTCCACCTTCTCCGACGGCGTCACCACGGTCGAGCAGAACGTGGCCGCCGCCGCCGCGCTCGGCCTGGAGGGCATCGGCGTCACCGATCACGACACCACCGCCCCCTTCGCAGCGGCCCGGACCGCAGCCGCCGCGGCGGGCATCGAGGTGGTGCTCGGCACGGAGTTCTCGGCCGAGGAGGACGGGATCAGCGTCCACGTGCTGGGGTACTGGATCGATCCGGGCGACGCCCCGCTGGCCGCGGAGCTGGCCCGCCTCCGCGACGAACGGACCGACCGCGCCCGCCGCATCGTGGCACGCTTCCACGCGCTGGGCATCCCGGTCAGCTTCGACCGGGTCCGCGCGCTGGCGGGCGATGCGCCCATCGGCCGGCCCCATGTGGCCGCCGCCGTGGTCGAGCTCGGTGCGGCCGTGGACCTGCGGGAGGTCTTCGACCGCTACCTGGCCGACGGTGGCCCGGCCTACGTGGAGAAGCACGCCGTCACGCCCGAGCGGGCGGTGCAGCTGCTGGTCGGGGCGGGCGGGGTCGCGGTCCTGGCACACCCGGGTCTGTACGGCGACCGCTCGGGGGGCGATGGGCTGCCGGTGGAGGTGGTCGAGCGCATGGTGGCTGCGGGGCTCGCGGGGATCGAAGCGCGACACCCGGACCACAGCGATGCACACCGCCGTCGCTTCACCGCGCTGGCCGCGGACCTGGACCTCGTCGTCACGGCCGGCTCGGATCACCACGGCCGTGGCGCGGAGGACCGGCTCGGACGGGCGACGGCCTCCCGGGAGACCGTGGAGCGGCTGCGGTGCCGGCGCGGGAGGTGACCCGCTGCCCGTCACCGGCGAGGGGTTAGGCTGCGCACACCGCCCACAGGGTGTGTGGCCGTGGTCCCCACGGCCCGGCGGCCGGGGGTCGAGGTGACCGACGGGCGAGGACGCGGAGGAGGAACCGTGGCGCAGGACAACGTCCAGAAGGCGCAGAAGATCGTTCCGGTCCCCACGCTGCACTTCAGCGAGGGGTCCCTGGCCGGCCGTGTGGTGCGGCTCGACCGCGACGTGGCGACGCTCGGGCGGCGGGAGGACAACCCCTACGTGCTCCCCGACCCCCGCGTCTCGCGCGTGCACGCGGAGATCCGTCGGGAGGCGTCAGCGGTGATCGTCACCGACCTCGGTTCCGCAGCCGGCACCAAGATCAACGGTGAGACCCTCGAGGGTCCCCGGGTGCTCCAGCACGGCGACCGGGTCAGCTTCGGGCCGGTGACCGCCACCTTCGAGGATCCGGCCGCGGCCTCGCAGCGTGAGGACGTGACGATGGTGTTCGACGTGCCGAAGGTGGAGACCGGGCCGCACCTCTCACCCCGTCAGCAGCAGGTCCTCGAGCTGATGGCCGAAGGCATGACCAACTCGGAGATCGGCGACGAGCTCGGGGTGACCGAGCGCACCGTCAAGGCCTACGCCCAGGAGCTGTACGACAAGCTCGGGGTCCGCAACCGTGCCGGTGCGGTCGCCGAGGCGGGCAAGCTCGGTCTGCTGTGACGGCCACCGTCATCGCCGTCGCCAACCAGAAGGGCGGGGTGGGCAAGACCACCACCACCCTCAACATCGCTGCGGCGATGGCCGAGCTGGACGCGGCGGTGCTGGTCGTCGACCTCGACCCCCAGGGCTGTCTGACCTTCTCCCTGGGCTACGACCCCGACGCGATCGAACCGTCGCTCAACGACACCGTCGTCGGTCGGGCCTCGCTGGCGGACACGATCATCCAGCACGGTGAGGTCGACATCGTTCCGGCCAACATCGACCTCGCGGGGGCGGAGGTGACGCTGCTGTCACGCACGGGACGCGAGTACCTGCTCCGGGGCGAGCTCACCGACCTCCTCGACAGCTACGACGTGGTCCTCATCGACTGCGCGCCCTCGCTCGGGGTGCTCACGATCAACGGCCTCACCGCCGCCGACGAGGTGCTCATCCCCGTGCAGTGCGAGACCCTCTCCCACCGCGGGGTCAGCCAGTTGCTGGAGACGATCGCCGACGTCAGGCGTCTCACCAACCGCGGGCTGACGGTCCGCGGTCTGGTGGCCACGATGTTCGACCCCCGGCCGCGCCACACCCGCGAGGTACTGCGCGACCTGTTGGCCCGCTACGACCTGCCACTGGTCGGCCCGCCGGTCCGCAAGTCGATCCGCTTCGCCGAGGCGCCGACGGGCGGGGCCAGCCTGGTCAGCGCCAGCAGCGCCGTACCCGGAACGGCCGCCTACCGGGCCATCGCCCGCGAACTGCTCGGCTACGAGGTCGATCCCGAGCTGCTGGCGTCCGCCGGCTGGAGCGACACACAGCGGGACGCCGTGCTGGGTCTGACCGAGGATGGGCACAGCTGATGGGTGCTGGGGGGAACGAGGGGTTGCGGTCGGCAGGGACCTCCCCCGCGTTCGACCGCATCCGGCCCCCCGGCTCGGCGCCCACGGGCCGCGACGACCTCGGCAAGGAGGCCCTGTACTCGACCGCGCCGAGCGCGGCGCCGACCAGCCAGGTCGAGCTGCGGTGCCGTCGGTGCGATGTGCCCTTCGGTCTGTCGCTCGTGAAGATGGTGCGGTTGTTGACGCCGCCCTTCCTGGTGGATCCGGTGCGACGGCGGCTGTACAGCCGTTGTCCGCAGTGCGGGCACTACGCATGGTTGGAGGTGCGCACGGGGCAGGCCCTCAGGGTGCTGCGTGCACCCTGGAAGCCCTCGGGGTGAACCCCTGCCTGGTGCCGCCCGCGCCGGTCCTCAGGGCAGGTGCTCGACCTTGACACGCCGGGCGCGCTGCGGCTGTCCGTCCCCGCGCGCCTGCGCACCCCGGGGGGTGGTGCTCACGGTCCGATCGCTGTGGCCACCCTCGCCGCCGCTGCCCCGGCTCCCACCGCGTTGGCCGCCACGTGCTGCGGTGCCGCGTGGCTGCTCGGCCCGTTGGCCGGACCGCGCAGCGCCGTCGCGACCTTTGACCTCGCGGTCCTTGGTCTCGCGCCGCTGGGCGCTCTCACCGCCCGAGCGCTGACCCCTGTCCGGTTCCTGGCTGCGGGCGCGGGTCCGTGCGCGGGACCGGCCCTGGCCGCCGGAGGCCTGAGCACTGGAGGCTCGATCACCGGAGGCCTGAGCACTGGAGGCTCGATCACCGGAGGCTTGACCGCTGGAGGACCGCGCGCGCTCCTCGCTGTCCTTGCCGGCACCCGTGGGCGTGTCGCCGCCGGTGGGGGAGCTGGCCTGGTCCTGGCGTGCCGCCCCGCGCGCGGAGGTGGTCCGCGCCCGGGTACGCGTGCGGCTGCGGGTGCGTTCCGTCGGCTGGCGTCCGTCGTCGGCGTCCGTGCCGCGCCCGGAGGTCGCTGTCGCGGGGGCGCGACCGCTCGCGCGGGTCGGCTCCTGTGCCTCCCGGTCCGAGCGGGGGGAGGTGGTCTCGCGTGCGGGCGCGCGGTCACGACGGCTGCGGTCGGCGTCACGGTCGCGCCCGCGACCTTCCTGTGACCGTTCGCTCTTGGGACGCCCGTCGGAACGGCCGCGCCGCTGCTGTGCGCGATCACCGGTGTGGCGATCGCCTGCCGTGCCCGCCGGTGTGTCCTTGTCACCGCTGCTGCGGCCACCCTGGCGGCGGGCGCCGCCGGGACCCGAGCTCCCGCTGGCGGAGAGGTGGTCCCAGGGCCGGGTGGTCGGCAGGGCGAAACGCGCCGCGAGCTCCGGCGAGGTGGAGAAGACCTGGACCAGCTCGGAGTCCGTCGCACCGAGCTTCTTCCGGATCATGTTGACGCGGTCGACCTCGTTGAACTCCGCGAAGGTGATGGCCTTGCCCGACTCACCGGCACGGGCTGTGCGCCCGATGCGGTGCAGGTACATCTTCTCGTCCTCGGGGCAGTCGTAGTTGACCACGTGGGTCACCCCGTGGACGTCGAGTCCACGTGCCGCGACCTCGGTCGCGACCAGGACGGTGGCCTTGCCCTGACGGAAACGGTCGAGGTTGCGTTCACGGGTGGTCTGGCGCAGGTCGCCGTGGATCGCCACCGCCGGCGTCTGCAGGTCCTCGAGCTCGTTGACCAGGCGGTCCGCCATGTGCTTCGTCCGCACGAAGACGTAGACCCCGCCCCGGTCCTCGTCCTGCAGGATGCGCGCGAGCAGGCGGGGCTTGTCCATGCGGTGGACCTGGAAGAAGTGCTGCTCGACGTTGGGTGCGGTCTCGGGCTGCTCGTGGTGGTCGGCGCGGGTGAAGGTGGGGTGGTCCATGTAGCGCCGTGCCAGCTTCACGATGGGGGTGGGCATCGTCGCGGAGAACAGCATGGTGTGCCGACCCTGCCCCTGGCAGGCCTCCACCAGCCGCTCCACATCGGGCAGGAAGCCCATGTCGAGCATCTCGTCTGCTTCGTCCAGCACCAGCTGGGTGACCGAGCCGAGCTCGAGGTTGCCACGGTTGAGGTGGTCGAGGAGACGTCCCGGCGTCCCCACGACGATGTGGACCCCCGAGGTCAGCGCGTCGATCTGCTCGTCGTAGCCGACACCGCCGTAGACGCTGATCGAGGTCAGCCCCAGCTCGGCGCCGATCTTCAGATCCTCGAAGACCTGCAGGCACAGCTCGCGGGTGGGCACGATCACCAGGGCCTGGGTGGCCGTGACGCCGGGATCGAGCCGCTGGAGCAGCGGGAGGCCGAAGGCCAGGGTCTTGCCCGTGCCGGTACGGGCCTGACCGATCAGGTCGTGGCCCTCGAGGGCGAGGGGGAGCGTCAGCTCCTGGATCGGGAAGGGGTGGCTGATGCCCTGGCGCTCGAGCGCATCGCTCAGAGACGGGTGGACACCCAGGTCGCGGAAGGTCTTGGTCACGTGCATCTCTCGTCCGGGCGACCCCCGGCGAGGTGGTGGTGGTGCACACGCCTGGCGATCGCAGCTCATCATGGGCGCCTCCCCGGGGGCAGGCGCAGGTCCGTCGCGCAGCGACGGTGGACGGCGCGCGGGCCATCCCGCTCGCACGGTGACCGCGGGGTCCACCCGGGTGGGTGCAGAGACGCGCGGTGTGCGTGCGAGGACGCAAGCGTAGCCCACGCCGGGTGCATCCCCACGACGCCGGCGTCCCGGGCGCGTGCCCACGACCCCGGTGTCCCGGGCGCGTGCCCACGGCCCCGGTGTCCCGGGTGCATCCCCACCGCGGCACCCGACGCACTAGCGTCCCTCGCCCGTCACACCGGAGCCCGATCCGTGGACCAGCCCGAGCACCGCGCCGAGCGGCTCGTGCTGCGCTACCTCGAGGTGGTCGCCCGTCACGAGCCCGTGGAGGCGAGCCGCATCGGGCTGCAGGGTCTCGACGGGGAGCTGCCCGATCTCGACCCGGCGGCGCTCGCCGCCCGGAGCAGGGACCTGGCCGTGCTCGCCGCCGAGGCCGCGACGACACGGAACGAGCTGGCCGCGCTGTCGGGGACCTCGGCACGCGAGGCCACGGGTGACCTCGAGCTGCTGGGTGCGGAGCTGGAGTTCCGCCGCTACCAGCTGGACGTGCGTCCGCGGTTGCTCCTCGATCCTCTGGCGGTCCTCGACACCGTCGCCGCAGGCATCCACGAGCTGTTGGCCTGGGACGACGGCACCCCCGGTGACCGTTGCCGGCGGTTGGAAGCCGCCTCGCAGCGTGCGCGACGGGTACCGGTGCTGCTGGAGCAGGCCAGCGGTCTGCTGGCGACCGCACCGGCGCCGCACCTGGAGGTGGCACTGCAGCGGCTGCCCGGGCTGCTGACCCTGGTCCGTGACGTGCTGCCCCAGCGTGCGGAACTGCTGGGCGTGGACGTGTCTCCCGCCCGGGATGCCGGTGAGGTCGCGGCGGAGGGGCTGGAGGCCTTCGCGGCCCTGCTCGACGAGCTCGGCGACGACCAGCCGGGGGAGTGGCGGCTCGGTCCCGAGCAGCACGCCACCGTGCTGCGTTCCGCGCTCGGCACCATGATGGACGCGACGCAGATCGAGGACCGTGCCAGGACCTGGATCGCACGGGTCCGCGAAGGGCTCGCGGAGGAGACGGCAGCCAGCTGGAGCGCCAGGTTCCCGGGCGAACCCCTCGAGCGTGACCTCGACCGACGCATCCGTCGCACCCTGGCGCGGATCGCCGACACCGCGGTGCGGCGGGGGGCCCTGCTGGATGAGGCCTGCCGCGCCATCGCGGAGGCGCGGGCCTTCGCGACCGAGGCGGGGGTGGTGGACGTGCCTCCGGCGGAGCGTCTGCGGGTGCGTGAGGTCCCGCCCTACCTGCGCGGGCTCGCCGTGGCTTTCGTGACCCAACCCCCGCCCTTGCGCCCCGAGACCGGGTGCACCTACTACCTCTCCCCGGTCCCCACGGAGTGGACGGATGCGCAGGCCGAGGCCTTCCTGCGCGCCTTCACCCCGGCGGCGCTGCGATCCCTGGCCATCCACGAGGGCTACCCCGGCCACGTCGTGCAGCTCGAGCACGCGGCGCTGCACCCACGCCTGGCCCGCCGCCTGCTGTCCCGCCCGGTCTTCGCCGAGGGCTGGGCGGTCTACATCGAGCGTGAGGTCGCTGCCGCGGGTTTCGGCAGCGACGGGTCCTCGGCGGTCAGCGCGGCCGACTACCGCACGATCCACCTGCGCAACGAGCTGCGGATCGCGACGGCGGCGCTGGTGGACGTGGGGCTGCACGCCGGCGAGCTGACCGACCAGGACGCCGTCGACCTGCTGGTACGGGCGGCCTACCAGGAACCGGTGGAGGCGCGGGCCACGGTCCTGCGCGCCCAGGTCACCTCGGGCCAGCTGAGCTCCTACTTCGTCGGCGGTGAGGAGCTCACCGATCTGCGTGCCGAGGTGGAGCAGCGCGAGGGCAGCAGCTTCGATCCCGAGGGTTTCCACCAGCGGGTCCTGTCCCACGGCACACCGACGGTGCCGCTGGTGGCTGCGGCCCTGGCCGACGATGCGCCCGTGCACCGCCCCTTCGCCACACGGGCCTGAGCGGGCGACGCATCGCGTCGCACGACACCGCGCGACTACAGTGCCCGCGGCCCCCCCGCGGCCGTCCGGGACGGTGGTCGGGAGGTGACGGTGGAGCTGCACGAGGACGCCCGCGCGTCCACCTCCGCGCATGCGGGCGCACCGGCGGCGGGTGACGGCGACCGGGCGCCCGACCGCGCCGAGGTCGCGCGTGTGATCGGCGCCGTCCAGGGCGTGGCCGCGGCGGCGGCCCGCCGCGATGCCACCACCGGGCGGACGCGGTTGCGGTTGCAGCTGCGGCCGGGGGCCGACCGCGAGCAGGTCGCCTGGAAGGTGTCGGCGGTCCTGCGGGAGCGGTTCGGGATCGCGCTGGATCCGGCGGCGATCCAGCCCGTGGTAACGACCCCCGCGCGGCAGCAGCCACCACCCCCACCCACCCCCGTGGCGGTGCCGCCACCCCCGCCCGAGCCGTCGGCGCCGCCGGTCGGGCTGCCGGCGCACGCACGGCCCGACGCCGCAGCGTCACGCCACCGTGTGGCCATCGGACGGCTCGACCTGCGCCGGGATGCCCGCAGCTGTCGTGCCACGGTGGTACTGGAGGGACCGGCGGGGTCCGCAGAGGGGGTCGTCGGGCGGGTGCTGACGACGCAGGACACCCTGCGTGCGGTCGCCGAGGCGACGGTCCTGGCGCTCGCACAGCTCACCGAACCGCGGCTCGAAGCCGGGGTCGACGGGGTGGAGCACGACGCCCGCGGGGTGGCCCCGCGGGTGATCGTCGCGGTGAGCGTGCTGGGTGCGTGGGGTGAGGAGCCGCTGCTGGGGGTCGCGGTGGTGCGTGACGACGTGGAGCGGGCCGTGGTCCGTGCCACCCTGGACGCCCTCAACCGTCGGATCGCGCCCCTGCTGACCGCCGTGGGTGCAGCCGGCTCACATCGGTAGTGGCTCGTCCCGTGCCAGCGCGGCATCCTCTGCGAGTCGCTCACCCGGGCGCTCCAGCAGATCGATCCCCTGGGCAGCGAACCGGCGCGCGACCGCCAGGGCACGCCCGTCGGCGTGCACGTCGAGGTCGTGCTGGGCCTGCTGGGCCAGCAGCGCGGCCTGCAGTGCCCGTCCCAGGGTCATCGCGAAGCGGCGCGCACCGTGCTCCAGCGCTGCCGGGCCCTGCTCCGCGGCCTGGGTGGCCCAGACCGCAGCGTGGTCGGCGGCATCGATGGCCTGCTTGCCGATGGTCGCGAGGTCCTGGTGGCTCGTGGCGTTGGCCGCGGTGCGGACCTCCTGGAGGAGGGCCGGCAGCGTCGCCGGGTCCTGCATGGCCCGCAGCACGTCCAAGGAGAGCACGTTGGTGGTGCCCTCCCAGATGGGCAGCACCTGGGCGTCGCGGAGCAGGACGGGCAGGTGGGTGTCCTCGATGTAGCCGGCACCGCCGAAGGCTTCCAGGGTCTCGCTCGCACCGGCCACGCCCTGCTTGCCCGTCACCAGCTTGGTGATGGGCAGCAGCAACCGCAGCGCCGCGCGGTCGGCGTCGCTGGCGACACCCGCCTCCTGGCGACCGAGCAGCTGCACCGTGCGGAACACCAGTTGCAGGCTGGACTCGTGCTCCACCCGCAGCCACGCCAGGGTGGCCTGGTGCAGCGGGTGGTCGAGGACCTCACGCCCGAAGGCGACGCGGTGGGTGGCGTAGTCGCGCGCCAGCGCCAGGCCACGCCGCAGCCCGCTGGTGGCGATGACCGCGTTCCACAGCCGCGTGATCGCCAGCATCGGGGTGATGGCCCGGGTCCCGTCCGAGGGTGTACCGACCAGGTGGGCGACGGTGTCCTCAAGGGCCAGCTCGGCCGTGGGCATCTGGCGCGTGCCGAGCTTGTCCTTCAGACGCAGGACACGCACCCCGTTCATCGCCCCCTCGGCGTCACGGACCTCCAGGTAGTACATGGCGAGGCCACGTCCTCCGGGTCCGTTGCCCGCCGGTCGCGCCAGGGTCAGCGCCATGTCGGCGGTCACCGCCGAGGTGAACCACTTCGTCCCGGACAGCCGCCAGACGTCACCGTCCTGGCGCGCCACGGTCTCCGAGCGGCCGACGTCGGAGCCACCGGCCCGCTCGGTCATCCACTGTCCCGAGGTCCAGGCCTGGCCAGGATCGCGGCTGGTCAGCCGGGGCAGCGCACGGTCGATCAGGGTGCGGTCACCGTGGGCGAGCAGGGTCGCGGCAGCGCCGTCCGTCATGGCGAAGGGGCAGGAGTACAGCGCGCTCGAGGGGCCGTACAGGGCGACCAGGGCCATCTGGTGGACGCGCGAGTGCTCCCCGTGGGACCGCTCGTAGGCCGTTGCCACCACACCGTGACGTTTGCCCACGTCACCGATCCGTTCCCACAGCGGTGACACCTCGACCTGGTCGATCCGCCGCCCCCAGGCGTCGAAGGGGACCAGACGCGGCTCGTGGGCGGGCGTGTCCACCTCGTCGGCGAGGTCCTTGAGCTCGGTGGCGGCCAGGCGGCCCATCTCCGCGAGCGAGGGGGTGATCTCCTCCCGCACCTCGGCCGGCAGGATGCGTTCCAGCAGGCGCTGCAGGGCCACGTCGGCGGCCCACTCGTCGGTCAGCCGCGGCGGCTGCTCGAAGTGACCGGTGCGCTCCACGGTGGTCATCGCGTGCTCCTCTCCCGATCCCGTCCCATGACCTCGGCACGGCTCCCCGTCCGACGGTAGCGAGGTGGGGGGCGCCGCCGCGCACCGGCGGGGTCACCGATCGGCGTACAGGGCCACGGCCACCGCCGTGGCGAGGTTCAGGCTGGCCACACCCGCGCGCATCTCGATGGCCCGGAGGTCGTCGAGCCGCTCCCGGAGCGCGGCCGACAGCCCGCCCCGCTCGGTGCCCACCGCCACGACCGCATCCGCCGCCAGCGGCGCCGCGTGCAGGCTGCGGCCGCCCGCGTCGAGGCCCACCAGGGGACGGCCGGTGGCCGGGAGGTCCTTCGAACGTGCCACCGGCAGCGCCAGCTGGAGCCCCGCCGCCGCGCGCACGGCGGTGGGGTGCCACGGGTCGGCGTCGCCGAGCACCAGTACCCCCCCGGCACCGGCGGCCGCAGCCACGCGGACGGCTGCTCCCAGGTTGCCGAGGTGGCGCGGTGCCTCCAGGACCAGGGCCCGGCCCCCGGTCGCCAGCACCTGCTCGGGGGTCCACCCGGGTCGCCGGGCGACCGCCAGAGCCGGGGACGGCAGCTCCCGGGGGACGACCTGCCGCCACCGGGCCGGCGTGAGCTCCACCGCGAGGGCATCGACGTGGCCTACCACGTCGGGCGCCACCTCTTCCAACAGCGCCAGCAGCGCCCGGCGGTCCGGGGTGAGCACCGCCTCGAGCTGGGCCTCGAAGCGCAGCGCGTGCTTGAGGGCGTGGGCGCCCTCGAGCAGGACCCGGTGCGGATCGCTGCGTGCCGACAGCACCCGCTCGACCGGGTCCGGCGGCAGCGAGCTGTCGTACCCTGTGCGCATGCCTGCCCTCCTCGTCGTCCTGTTCATCCTCGTCCCGCTGGCGGAGATCCTCGTGATCGTCCAGGTGGGCGGGGCGATCGGTGGGTGGTGGACCGCCGGTCTGCTGGTCGCCGACAGCCTGCTCGGTGCCTGGCTGCTGCGCGTCGAGGGGCGCCGGGCCTGGCAGCAGTTCCGTACCGCGCTGCAGGAGGGTCGCTGGCCCGGCGACGAGGTCGCCCAGGGTGCCCTCATCATCGTCGGCGGCACCCTGCTGCTCACCCCCGGCTTCCTCACCGACGCGCTCGGCTTCCTCTTCCTCGTCGCGCCGACGCGTCGGTGGGTCGCCCGCCGTCTGCGTGCCCGGGTCGGTGGGCAGGTGGTCGGTGGTGGCCCCGCCGGGACCGGCACACCGTCGCCAGGTGCCGGCGGTGACCGCGGGCGCTCGGCGCGCACCGCGACCGACGCCGGCCGGAGCAGCCGTCGACCGCGCTCCGGTGCGGACGCCGGTACCCCCCTCGAGCTCGACGTCGAGGTGGTGGAGATCCGCCGCGAGCAGGGGCCGCGCGCGGTCACCGGCCGGCGGTCCGGCGACGGTGCCGCCGCCGACGACCGGCCGGAGCCCGCCGCCGACGACGGACCGGAGCCCTCCGACGACGACGGACCCGGCGGACCCGGCGGGTCCGGCAGGCGTCGGCACGGCGCCGACGGTGCCGACCCCGGTGGCGGTTGACCCCACCATCTCCCGAGCGGCCGGTTCCGGCGTGCACCGTGCCGGCCGGAGCCATCACCGTGCGCGTGGTTTCGTGGACCGGCGGCGCCGCTCGCTAGCGTTGTCTGCGGTCGGTGGTCGTGCGTGACGACCGGGAGCCCCGACCTGACGCCGGCGCCGGTCGGTCGCCGGGGGGAGACATCCGCGTGGCGACGACATCCAAGATGCAGGCGATCCACGACGCGATCCACGCGGACGCGCCCGATGAGGAGCTCGCGGCGCTGCCCCTGCCCGAGACGATGCGCGCCTGCGTGATCCGCAAGGAGGACGAGCACGTCTTCGACGGCGTGCCGGAGGAGGAGCAGGACCCCTCGCGCACCCTCCACCTCGACGAGGTTCCGATCCCGCCGCTCGGTCCCGGCGAGGTGCTGATCGCGCCGATGGCCTCGGCGCTGAACTACAACACCGTGTGGTCGGCGCGGTTCGCGCCCGTGTCCACCTTCCGGTTCCTGGAACGGTTCGGACGCTCCTCGGCGCTCGGCAGCCGGCACGACCTCGACTACCACATCCCCGGCTCGGACGCCGCCGGCGTGGTCCTGCGCACCGGTTCCGGGGTCACCAAGTGGAAGCCGGGCGACCGCGTCACGGTCCACTGCAACTACGTCGATCTCGAGGACCCGGCCGGGCACATGGACTCCATGCTCGACCCCGACCAGCGGATCTGGGGGTTCGAGACCAACTTCGGCGCGCTCGCCGACATCTCCATGGTCAAGGCGAACCAGCTGCTGCCCATGCCCGATCAGCTCGATTGGGAGGAGGCCGCCTCCCTGGGGCTGGTGCTGGCCACCGCCTACCGCATGCTGGTCAGCCCCAACGGTGCCCGCATGAAGCAGGGCGACGTGGTGCTGATCTGGGGCGGGACCGGTGGGCTCGGTGGCTTCGCCTGCCAGCTCGTGCGCAACGGTGGCGGGGTCCCGGTGGCCGTGGTGTCCTCGCCGGCGAAGGCGGCGCAGCTGCGGGCGATCGGCGTGGAGCACATCATCGACCGCAAGGCCGAGGGCTACCGTTTCATCGATGACGACGACGTCATCGACGAGTCGGAACTGCGGCGTTTCGGCTCGCGCATCCGTGAGATGGTCGGCCAGGACCCGGACATCGTCTTCGAGCACCCTGGACGGACCACCTTCCCGGCATCGGTGTACGTGTGCAAGCGCGGTGGCATCGTGGTGACCTGCGCCTCGACCACCGGCTACCAGCACGTCTACGACAACCGGGTGCTGTGGATGCGACTCAAGCGCATCATCGGCTCGCATTTCGCCAACTACGCCGAAGCCTGGGAGGCGAACCGCCTGGTCGACCTCGGCATGCTGCAGCCGATCCTGACCGAGACCTTCCCCCTGGCCGACATCGGACAGGCCGCCGGCAAGATGCACCGCAACGAGCACACCGGCAAGCTCGGTGTCCTGGTCGGTGCACGTGAGGAGGGCCTGGGCGTGCGCAACCACGAGCAGCGCGCGGGCCTGGCGGACCGCATCGAGCTGTTCCGGGACCTGGCCTGACCTCAGCGGTGCCGGTCAGCGGCGCGTGAGCAGCTGGAGCACGTACCAGAACAGCAGCGCGATCGACGAGAACAGGTGCACGGCCGCGGCGGTCTCGGTGCCCAGCGGGTAGGAGCGGTAGATCTTCTGGGTGTCGTAGAGGATCGCCGCACCCGCGAAGCCGATCATGGCCACCGAGAACCACACGCCCAGTCCCGTGCCGAACAGCGTGGAGCCGACGATCAGCAGCAGCGCCAGTACCCCTCCCCACAGCAGGAACCCGCGCAGGAAGCTGAAGTCCTTGCTGGTGGTGATCGAGATCGCCGACAGGGCGATGAAGGCCACGCCGGAGAGCTGTGCCGCCAGCTCGATGGTGCCCGGTGGGCCCTGCACCTGTGCCAGCACCAGCGGCGTGGCGAACAGCAGGACGTTGGCCGCGACCACGGCGGCGTAGGCGGCGTACTGGCCGGCGGGGGAAGCGGCCCGGTACAGCATCGAGGTGGACATCCACGACACGATCATGAAGCCACCGAGGATCAGCAGCCAGCTCACCCCGAGGACGAACTCGGCGATCGCGTAGGCCAGCCCGGTGGTGAACAGCCACCACGAGCCCAGGATGAAGCCGGCGATCCCCGCCAGGAGACGTACGTAGACCCGGGTCATGTAGGCCGTGCGGTCCGCGACGGGCGCCTGGGCGACAGGGGTGGAGGACGAGGCGTAGGGTGCGGCCATGGGAGCTGGCTCCTGTACGGGCTCGGGTGCGGCGCAGGGTGCGCGGCATGCCGTGGCGTGGCCGGGTAACGGTACCCCAGCCGGGTACGCCTGACGGGGCGGGCCCGCCGGTCGCTGCCTGTCGACGGTCTGGTACCGTTCCCGGAGCGCCCCACGTGCGCCATCTCGCGGCACGGCCTCGACGGCCTCTACGGATCGACGTGCGCAGACGCGCTCCTGCATGCCTGCCACCGCCGGCCGTCGGCCCCGTCCTGACCCACCACCCCCTCGTTCCCGCGGTACGCCACCGCCCGGAGGACGCGATGAAGACCGACATCCACCCCGAGTACACCATCGCCACGGTGACCTGCTCGTGCGGCAACACCTTCCAGACCCGGGCGACCGTCGACCGGATCTCGGTCGAGCTGTGCAACCAGTGCCACCCCTTCTACACCGGCAAGCAGAAGCTGGTGGACACCGGTGGCCGCGTCGACCGCTTCAAGCGCCGGATGGAGAAGGCGACGAAGTAGCCGGTCGCGTCGCACACCGGGCACCCCATCGGTCCCCGCACCGCTGCGCAGTGTCGTCCCGGACGCCGGCCGAACGGCCCACGGGATCCCTGCGCCAGGAACGGAGCAACGTCGTGTCACCGACCGCAGGTCGCCTTCTCCTTGCGGTCGTCGCCGCCGTGCTGCTGTCCGCCTGTGGCGGTTCCGAGGACGTCGACGAGTACGACCTCGGTACGCCCGGCGACGACCCGACCGTGGACGAGACCGATCCCGAGGGTGCCGACACCCTCGGGACCGACCCGGACGTCTTCGACGGCGAGGATCTCAGTGATGCGACGCTGACCACCCGCGACTCGCCCCTCGGGCCGCACCTGGTCGATGGGTCCGGCCGCACCGTCTACGTCTTCGCCCTCGATCCACCCAACGAGCGCACCTGCACCGACGACTGCCTCAGCCGCTGGCCGGTCGTCTCGAGCGACACCGATCCCGATGGTGCCGGCGCGGTCGAGGAGGACCTCCTCGACACGATCGAGCATGACGGCGACGGTCACCAGGTGACCTACAACGAGCAGCCCCTCTACTACTACGTCGAGGACCAGCAGGTGGGCGATCTGGAGGGTCAGGGGCGCAACGGCGAGTGGTTCGTCCTCGATCCCCAGGGTGTGCCGATCCGCGACGAGGGCTGAGCGTCACCCCCCGTCACGGTCGCTGGTGCCGTAGATGTCGTCGACCACCTCGGAGAAGTGCGCGACGATCGTGTCGCGACGGGGCTTGTGGGTCGGCGTGAGCTCTTCCGCCTCCATCCGCAGGGGACGCTCGAGGATCCGGAACTCGCGGATGGCCTCCGCCCGTGACACCTGTCGGTTCGCGTCCTCGACGGCACGGGCGACCTCGGCGTGGATCTGCTCGTCCTGGTGCAGCGTTTCCGCATCCACCGTCCCGTCATCGGTGACGACACGCGTGGCATGATCGGGATCGAGGGTGATCAGGGCGGCGATGAAGGGTCGCCCGTCACCGATCACGACCGGCTCGGCGATCAGTGGGTGGGCGCGCAGGGCCTCCTCGAGGGGTTCCGGGGCGACGTTCTTGCCGCCGGCGGTCACGATGAGCGCCGTGGTACGGCCGGTGATCCGCAGGTAGCCGTCCTGGTCGAGGGTGCCGAGGTCGCCTGTGTGCAGCCATCCGTGCGCATCGAGGACCTGTGCGGTGGCCTCCGAATCCTCGTGGTAGCCCGCGAAGACGTTGGGGCCGCGGATCAGGACCTCGCCGCCGTCGTCGATGCCCACCTCGACCCCGGGCAGGGGGAGGCCGACGGTGCCCACCCGCGGCGCCTCGGGCCGGTCGATCGTGGCCGGGGCGCTGGTCTCGGTCAGGCCGTACCCCTGCACCACGGTCACCCCGGCCGCCCCCATCAGGTGCACGATGTCGTCGCTGAGCGGCCCACCACCCGACAGCGCGTGGCGGACCTCACCGCCGAGCGCATCACGTACGCGGCGGTAGACCAGGGGGCGTGCGAGCATCGCCTTCGCACGCGTCGCGAGCCCCGGGGAGGAGTCCTGTGCGAGCTGCGTCGCGGTCTCCTGCGCCATGTCCACCACCCCCTGGGCGATGCCCGAGGTGGCCTGCTCGTGGAGCCTCTCGGTGATCTTCTCGAAGACCCGGGGCACGCCGAGCAGGAACTCGGGTCGGACGGCCTGGAGGTCCTCGGGGAGCTGGTCGCGGGACCGTGCGTAGCCGATCAGCGCGCCCGTCTCCAGGCAGGCGAACTGGATGATCCGGGCGAACACGTGGCTCAGCGGCAGGAACAGCAGGGTGGAGGGCCGTTCGCCGCTGAACGCGGCCTGGACGGCGCGCAGGGCCTGCTGGGTCGTCCAGACCAGGTTGTGATGGGTCAGCACACAGCCCTTGGGTGGGCCGGTGGTGCCGGAGGTGTGGACGATGGAGGCGATGGCATCGCCGCGCAGCTCGTCGAGGCGCTGCGACAGCACGGCGCGTGCCGCGTCGTCGGCGCGGGCGGCGAGGTCGTCGAGCGCACCGTCATCGAACACCAGGATCCGATCGGCCCCCGCCACCTCGTCGCGGATGCTGGCGATCCGGTCGGCCAGTTGCCGGGACCCCGTCAGCACCGTGCGGGCCCGTGTGCTGTCGAGCACCCACGCGCAGCGTTGCGCGGGGTCGGTCTCGTAGACCGGGACGGTGACGCCGCCTGCGGCCAGGATGGCCAGGTCGGCGATCGTCCACTCGGGACGTGTCGGGCTCATGATGGCCACGGTCCCGCCCGGTTCGAGCCCGAGGGCGATGAGCCCGGCCGCGACCTCCCTGACGCGGCTGGCGACCTCGCGCCACGACATCGCGACCCAGTCCTGCCCGTCGTGGAACCGCAGCGCCTCGGCCGGGTCGTCGGCCCGCTCCCACAGCGCCGTGGTGAGGTGCGCGTGCGCGTCGACCGGGTCGGGTTCCGGGCCGGCGACCAGGTCCACGTCCGCTCCTGTCGATGGCGTGTCGATGGCGTGCTCCCCGACCGTAGGACCCGCCACCGGTGGGTCGCACGTGCGCGGCCGATCTCCGCTCGTCGGCAGCCACGAACGCCACCGACCCCGATCGGAACGGAGACGAGGTGGCGCAACAGCCGGATGCCGCGCACCAGCGGCCGGAGGGTGTCGACGATGCGACCGTCGACGCGGTGGGCAGGATCGGTGAGGCCTTCGAACTGCTCGAACGTGCGCGCGGCGCGCTCTACGAGTTCCACCAGCGCATCGGCTGGGTGGACGACATCCTCGGTGACGGTCTGGAGCAGCTGCGCGCGGCGGGTCACACCGACCTCGCCGACGAGCTGTCCAGGACGTGGCTGGGGCGCAACGTGCTGCCCGGCATGTGGACCTTCGAGGTCGTGGAGGCCTTCGACCGGACCTACTACGCGGTCGCGGTCGAGAGCGAGCGTCGGGTGCGCGAGACGGTCATGGACGGTCGCCGCCACGTCCAGGAAGCCCACCGCAAGGCCCAGCGCCGCGTGGACGGGCCCCACGACGACGTGGACTGAACCGCCCGTCGGCCGTGGGGCGACGCGGGGCCTCGCGCCCGTCGTACGCCCGACGGGGGCGGTGTGCGAGGCCACCTGTGGTCGGCGGTAGGGTCGTCGACCGGAGGTGCGGTGTGGAGCAGCTGGTCGTCGCCGCGATCGCGGCGGTCGGAGCGGCTGCGGGCGTGGCCGGCGGTATCGGTGGGGCGGTGCTGATCGTGCCGCTGCTGCTGCTGGTGGGCTTCGATGCGGTCCCAGCTGCCACCATCGGCCTGCTGTCGGTGGCCACGGGCACGGCGGCTGCGGCACCCCGGCAGCTGGCCCAGCGTCTCGCCAACCACCGGCTGGCCGTGACCGTCGAGCTCGGCGCCGGCGTTGGGGTGGTGGCGGGTGCCCTGCTGCTGCCCCTGCTGCCCGAGGCGGCGTTCCGTGGGGTGCTGGCGGGGGCGATCCTCGCGGCGGTGGCGAGTGCGGTCCTCGGCCGGCCCGAGCGGGGCAGCGAAGGTGCCACCGAGCCACTGTCCTCGGTCGCGGAGTCGTCCGG
>JAWLFQ010000050.1:0-17474 GCA_041685505.1 Nitriliruptoraceae bacterium
CAACACGGATTCCAGCCGTGCGCCATAGGCCTGACTAGGCGAACCCTCCAGAAGCGCGTCGGAGCGTACGCCGCCGGTGCCGCCCCCGCCAACGTCGGTCCGTGCGTGGCGGTGCGGTGACGCGCCCACGTGAGCCGCCGTAGCCGCGTGTGGTAGACCCCGCCGTCCGGCTACCCGGCAACCCGGCACCCCGGCTACCCGGCCACCCGGCCACCCGGCGCGGACGGGCTGCGGTCACACAGGAGCGGGGGACGAGCATGCTGCAGGCGACCACCGCATCCCACTACGCCCGGACCGGGCTGGACAACGTGGCCCGCGAGTACCCGAACCACCCGGGGCAGCTCCTGACCGGGCCAGACGACCTGCTCGAGCCACATCGCCGCCATCCGCTGTTCTACGGCAGCTACGACTGGCACTCCTCGGTCCACCAGCACTGGATGCTGGTGCGCCTGCTGCGTCGTCACCCCGAGCTCCCCGAGCGGCACGCGATCCACGCGTGGTTCGACGAGCGCTGGACCCCGGGTGCCGTCGACACCGAGGTGGCGTTCTTCGAAGGATCCCCGCACCGCACCTTCGAACGGCCCTACGGCTGGGCGTGGCTGCTGCGACTCGCCGCCGAGCTGACCGCCTGGGGCCGTAGCACGGAGAAGGACGCCCCCGCGGCCCGGAGGTGGGGCGAGGTCATCGAGCCACTACGTCGCCTGTTGCGGGACCGTGCGATCGAGTGGTTGGCGCGGACCCCGTACCCCCACCGCGCCGGAGCACATGCCAACAGCGCCTACGCCGCGCGGCTGCTCGCGGAGGCCGCGGACGTCCATGCTGACCTGCGCCTGCGATCCGCGGTCGAGGACGCCGCCACCCGGTGGTACCTCGACGACCGCGCCGCGCCGACCCGCTACGAGCCCTCGGCCGCCGACTTCCTCTCGCCGAGCCTGGTGGAGGTCGACCTGATGGCGCAGGTGCTCGCCCCGGACACCTACCTCACCTGGCTGGACGGCTTCCTCACCGACCCCGAGCCGCTCCTGACCCCGGCACAGGTGGTCGACCGCACCGATCCGCACACCGTGCACCTCGACGGGCTGAACCTCAGCCGTGCCTGGTGCTGGTTGCGCCTCGCCGCCGCACTTCCCCCGACGGATCCGCGACGCGCATCGGCACGCACCGCCGCTTGGGCGCACGCTGATGCCTCGCTCCCCCACGTCCTCGTGGACTACGCGGGCTCGCACTGGCTGCCGACCTTCGCCGTCCACCTCGCCGACGTCGAGCTCGCGACCCGCGACGCCCGAGGGGGCTGACCGCTCCCCCTGCTCGCCGGTGCGTTCAGGTCTTCTGCGGCGTGTCACCGGGATCGGACTGCCACCAGGCCTCGCCGCGCAACCGCGAGAGCCACCGTACGTCGGTGCGTTCGGGGACCTCACCACGCCGCTCGCTGATGACGGCCTTGCGGAAGTCCCGGTTGAGGTGGGCGATCACGTCCAGACCGATCGCGGCCGGACACGCGGGCACGCACTCCCCGTAGTTGGTGCAGGAACCGAACTCTCCCTCCATGGTGGCGACCATGGATCGCACACGCTCGTAGCGCTCGACCTGGCCCTGGGGCAGCTCCGCGAGGTGGGCGACCTTCGCACCGGTGAACAGCTGCGCCGCACCGTTGGGACACGCCGCCACGCACGCCCCGCAGCCGATGCAGGCGGCGTGATCCATCGCCGCCTCGGCCTGGTGCTTGTTCACCGGCATCGTCAGCGCTTCCGGTGCGCCGTTGGTCGCGGTCGAGATGTAGCCGCCAGCGGCGATGACACGATCCAAGGCCGAACGGTCGACCACCAGATCACGGACCACCGGGAACGCCCCTGCACGCCACGGTTCCAGGGTGACCACGTCACCGTCCGAGAAGGACCGCACCCGCTGCAGACACGCCGGGGTGTGATCCTCGGGCCCGTGGGGCTGGCCGTTGACCATCAGCCCACAGGTGCCGCAGATGCCCTCACGGCAGTCATGGTCGAAGGCCACCGCCTCACGGCCCTCCTCGACCAGCTGCGCGTTGAGCATGTCGAGCAGCTCCAGCATGCTCACCTCGGCGGTGACCCCGCCGACCTCGTAGCGCTCGAAACGACCGGGTGTCGCCGCGTCGGCCTGCCGCCAGACCTCGAGTGTGAGTCGCATCACTTGTAGCTCCTGGTCGCCAGCGGGACCGCGTCGAAGGTCAAGGGTTCGCTGTGACGGATCGGGACACCGTCGTCCGGTGCGGCCTCCCACGCCGAGGTCGAGGTCCAGCGCTCGTCGTCGCGCAGCGCCTCTCCCTCCTCGGTCTGATGCTCGGTGCGGAAGTGCGCACCTGCGGACTCGTCACGGTCCAGCGCATCCAGCGCCATCAACTCCGCGAGCTCGAGGTAGTCGGCCAGCCGACCTGCCCGCTCGAGTTCCTGGTTGAGCTGCTGCCCGTGGCCGACGACGCGCACGTTGGTCCAGAAGTCGTCCCGGAGCTCGCGGATGGCATCGGCGCCCTTGGCCAGCCCCTCGGCGCTGCGCTCCACGCCGACGTGGTCGGTGAGCAGCTGGCCGAGCTCCTTGTGGTAGACGTCCGGCCCCGTCGTCCCCCCGATCGCCAGCAGGTGCTCGACCCGCCCACGGGCGTCGGCCACGGCCTCGGTGACCGCCGGGTGGTCGTGGGGTACCGGTTCGGTACCCAGCTGTGGCGCGAGGTAGTCCGCCACGGTCCATGGCAGCACGAACCAGCCATCCACCGAAGCGCTGAGCAGGGAGTTGGCCCCCAACCGGTTGGCGCCGTGGTAGTTGAAGCTGGCCTCGCCGCCGACGAACAACCCCGCGATGTTGCTCATCTGGTTGTAGTCGGTCCACAGCCCGCCCATGGCGAAGTGCGGACCCGGCGCGATCCGCATCGGGGTGGTGTAGGGGTCCTCACCGGTGGCGTCGATGTAGAGCTCGAACAGGTTGCCGTACCGCTCCTCCATCGTCTTACGTCCGAGCCGCTCGATCGCGTCGCGGAAGTCGAGGTAGACGCCGTTGCGGAGCGGACCCACACCCTTGCCGGCGTCGAGCTGGATCTTGGCGGCGCGCGAGGAGATGTCGCGCGGCGCGAGGTTGCCGAAGGAGGGGTACATCCGCTCGAGGTAGTAGTCGCGGTCCTGGTCGGGGATGTCCTCCGGCGCACGGTCGTCACCGGGCTCCTTCGGGACCCAGACGCGGCCGTCGTTGCGCAGCGACTCGCTCATCAGCGTCAGCTTGGACTGCCACTCGCTGGTCAGTGGCAGTGAGGTCGGGTGGAACTGGATCATGCAGGGGTTGGCGAAGTACGCGCCGCGCTTGTGGGCCCGCCAGGTCGCCGTGGCGTTCGAGGACTTCGCCAGGGTCGACTTGAAGTAGACGTTGCCGTAGCCGCCCGTGGCCAGCACCACCGCGTGCGCGGTGTGGGGGACGATCTCGCCGGTGACCATGTCGCGGGTCACGATCCCTACCGCGCGGCCGTCGGCGACGATCAGCTCGAGCATCTCCTGACGGGTGTGCAAGGTCAGCCGACCCGCACCCACCTCCTTGAGCAGCTGCTGGGAGCCGGCGATCTGGAGCTGCTGACCCGTCTGGCCACGGGCGTAGAAGGTCCGTGAGACCTGCACCCCGCCGAAGGAGCGGGTGGCGATCTGGCCGCCGTACTCCCGGGCGAAGGGCACCCCCAGCGCCGTCATGTGGTCGATCACCCGCACCGACATCTCGGAGAGCCGGTGCACGTCGGCCTCGCGGGCACGGAAGTCCCCACCCTTGACCGTGTCACGGAACAGCCGGTCGACCGAGTCACCGTCGGCCTTGTAGGCCTTCGCGGCGTTGATCCCGCCCTGGGCCGCGACCGAGTGGGCGCGACGTGGTGCGTCGTGCAGGGTGAAGGCCTCCACCTGGTAGCCCAACTCCGACAGCGTCGCCGCCGCGCCGCCACCGGCCAGGCCCGTGCCCACCACGATGACCTTGAAGCGCCGCCGGTTGGCGGGGTTGACCAGCTTCAGATCCAGTAGGTGATCGTCCCACATCGTGTCGAGGTCACCGGTGGGGGCCGCGTCGTGGATCTCCGGGCCGATGGCCCGGCGACGGTCGAGATCGGCGTCGACGGCGGGATTGCTGCGCGAGGGAGGCCTGGCCGGCTCGGAGGGCTGCGGCGGCGCGGTGGTCTGTAGCGGGGCGGAGGGCTGCGCCGGCGCGGTGGCCTGCGTCGGTTCGGTGGCCTGCGTCGGCGCGGAGGCCTGGGGGCGAGGCGGTGCGGCGGGCAGGTCGGGCTGCTCCGCGGTGTCGTTGCGGTCGCCGGCACCGAGGTAGCGCTTCGCCAACCCCGCGCCAGCCGCCGCGATACCCAGGGCGATGGGCAGGGCCCGGCTCGTGGCCGCACTGCGCTGTGCCCGTGATGCCGCGGCGCTCTCGCGGTGAGGTCGACCCTCCTCCGGCTGCGCGTCGGGACGGCTGTCGGTCGCCATGGCGGTCGCCTCCGGTTCGTGCGGAACGGGAGCGCAGCGACGGACCCGAGCTGACCGGAGGACCGGGGGACCTGGGACGGCGCAGCGCGCACGCCACGGTACGTGGCACAGGGACACGCAACGCCCGCGACCGTCCGCAGCTGCCGGGACCTTCTCCCCTACCGCGCCGGGCCACAGGGCCCGGCCATCAGCTGACCGCCCGCCGGTACGCCCGGATGGCCCACAGGCTGAACACCAGGGTGATGCCGACGATCCAGGCGGCGGACAGCGCCAGCTGCGTGGACAACACCTGGCCCTCGAGCAGCGCTCCCTCGCCCAGCATCAGCGCGCGCAACGCGTTGGTGACGGTGGTGATCGGCTGGTTGTCGGCGAAGACCCGTAACCAGTCGGGCATGGTCTGGGTGGGCAGGAAGACCGAGGAGGCGAACACCAGCGGGAACACCGGGAGGAAGACCGCCGACTGCGTGGCCTCGGGTTCCTTGACGTAGAGGCCGATCACGGCCATGACCCATGACAGCGAGTAGGCGAAGGCCAGGGCGAGCAGCACCCCGCCAGCGAAGGGCAGGAAGCTGGTCTGGTAGCGGAAGCCGATGCCGAACCCGACCAGCAGCATCAGCGTGACCACCGCCGCGTTGCGGCCGAGGTCGGCGAAGGTGCGGCCAGCGAGCACGGCACTGCGGGCCATGGGCAGGGACCGGAAGCGGTCGATGACCCCCTTCTTGAGGTCATCGGTGAGACCGATCGCGGTCTGACCGGCGCCGAAGACCGAGACCTGGACCAGCAGACCGGGGATCAGCCAGTTGATGTACTCGCCACCCGCTGCTGCCGGCAGCGTCCCGGTGATCGCGCCGCCGAAGACGAAGGTGAACAGCAGCAGGAACATGATCGGCTGCACCGTGGAGAACAGCAGCACCTGCGGCAGACGGACGTTGCGCAGCAGGTTGCGCTTGGTGATCACCCAGGTGTCGACGACGGTGCCGGTGAAGGTGGGACGGGTGGTGTCCCGAGCCGTACCGGGCCGGGCCGGGGTCGTCGCGGGAGCGCTCATCGGACCGCCTTCTCTCCGTTGTCGTGCACCGGTTGTCCCGTCACCGACAGGAACACGTCGTCCAGCGACGGACGGGTCAGCCCGATGTCGTCGCTCTCGATGCCGGCGTCGTCGAGCCGCCGCACGACCTCGGTCAACGTCCGGGAGCCGTGGTGTGCCGCGACCCGGAGCCGACGCCCGCCGTCACGTTCGGTCACCTCCGCCCCCGTCGCCACCGCGAGGAGCTCGCGCGCCCGCCCGCGGTCCTCCGGGGCGACGACCACCTCCAGCACCGCGCCACCGACGGCAGCCTTCAGCTCGTCGGCGGTGCCCTCCTGCACGATCACACCACGGTCGATCACGCCGATGCGGTCCGCCAGCCGGTCGGCCTCCTCCAGGTACTGGGTGGTGAGCAGCACCGTGGTGCCGGTCGCGACCAGGTCCTCGATCATGCCCCACAACTCGAGCCGGTTGCGGGGGTCGATCCCGGTGGTCGGCTCGTCCAGGAACATCACCTCGGGGCGTCCGACCAGCGACGCCGCCAGGTCGAGGCGCCGACGCATCCCCCCGGAGTAGGTCCCGACCTGGCGGGAGGCGTCAGCGGCCAGACCGATGCGTTCGAGCACCTCATCCGCACGTTGGCGGGCCTGGCGACGCGACAGCCCGTACAGGCGGCCGACCATCTCCACGTTCTCACGGCCGGTGAGGAACTCGTCGACAGCAGCGAACTGACCGGCGAGCCCGATACGGCCACGGGCCGCGTTCGGTGCCTCGAGGACGTCGATGCCCGCCACGCGGACCTCTCCGGCGTCCGGACGCAGCAGGGTGGCCAGGACGCGGATCAAGGTGGTCTTGCCCGCGCCGTTGGGGCCCAGCAACCCGTAGATGCTGCCCGGCCGCACCCGGAGGTCGACACCGTCGAGAGCGCGGACCGTGCCGAAGGCCCGCGTGACACCCGAGACCTCGATCACGGCGTCGGTAGCATCCGCGTCGGGGCGATCGGTCGCGCTCACAGGGCCTCCACTCGCTCGGTCGCGATGTTGGTACCACGGATGCCTGTACGGCGCAGATACCCGGTCCGGATCGATGGCATCCGCTCGACAGATACCCTATGGGGGTATACGCTGCCGCCGCTCGCACCCGACCGAGGCGACCACCGAGGCGACCGATGTCCACCCCCACGATCGAGTCCACGCCACCCGACGACCAGCAGTCCGTCGAGTTCGCTGCGGAGGGGATGACCTGCGGCTCGTGTGCCGCGCGGATCCAGAAGACCCTCGCCAAGCAGGATGGCGTCAGCGAGGCCGAGGTCAACTACGCCACCGGTCGCGCCCTGGTCACCATCGATCCCAGCCAGGTCGACACCGCAGCGCTCCAGAAGGCCATCGACCGGCTCGGCTACGCCCTCGAACCGATCCCCGAGCCGGGCGAGGAACTCGACCAGGACCACGACCCTCAGCGTGATGCCGAGGCGCGTGCCCAGCGCAAGTGGCTCATCCGGGTCATCAGCGCCGTGCCACCCACCCTGGTGGTGGTGTGGCTCGCGATGTTCTCCGGCGAACTCGGCGAGCAGACCTGGGCACGCTGGACCCAGTTCGCGCTGGCGACACCGGTCCAGTTCTACGTCGGTTGGCCCTTCCTCGCGGAGATGGCCCGCCGGGCGCGCCGCTTCACCGCCAACATGGACACCCTGATCGGGATCGGGACGCTGGCCGCCTACGGCTACTCCGTCGTGGCCCTGTTCACGGGGGGCTTCCTCTACTTCGAGGTGGCCGCGGCGATCGTGGCGCTGCTGGCACTCGGCCGCTACTTCGAGGCCCGCGCCAAGAGCCGTGCCGGCCACGCCCTGCGCGCCCTGCTCGAGCTCGGCGCCAAGCAGGCTCGGGTGGTGCGTGACGGCGAGGAGCAGATGGTCGACATCCACGAGGTCGCGGTCGGAGACCTCCTGCGGGTGCGGCCCGGCGAGAAGGTGCCCACCGACGGCGAGGTCGTGGACGGCGCCAGCTCGGTCGATGAGTCGATGCTCACCGGTGAGTCGATGCCCGTGGACAAGGCGCCCGGCGACCAGGTGGCAGGCGCCACCGTGAACACCGGTGGCGTGCTGACGGTGCGGGCGACGGCGGTGGGTTCCGACACCGCGCTGGCGCAGATCGTGCAGCTGGTGACCGACGCGCAGCGGGGCAAGGCCCCGGTCCAACGGCTGGCGGACCGGATCTCGGCGGTGTTCGTCCCCGTGGTGATCGGCATCGCGCTGCTGACCTTCCTCGGGTGGTGGCTGCTCGCCGGCGAGCCACTGGTCGGGTTGACCACCGGCGTGGCCGTCCTGATCATCGCCTGCCCCTGCGCGCTCGGGCTCGCCACCCCCATCGCGATCATGGTGGGCACGGGCCGTGGTGCGGAGCTCGGGGTGCTGATCAAGCGCATCGAGACCCTGGAGCAGACCCGTCGCATCACCACGGTGGTCTTCGACAAGACCGGCACCCTCACCCACGGCAAGATGGTGCTCACCGACGTGGCCGCCGGCGCCGAGGTCGACGAGGCCACGCTGCTCAGGCGCGCCGGCGCGGTGGAGGCCGACAGCGAGCACCCCATCGGCCAGGCCGTTGCCACCGCCGCCCGTGAGCGCGCGGGCCAGCTGCCGGAGGTGTCCGCCTTCGCTGCCGTGGCCGGACAGGGCGTCCACGCCGAGGTGGAGGACACCACGGTGTGGGTGGGTCGCCGCTCGCTGCTGACCGACAACGGGCTCGTGCTCAGCGCGGAGCTCGAGGAGCGCGCATCGGCGTTGGAGGACAGCGGCCGTACCGCCGTGCTGGTCGGGTGGGACGGCGCCGTCCGGGGCGTGCTGGCCGTGGCCGATGAGCTCAAGGCCGACGCGGCGGCAACGGTCGCGCAGCTGACCGACATGGGACTGACCGTCGCCATGCTCACCGGCGACAACCAGCGCACCGCCGACGCCATCGCCGCCGAGGTCGGCATCCATCGGGTGCTGGCGGAGGTCTACCCCGGTGACAAGCGCGGGGAGATCGAGCGGCTGCAGGAGGCGGGCGAGGTGGTCGCCATGGTCGGTGACGGCGTCAACGACGCTCCCGCCCTGGTCCAGGCCGACCTCGGTATCGCGATCGGGACCGGCACCGACGTGGCGATCGAGTCCAGCGACCTCACCCTGCTGCGGGGCGACCTGCCGGGCGTGCCCCTGGCGATCAACCTGTCGCGCCGCACGTACCGGATCATCCTGCAGAACCTCGGGTGGGCCTTCGGGTACAACACCGCTGCGATCCCCTTGGCGGCAGCCGGTCTCCTCAACCCGATGATCGCCGGTGGCGCCATGGCCTTCTCCTCGGTCAGCGTGGTGCTCAACGCCCTGCGGCTGAAGCGCTTCGGCCGCGAGTTCACGCCGGCGGCCTGAGCCGACGTCGGGACCAACGACCCTGCAGGTCCCGCCCAACGGCCGTGGTCAGCCCGCGCCCCGACCCCGACGGTGCGCAGCGCACCGTGGGGCGACCCGTCCCCCGGGCGACGACCCCGAGGCACAGCGGGAGCGAACGTGGCAGCTCAGGTCAGCGTGTTCCAGCCCGTGGTGGGCGACACCAGGGCGCTGCGGGGTGCCTTCGAGTCCGAACCGCTGTGGCTCCCTGACGGCCGTCCGGCCAGCGAGGACGGCTGGCTGGTCGGGCTGTCCTGGGGGCGGATCCGACGGAGCGTGGTGACCCGCGTGGGTACCCCCTGGTCAGCGTCCGACGCCGTGTGGCGCTCCCTGTCCTGGGATCCGACCACCGCCAGCACCGATCGGGCCGCTCGCCCCATGGACCGTCTGCTCCCGGCCTTCGACGGCGAGATCGGTCTGCACCTGCGCCCCGAGGCGCCCTCGCTGATGATCGACGGCCGCTACCAGCCGCCCGGCGGCGAACTCGGCGCGGCGATCGATGAGTTGGCCTTCCACCGCGTGGCCCGCCGGACGCTGCAGACCCTGCTGGCAGCGGTCGCGCACAACCTGGCACCGCTCGAGGACGAGGCCTCGCGGACGGCCTGACGCACCGCGGCCCCCGGGGATCGTCCCCTACGCCCCGGCCGCCCCGAGCTCGTGCGGCTGGCCACCGACGTTGGTGTTGCTCGTCCCCGTGCGCGCCTACCTAGGCTCGAGGTTCGGCAGGGGTCGCGGACCGCCCCTAGGCGTGCCCGCGATCGCGCCACCGATCCTCGAGCCCAGGGAGTCCTCGCATGAGCACCTTCGACCCGGATCCGCCAGCACCCGCCGTCGGTGGGAACCCCGCGGATCAGCTCATCACGATCAAGCGCTTCCTCGCCGAGCGACAGCCCGTCGAGGCGACGGGTCGCCTCACGAGCCTGCTGTACGACATCGCGCTGGCCGGCAAACTCATCTCCAGCAAGACCCGTCGTGCGGGTCTGACGGACATGCTCGGCCGGTCCGGGGTGACCAACGTGCAGGGCGAGGAGCAGAAGAGCCTCGACGTGTACGCGGACCAGGTGATCGCGGGACTCCTCGGCAAGAGCGGCAAGGTGTGCGCGCTGATCTCCGAGGAGCAGCCCGAGGTGACCGTCTTCGAGGGCAGCGGGCCCTACGTCGTGACCTGCGACCCCCTCGACGGCTCCTCCAACATCGATGCCAACGTCAGCATCGGCACCATCTTCGGGGTGTTCCGACGCCACGATCTCGACAACGGCCCGACCACCGAGGACTGGCTACGGCCGGGCTCCGAGCTGGTGGCCGCCGGCTACCTGCTGTACTCCACCTCGACGATGCTGGTGTACAGCGCCGGTGACGGCGTCCACGCCTTCACCCTCGACCCGGAAGCCGGGGAGTTCCTCCTGACCTGGTCGGACCTGGCGTTCCCCGAGGACCCGAGCTACTACAGCTTCAACCTCGCTGCGTCGGCGCACTGGGAGCAGGGCGTGGAGCGGTTCGTGGACTGGGCGAACCGTGACGACACCCCGACCATCTCGCAGCGCTACATCGGCTCGGCGGTCTCCGACTTCCACCGCAACCTGCTGCACGGCGGCATCTTCGCCTACCCCGGTACCGATGAGGAGCCTGCCGGCAAGCTGCGGCTGCTCTACGAGGCCGCGCCCCTGGCCTATCTCGCCGAGCAGGCCGGCGGCCGTGGTTCGGACAGTCGCGAGTCGCTGCTCGACCTGGTGCCCACCGACATCCACCAGCGCACGCCGGTCTTCGTCGGGGCACGATCGCTGGTCGAGAAGCTGGAGGAGTTCGTCGCAGGCCCCTCCTGAGCGCGGACCGGTACGGCCCTACCCGCTAGCGACCGGGCGCACCCATCTCCTGCCACACCGGATCCAGCGTCCAGGCCCTGAGGGTGACGTCCGCGACCGCGGGGGGGTCGCCGACGACCGCCACGCCCGTGCTGTCGGCTCGCGTGGGGTAGATGCGCGCGGTCAGCGCCACCCGGTCGTCGACGAACACCTCGACGATGGAACGGTCGAGCAGGACACGGACCTGGCGTACAGGGGTGCCCGACGGCAACGATCCGCCGACCCGGCCACCTCGCGGGCCCGGGTCCAGGCTGGCGCGCTCCCGGTCCAGCCACAGCTCGTGGTGGACCCGGTCGAACTCGATGGTGGTGACCTCCTCCGCCTCCGGGGAGCGGCGCACGAGCAACGCGATGCGATCCGCGCTGCCACCCAGCTCGAGCTCGAGGTCGAGGACGTCACCGCCGATCCCCGCCGCCTGCCACCCGGTGGCCGTCGGCCGGGGCTCCACGCGCTGCGCCCGGCGCCGCAGGCCCGTGATGGCAGGGTGTGGGGCCACATGCAACTGCTCCCCGACCACGGCGAGGTGACGGGGCGCGCTCAGTACCCCGGCCCAACCGGCCGCGCGCTGCTGGCACTCCGGCCGTGCCTCCCAACTCCAGGCCCAGCTGATCGCGGTGCCGTCCGGTTGCTGCAGCAGACAGGGGGCGTAGAGATCCGGGCCGAGATCGAGACGTTGGATCGCGGTCGGTGTGAAGCGACCCTGCGCACGCCGGCCGACCACCGCGAGCGGGTGGTGTGTCGTCACCTCGTCGTGGATGGACAGCAGCAGGACATCGCGCCGGCCTCCCCGCAGCAGCACCGGGCACTCCCACATGGCGCCGGTCCACCAGCCGGGATCGAAGCGGCGCAGATCGGCAGCGGTCAGCAGCGGCGGGTGCGCGGTCCAGGTACGCAGGTCGGTCGAGGAGTAGCACCGCACGGAGCCGCCAGTGGTCGCGCTTCCCGCGCCCACCAGCTGCCACCACCGGCCCCCCTCCCACCACAGGAAGGGGTCACGGAAACCGAGCAGGTCCTCACCCTCGGGGGCCCGGGTCACCGGGTTGGCGGGGTCCTTGCGCCACGTGCGCAGCAGGGGGTCACGGCTGCGTGCCAGGCAGGTCACCTGCTGTTGTGCCGGTCCGGGAGCACCACGCACGCCGGTGTAGGCCAACACGACCTCGTCACCGTCGAGGGCTGCGGAGCCGGAGAAACACCCGTCCTGGTCGGGACCGCCCGGGGTGGGTGACAGTGCGTTCGGCAGCCGACGCCAGCGCACGAGATCGTCACTGACCAGGTGTCCCCAGTGCGGACGGTCCCAGTAGGCCCCCTCGGGGTTGTGCTGGTGGAACAGATGCGTCCGCCCCTGCCACCGCACCGGCCCGACCGGATCGTTGGTCCAGCCCGAGCTGGGACGCAGGTGGACGAGGGGGCGGTGCTCCACCACCTCGGAGGTCACCGCCGTGGCACCGGCGATGGCGCTCGCCGCGTCCCGCCGGTCACCGGGCCGCCTCCACCGTCGCGAGGAGCTCGTTCCAGGCGGTCTCGAACTTGACGACGCCCTGCTCCTCGAGCAGGTCGGTGATCTCTGCGAGGTCGATGCCGTACCCCGCAAGGTCCGCGACCACCGCAGCGGCATCGTCGAGGTGGCCGGTGACGCCATCGCCCACGACGGGGTCGGCGGCGGCGACGGCCTCCAGGGTGGACTCGGGCATCGTGTTGACCGTGCCCGGTGCCACCAGTTCGGTCACGTACAGCGTCGCCGGGTACTCGGGGTTCTTCACCCCCGTCGAGGCCCACAGTGGCCGCTGCGGGTTGGCACCCTGCTCCTCGAGCGCCTGCCAGCGATCCGCTGTGGTGACCTCGAGGAAGGCGTGGTAGGCCAGACGGGCGTTCGCGACCGCCACCCGCCCGGCCAGGGCGTGCGCTGCCGGGTCCTCCATGGTCGCCAGCCGCGGATCGACCTCCGCATCGACCCGGGAGACGAAGAAGGACGCCACCGAGTGGATGTCGTCGATGGGTGCGCCGGCTGCCAGGCGGTCCTCCAGACCCGCCTGGTAGGCATCCATCACCTCGCGGTAGCGCTCCACGGCGAACAGCAGCGTGACGTTGACGCTGATGCCCTCGGAGATGGCCTGGCGTATCGCTGGCAGGCCGGCGCGGGTCCCGGGGATCTTGATCAGCAGGTTGTCGCGGGCCACCTCCTCCCACAACTCCCGCGCCTGCACGATCGTCGCCTCGGTGTCGTGGGCGAGACGTGGGTCGACCTCGATGGACACGCGACCGTCCTGACCGTCGGTCGCCTCCCACACCGGCGCGAGCAGATCGCAGGCGCGACGGACGTCGTCGGTGGTCAGGGCCCGCACGATGGCTTCGGCATCGGCGCCACCCGCTGACAACCGGGCGATGTCGGCGTCGTAGTCCTGGGAACCGGAGATCGCCGCCTGGAAGATCGAGGGGTTGGTGGTCACGCCGACCACGTCCCGCTCAGCGATCAGACCAGCGAGGTTGCCGGAGTCCAGCCGACCGCGTGACAGGTCATCGAGCCAGATCGCCACACCCTCGCGCGAAAGGACCGCGGTCGGGCGCGTCGGCTCCTGGGAGGCGGTCATCGCTCGGGTCGCCATGGGTGCACGCTCCTGTCGACATGCGGGCCCGTCGAGCCCGTGGTCTGCACCACCACGGTAGGTGAGACGGTGTCGAGCATCACGAGGGATGTGGTGCATGAGCGGGTAAGGCTACCCTCACCTCCCGCGGCTATCGGCCGCCGCCACCCTTCCACCCCGCGCCTGCGGAGGAGCCCCCCGATGCTCGAACGGCCTCCCGAGGCTGCCGCCCACCTCGCACCTGGCAGGTCGTCGGAGGCCGCGACCGGCTCGGCGCCCGTGCCGGCACTGCGCTGTCGCGGGGTGCGCAAGGCCTTCGGCTCCGTGCAGGCGGTGGACGCGGTCGACCTGGAGGTGGAGGCGGGATCCTTCACGGCACTGCTCGGCCCCTCCGGCTGCGGCAAGACCACCCTGCTGCGGATCGTGGCCGGCCTGGAGCGCGCTGATACGGGCTCGGTCACCCTGGGGGCCAGGGAGGTGGACGGCCCGGGCGGCCGCACCCCACCCGAGCGGCGTTCGGTCGGGCTCGTGTTCCAGGAACACGCCCTGTTCCCCCACCTCAACGTCGGGGCCAACGTCGCCTTCGGGCTACGGCAACTGGACCGTCGGGCGCGGCAGGTCCGTGTCGCGGAGGTCCTGGAACTGGTGGGCCTGGCCGGCCTGGAGCGGCGCCGGTCCTCGGCGCTGAGCGGGGGGCAGCGGCAGCGCGTCGCACTGGCCCGGGCGCTGGCGCCCTCTCCGACGCTGCTGCTCATGGACGAACCCTTCAGCTCCCTCGATGCGGCACTGCGCTTCACGCTGCGCTCCGAGATCAGGGCGATCCTGCGGGCAGCGGAGCAGACGGCCCTGCTGGTCACCCATGACCAGGAGGAGGCGCTGTCGATGGCTGACCGCGTGGGAGTGATGTTCGACGGGCGTCTCCACCAGGTCGCCGACCCCCAGACGCTCTACCGGGTTCCCGCCACCCCCGAGGTCGCGGCGTTCATCGGCGACGCCCAGGTGGTCCCCGGCACCCGCGCAGGGCGGTACCTGGTCGACACCCCGCTGGGACGTCTCACCACCTCCGGGCCGGTCCACCCGCCGCGCGTGGCGGTGGTGATCCGACCCGAGTCGGTGCGCCTGCGGCCCTCCACCTCCGGGGTGGCGCAGGTGCACACGCTCACCTACTTCGGGCGCGACCAGCTGGTCGGAGTCCGGCTGCCCGACGGCACGGACCTGCGCGCCCGCTGCGGCCCCGAGTCGGACCTGCACCAGGGCGAGCGGGTGGTGGTCACGATCGACGGACCCGTCGTGACCTTCCCCGTCGACGACGCCAAGCGGTGATCGGGCCTCAGGACTGGACCTCGGCGCCGCGCTCCAGCGCGACGAGCAGCCCACCCACCGCGGCCATGCCCACCGCGACCATCGCCAGCGATGGCAGAGCCGCCTGGGACCACAGGCTCTCCGAGGTGGCCTGCCACACCCACACCGCCAGCGTGTCGACACCGAAGGGGCGCAGCAACAGCGTGATCGGCAGCTCCTTGATGGTGTCGATCGCGAGCAGGGCGGCGGCGGCCAGGACCGCGTAGCGCGCCTGCGGGAGCTGCACCGTCAAGGCGGTCCTGGTCGGGCCGGACCCGAGCACCCGCGCGCTGTCGACGGTCTCGGGCGGGACACGGTCGAGACCCGCGTCAACCCCCTGGTAGCCCACGGCGAGGTAGCGCACCACCAGCGCGAACACCAGGCCCAGCAGCGAGCCCACGAGCACGCTGCCCGGTGGCAGGGGCAACGCCCGATCCAGCGCCGCCAGCGTGATGACCACGCCGACCGCCACGACCGGGCCCGGCATGGCGTACCCGAGGGAGGAGACCCGCCCGAGCAGCCGCCCCGCGCTCCCGCGACGGCGCACGCTCAACGCCAGCACCGACCCGGCCACGAGGCTGGTGAGGCTGGCGGCTCCGGCGACGACCACGGTGCTGCGCACGTGATGGCCGAGACCACCGGCGACGGTGGCCACATCGGTGCCGACCTCACCGACCCAGTCCAGCAGCCGCAGCAGCGGTACCCCGACCGCGACCACCAGCACCGTGAGCACCACCGCGACGGCGATGGCGGCCGAGCGTGGCGCCATGGGCTGTGGGACGAGGGGACGCGCGGTCCCTGCGGTGGTGAAGGAGGCACCCCGACGTAGCAGACGCTCGGAGGCGATGAGGATCACGGCGGCGACCAGCAGCGCGGTAGCCAACTCAGCGGCGGCCTGCCGGTCACCGGTACCGAACCAGACCCGCAGCACCCCATCGGCGAGCGTGCCGATGTTGAACAGGCGCACCGTTCCGATGTCGGTGAGGACCTCCATGGCGACCAGCGCCCCGCCGGCGGCCAGGGCGGGCCGGGCCATCGGTAGCGCGACGCGCAGGAACGTGCGCACGGGGCCGTGCCCGAGCGTGCGGGCCGCGTCCAGGGCGTTGGTGCCGATGTCACGGAAGGCGGCCCGGGCGAAGAGGTAGACGTAGGGGTACAGCGTGAGGACGAGGGCGAGCGCACCGACCCACAGGCTGCGCACCGCCCGGATCCCCAGGGGGCCCGACAGCGTGTCCAACCACACGAAGCCGGCGACGTAGCCGGGCACCGCGAGCGGGAAGACCAGCAGCCAGCCCAGCACCCTGCGGCCCGGGAAGCGGTGGGCCGCGACCAGCCATGCCAGTCCGGTGCCCAGCACCAGAGCACCGCCCAGTACCAGCACCAGCAGCAGGACCGTCTCCCGGATCATCCGGGGCAGCCGTGTCTCCCACAGCCGCGCCCAGACCTCGACGCTCGGGTCAAGAACGGAGGCGCCCAGCACCAGGATCGGGGTGGCGACCACCGCGGTGATCGCGATGGTCGCCACCCACCCGGGCAGTGCCCGGAGTCGCAGCACGCTGGTCAACGGGTCACTCGTAGCCGACCTCGGCGAGCAGGTCGACCGCCTCGGCGTTGCGCGCACCGAGCTCTCGCACGGAGGCATGGTCGGGCGTGAACTCCCCGAAGCCCACGAGCACCTCTGCGGGCTCCACATCGGTGGCCGCCGGGTACTCGAAGTTGACGTCGCTGAACTCCTTCAGGCCGTCACTGGCCAACCACTCCAGGAGCTGCTGTCCGGCCTCGGGGTTCGGGGCCGCCGCGGTGACGGCGGCAGCGCTGATGTTGGTGTGCGCGCCGGCGCCGTCCTGCTCGGTCCAGCTGATCGCCACCGGGAAGTCGGGCTCCTCGGCCTTCAACCGCCCCAGGTAGTAGGAGTTGGCGAGCGCGACATCGCAGTCGCCGGCCTCGATCGCACGCAGCATGTCGGTGTCGGAGTTGATGTAGATGGGATCGTTCGCCACCCAGGAGGCGACGATGCGCTCGGCTTCCTCCGCGCCTTCGTTGCGGATCAGCGCCGCCACGAGCGACTGGGTGTAGGGGTGCGTGCTCGGCCGCAGGCACAGCCTGCCGTCGTACGCGGGGTCACCGAGCTCGGCGTAGGTGGTCGGCGGCGTGTCGATGCGCTCCTCGGAGTACTGGATCACCCGGATACGGCGGCTCAGCGCGTACCAGGTGTCATCCTCGGCGCGCAGTTCCTCCGGGATCGTGTCGCTGAGGACCTCACTGTCCAGCGATGCCAGCAGGCCCTCCTCGGCAGAGAGCGCGATGTTCGCAGCATCCGCCGTCATCACCACGTCCGCCGGCGTGTTGTCCCCCTCGGCGAGGAGCCGCTCGCGCAGCTCCGGGTCCGAACCGGTGGTGAAACGCACCTCGATCCCGGTGGCGTCGGTGAAGGAGTCGAAGACCGGTTCGATGCCGTAGTGCCGGCCGGTGTACACGGTCACGACGTCGCTCGACGCGGCGACCGGGTCGGCGTCGGTAGCGGCGTCGGAATCGGCGTCAGCCGACGCGTCCTCGGCAGCGTCGGACTCAGGCACCGAGTCCTCCTCACCACCGCAGGCGGCGAGGACGAAGGCAAGCACGGCGATCGGGGCAACGGCACGCCGCAGGGCGCCGCGCGGAACGGTGGTACGCATCCGATGATCCTTGGTCACGAGGTTGAGGTCGGCGGTTCGCCTGAACTGCCGGCTGCGCCGGCGGGCATTAGGTTAGCCTAACCTCTTC
>JAWLFQ010000051.1:0-17391 GCA_041685505.1 Nitriliruptoraceae bacterium
CCGCGTGGCGCAGGGCCGCTCGAGGCCGTCCGCCCGCACGACCACCACCACGCGGGCGCGCAGATCCCCCGCGTCGCACACCGGTGCCACCGGGTCCTGCAGCGACCATGCCCGGCCCGGGAGCAACAGGGCGAGACGGTCGACCTCACAGGGCAGCAGCAGCGCCAACAGCTCCACCACGGCCGGGAGCGGACCGCGTTCGTCGAAGGGCCTGAGCACCCCCACGGCCACGGGCTCCTCACCGACGAAGGCCGCGATGGTCGGTAGGGGTGTGGAGCCGGCGTGCAGTGCGCTCCGGGCACCGGCGAGCAGGTGGTCGTCGATGTCGTCCCAGGTCCACGATGGCGGTGGTGGCAGGTACATGGTCTCCCTCTCGTCTCGCCCACTCGGGCGCAGGACGACGATCCTCACCGATGGCGCCGGGGAGGCGACGATGGATCGCCCGCGGCCTGTGGACGAACTCCCTGGGGGCGGGGTGCGGCGGTGAGGTCGTAGGCTCACGGTCGGCACGGGCCGGAGGAGCTGCGCAGCTCGTGCATCCCACCCGTGCGCCGTCGTCGCCGCAGGAGCCGCCGTGGACACCGACCCCGATCAGCTTCGTGTGCTCGCCGTCGAGGCCGGCACGGCCGCCGGTGACCTGTTGCTGCGTTTCGCGACGGATCTCGCCGCGGGCGTCGATCTCGACGTCACGCACAAGAGCAGCGCCACGGACCCGGTCTCCGCAGCGGACGCGGCCGCCGAGCGCGCGATCGTGGAGCGCGTGACCACGGCCCTGCCCGATGACGGCATCCTGGGGGAGGAGGGCCAGGGTGAGCGCCCCGGCACCACCACCCGCACCTGGGTGATCGATCCGCTCGATGGCACGGTGAACTTCCTCTACGGCCAGCCCCTGTGGTGTGTCTCCATCGCCTGTGTGGATGACGGGGGCCCGATCGCGGGTGCGGTGGTCCACCCCGCCAGCGGCGAGGTCTTCAGCGCGGCCCGCGGTCGGGGCGCCTGGCTCGGTGACCGTCGGCTGCAGGTGACCCGACCCGAGGCGCTGTCCCATGCCTTGGTGGCGACCGGCTTCGCCTACCGTCCGCAGGTCCGCGCCGCCTGGGGACAGGCGCTCGCCGGCCTCCTGCCCGACATCCGTGACATCCGTCGCGGCGGGGCCGCGGCCCTCGATCTCGCCTGGGTGGCCGCGGGGCGGCTCGACGGTTACCTCGAGTTCGCGCTGCATCCGTGGGACTGGGCGGCTGGGCGGCTGCTGATCGAGGAGGCCGGTGGACGGGTCACCGATGTGGTCGGTGACCTCGCCGGTGGACAGGAGCCCGGCCTGGTCGCCGGGAGTGCAGGCGTGCACGACGGGCTGCTCGCGTGGGTGGAGCGGTTGCGATGAGCCGGCTCGTGGATCTGCGCTCCGACACCGTCACCCGACCGACCGCGGCCATGCGTCGTGCCATGGCCGCTGCGGAGGTCGGTGACGACCAGTACGGCGAGGACCCCAGCGTGCGCGCCCTGGAAGCCCAGGTGGCGGCGCTGCTCGGCCACGAGGCCGCGGTGTTCACCCCCACGGGCATCATGGCCACCCAGGTGCTGCTGCGTGCCCTGGTGGCACCGGGCCGCGAGGTGGTGTGTGAGGCGGATGCCCACGTGGTGGCCTACGAGGCCGGCGCCGCTGCGATCAACGCCCAGGTCCAGTTCCGCACGGTGGTGGGTGACCGCGGCCGGCTCGATCCCGAGCAGGTTCGCGGCGCACTGCGGCCCGTCGGCTTCCCCAACACCGAGGTGGGCGCGCTCTCGGCCGAGGAGACCACCAACCGCGGCGGCGGTGCCGTCCACGGCATCGAACGCCTGCGTGGCCTGCGGGCGGTCGCCGACGGGCGGGGCATCCCCCTGCACGGTGACGGCGCGCGCCTGTGGAACGCCCTGGCCGCCACCGGCGAGGAGCCGTCGCAGGTCGGTCGCACCTTCAGCGCCCTGAGCGTGTGTCTGTCCAAGGGGCTCGGTGCCCCCGTCGGCTCCCTGGCCGTCGGCCCCGCCGAGGTGATCGCCGAGGCACGGCTGTGGCGTCGCCGTTTCGGTGGTGCGATGCGGCAGGCCGGCGTGCTGGCCGCCGCGGGCACCCACGCCCTGACCCACCATCGCGAACGGCTGGTCGAGGACCACGCCAACGCCCGCGCGATCGCCGAACGCGTCGCCGCCGCGCACGGTGATGTGGTCGACCCCGGCGCGGTGACGACCAACATCCTCTACGTGTCGACCGGGAGGCGACCGGCCGGTGAGGTGGTCGCTGAGCTCGCGGCGCAGGACGTCCTGGTGGGCGGTTTCGGCCCCCACCTGCTGCGGCTGGTCACCCACCTCGACGTCGACACCGCCGGGTGCGTGCGTGCCGCCGACGCGCTGGCCGCGGCGCTGGCACGCCCATGAACGGGTGACGACCCACCCCGACCGGTGCGCCATGCCGCCACCGGTCCCGCCCGACCCGTCCCCGACCACCGCGACGACAGGAGCGACGATGGACGTGCTGGTCACCGGCGCGACGGGGTTCGTCGGTGGGGCCCTCGTGCCCCACCTGCTCGCGGCAGGCCACCGGGTGCGGTGCCTGGTGCGTGATCGCACCCGGCTGCACGCACCCTGGCGGCACGCCGTGGAGGTGGTGGAGGGCCGCGTGGAGTCCGAGCAGGCCGTGCTGCGGGCGGCCGACGGCGTCGACACCGCCTACTTCCTGGTCCACGGCATGGGCAGCTCGGCCCGTGATCTGGTCGCCAGGGAGCGTGCGGCCGCGGCGGCGTTCCGTGACGGTGTCGAGCTCGCCGGCGCGCGCCACGTGATCTACCTCGGCGGGCTGGTGGACGGATCGCGCCTGGCCACCACCTCCACCCATCTCTACGCCCGGCAGCAGGTCGGGGAGGAGCTGCGGCGCGGGCCGGTGCCCGTGACCGAGCTGCGCGCGGGGATCGTGGTGGGTGCCGGGAGCGCCTCCCTCGAGCTGCTGGTGGCCGCTGCCCGCGCCCCGGTCGCGGTCGAGGCACCGTGGTCACGGTCGCTGACCCAGCCGATCGCCATCGACGACCTGCTCGCGTTGCTGCGCGCGGTCGCCGAGGAGCCCGTCCACGGGGACGTGGTCATGGACGTGGGCGGCCCGGATGTGGTGACCTACGCCGAGCTGGTGGCACGGACGCGCGCGGTGCTGGGCAAGGGTCCCCGGCCGGTGCTGCGGGTGCCCTACCTGCCGCCCGAGGCCGTCGCCCTGGCTGCGGCGAACCTGGCGGGTATCGCCCCGTCACTCGCGGTGGGACTGCTCCCCTCAGCGCAGCACGACGCCGTCGTGCGCGATGAGCGCTGCCGTCAGCGCTACCCGTGGGCGGCCCGGACCCCCCTGGACACCGCCCTGGCAGCGGCGCTCAGACGCCCGCACCCGAGCGCCCCCACGCACCGCTGACGCGCTGCTGATCGACCCGTGCCACGGAGCGGCCGGCGGCCTCGGCGAACCGCGCCAGGGTCTCGCGCAACAGCACGATGTCCTCCTTGACCAGCGCCTGGGGGCCATCGACCAGCGCCGTCTCCGGTCGCGGGTGCACGTCCACGATCACCCCGTCCGCCCCCACGGCGATCGCCGCCCGGGTCAGGGGCAGCACCAGTTCCCGTTTGCCACCGGAGTGGGACGGATCGATGATCACCGGCAGGTGCGACAGCGACTGCGCCACCGGTACCGCGGAGACATCGAGGGTGTTGCGGGTCATCGGCTCGTAGGTCCGGATCCCCCGCTCGCACAGCACGATCTGCAGGTTCCCCGTCTGCGCGATGTACTCCGCCGCCATGATCCACTCGTCGATCGTGGCGGTCAGGCCCCGCTTGAGCAGCACCGGTCGGCCGGCCATGCCGACCTCCTTGAGCAGCTGGAAGTTCTGCATGTTGCGCGCGCCGACCTGCAGCATGTCGGCCTTGGCTGCCACCGTCTCGACGTCCGCGGGCGTGACGACCTCGGTGACGAAGGGCAGCTGCAGCTCGCGGGCGGTGGCATGCAGCAGGTCGAGGCCCGTCTCACCGAGGCCCTGGAAGGCATAGGGCGAGGTCCGTGGCTTGTAGGCCCCTCCGCGCAGGATGGTCGCACCGGCCTCCTTGGCCATGCGGCAGGCGGCGCGGGTCTGCTCCTCGGTCTCCACCGCGCAGGGGCCCGCGATCAGCGTCACCGTGTCGCGACTGATCGGCGCATCGCCCACCCACACCGTGGATGGCCGCGGATGCGCGTCGTTGCTGACCAGCTTGTAGGGCTTGGAGACCCGGATCACGTCCTCCACGCCGGGGAAGGCGTGCAGCGGCAGCTCGGTGAACTGGGTCAGATCGCCGACCAGCCCGATGATGGTCTGGTGCTTGCCGCGGGACACGAAGGCGTCGCCACCGACATCGGTGATCGCGTGCACGACCTTCTCGACGTCGGTCTCGCTGGCGCCACCCCGCATCACCACGACCATCGAGGTGTCCTCTCCCGTCACTGCGGTGTTCGTCCTCCCGCCGCACCTGCGGCACCGGCTGGGTGCGTCCGTGGGCATCGGGAGAGGCTAGCACCGCAGGAGTGCCCCTCCCCGCGGGGAGGGGCGCACGGAGCGGGCAGGTGTCGCGGTGGCAGCCCCGCCGGCGTCTACCATCGCCGCCGCTGACCACCGTCGGAGCCCGGTGGCCCCCTCACGACCAGGATCCCACGCCACCGTGTCCGTGACGACCGATCCCACCGCCGGTGACGGGGGCGTGTGCCCGCGGTGCGGGCACACCTTCGAACCGGGCGCCCGCTTCTGCAGCAACTGCGGTGCTGCGGCCAGCGAGGATGCCCCCGGTGGGAGCGAGGTTCGCAGCGGCACGCCCGCCACCGACGAGGTGACCGCGGACCTCCCGACCGCGGCCGCCATCGGTGCGGCTGTCGGCACCGGCGGTGACGCCGCACCGCCACCCGCCAGTGGTCGCAGCGCGAGCCGGCGATGCCCCAGCTGCGGTGCCGTCAACCCCCGGGTCAGGGAACTGTGCCGCGCCTGTGGGCTCGATCTCGACCCGGACGAGCGCACCTCGGTGGCCCCGCGACCCCCGTCCCGCGTGCCACAGCGTCGCCGCCCCCGTCGGCGTCGTCGGTGGTGGGTGCCGCTGCTGGCCGTGGTGGTGGCGATCCCGGCGGTGGTGGTGACCGTGCTGTTCGTGGCGGAGCTCGGACCCTTCAGCGCCCCGCAGGAGCAACCACTCGAGCCCGTGCCCTTCCCGGCGGACCGGTATCCCGCGCGGGGTGAGGCGCTGGCACTCAGCGACGTCGCCACCCTGACCAGCGCACCACCCGAAGGTGACCGTGTGTTCCGTCCCGAGGGGATGGTCGATGGCGACCCGACCACGGCCTGGCGCAGCGACCCCGCCGCGCGACCGGCGGGGGCACCGGAGACCATCGATCTGCTCCTCGAGCGCCCCGCATGGGTCACGGCCATCGCGATCTCCAACGGCGATCACCACGACCGGCTGGCCTACGAGCGCGCGGGACGGATCCGACGGGCGACGCTGGTGTTCGACGGCGATGTCCGGATCACGGCGCAGCTGCGCGACCTCGGCCGGCAGCGCCAGCTGCTCAGCCTGGAGGAGCCGATGTTGTCGACCGCGGTGCGGCTCCAACTCGAGGAGGTCGTCCCCGGGCAGGTCAACCCGGCAGCGGCGGTCTCCAGCGTCGAGGTGCGCGGGCATCCCGCCGACGAACAGGACGCGGCACTCGCACAGGCGCGTGCCGAGCGTCGCCCGGCCACCGGGACGGTGGTGCTCGATCCGCCGCGACAGCGATCGGCCGAGCTGCCCTGGTCGCCCCGCCTGCCGGGATCGTGAGCGTGCAGCGGGTCAGGGCTCGTAGGCGTAGAGCTGCACCGTCGCACCCGGCAGCCGCGTGCTGTCCGGCCCGGGGTCCTGGTCGTAGACACGGTCGGGGTTGAGGAAGGCGCTGAAACCCCCGCGTCGCTCGACCGCGACCTCGAAGCCGAGCGCCTCCAGCGTCGCGACCGCGTCGGCGACCCGCTCGCCGCGGACGTTCGGGAGCGTGATCGGCTCCGGACCGTCGGAGACCACCACCTCGACGCTGTCGCCCGCGAAACGGACCGTCTCCGGTGCCGGCTGCTGGCTGATGATGTGGCCGGACGGTACGTCGCCGTCGTAGCGGCGCCCGACCACCTCCAGATCGAGGTCGAGGTCGGCCAGGGTGTCGCGCGCCGCGGCCAGTTCCTGTCCCGTGACCGTGGGCACCGGGATCGGCGTGGGACCGAGGCTGACGCTCAGGGTGACCTCGCTGCCCTCGTCGACCATCCGCCCCGGCGCCGGCTCGGTCGCGATGACCGCGTCCTGCGGGACCGACGGATGGTGGGTGGTACGGCGTTCGGCGCGCAACTGCCGGCCGGTGAGCTCCTCGGCGGCCTCCTCGACCGGCAGCCCGGCGAGGTCGGGGACCTCGACCTGGCGTGGACCGGCGGACAGGACCAGCGACACCTCGGTGCCGGAGCGTGCCGTGCCCTGCGGGTCCTGGGAGAGCACGTGGCCCGCGGGAACGGCACGGTCGTGGACCGCATCGGCGGTGACCTCGGGCTCGAAACCGGCCCGCTCGAGCTGCTCCACGCCGCTGTCGCCCGGCGCGCCGACCACCGAGGGGATCGGGGTCACCGGTGCGAGGACACGGTCCCACAGCAGGTAGCCACCCGCTGCCGACGCGCCCACCAGCCCGAGCAGCAACAGCAGGATGACCGGCCAGCGGCGCCGCCGACGACCGCTGGAGCGACGTGGGGGCGGCGGGGGGCCCGGCGCCGTCGAGTCGCCGCCCTCCCGGGCGGCGGGGGATCCGGGACCGGCCGCGCTGCGACCACCCGTGGAGGGCGTCGCGGGGCGCGGTGCACCCACCACCTCGGTGTGGATGTCGCCGATCGGTACGACCAGCGTCTGTCCGGGGGTCGGTGCGCGGCCCGCGTCGCTTGCCGGGCCGTTGGCCGGCGCAGCCGACACGGCGTGGTGCGGATCGGCCGGCGCGTCGACCGCGCGCACCGAGGGCACCTGGTCGCCCGCTCCGCTGCCACCCATCGCGGCACGCAGGCCCGCCCCGAAGGCCTCGGCCGTCGGGGTGCGCGTGGCGAGCTCCCGCCGGGTGGCGGCCAGGACCACCGCGTCGAGGCCGCGCGGCAGGTCGTCACGCCGTGTGGAGGGTGCGGGCACGTCCTGCTCGAGGTGGGCCAGCGCCGTGCTGTAGGGCGTGTCCCCGCGGTGGGGTGGGTACCCCACGAGGCACTCGAAGAGCAGCACGCCCAGGGCGTAGACGTCCGCGCGGGGATCGAGCGGCTCGCCCCGGACGGCCTCGGGTGCGAGGTAGTGGGGTGAGCCGACCAGCACGTCGGGGCCGAAGGTCGCTGTGGCGTCCGCCGCTGCCCGCGCCAGGCCGAAGTCGGTCACGCGCACGCTGCCATCGCGGCCGATCAGCAGGTTCTCGGGCTTGACGTCGCGGTGCACGATGCCGCTGGCGTGGGCCGCCTGCAGCCCGGCAGCGGCGGGGACGAGTACCGCCATCGCCTCGGCGGGGCTCAGGTGTCCATGGGCACGCAGCACGTCACGCAGTGAGGCACCCTCGACCAACTGCAGCACCAGGAAGGCGCGCCCGTCCTGTTCGCCCCAGTCGTGGACGGCCACGATGTTGGGGTGGGCCAGCCCGGCGGCCGCACGGGCTTCCCGCCGGAAACGTCCCAGGAAGGCGGGATCGGACGCCAGGTGGGGGTGGAGCAGCTTCACCGCGACCTCGCGGTCGAGGACCTGGTCGTGGGCACGGTGGACGACGGCCATCCCACCGCGGCCGACCTCCGCGCCGAGCACGAAGCGTCCGCCCAGTTGCTGCTGGGTCGGCACTGCGCTGGCTGGTGACCGTTCCATGCGGGCTGTTCCCTCCTCGCGCAGAGGGTACGACAGTGGCACCGCCGGTCCAGGGAGCCGGCCCACCGGCCGGTCGGCCCCCGACGGCACGGCGGGCGACCCACCGCCTGGAGGGTGCGTGGCGGTCAACAGGAACCGTCGGCCTGGCACCGATCGAGCCGGTCACGCACCGTCTCGATCAGGGCGCGTAGCTGGTCGTTGTCGGCCCGGAGACCGTCCAGCCCGGCGCGCAGCTCGTCGACCACGCTGCGCAGATCGCCGGTCTCGGTGCGCACCTCGGCCTCGAGCGTCTCCACGGCCTCGGCCACGACCACGACATCCTCCTCCAGGACCGTCAGTCCGTCGACGATGCGGGCCAGTTCCTCCTCGGTGGCCTCGACGCGCTCGCTGCCGACCAGTTCGGCGCGCTCGGTGGCCAGCTCCGCGACGGCGGTCTCGAGCTCCGCCACGCGGTCATCCAGCGCACCGCGGTCGTCGAGCTGCTGCTCGAGCTCGCTGACCCGCTCGGTGAGTGCGGCGACCTGCTCGTCGTCGGTGGTGCAGCCCGATAGCAGCACGGTTGCCAGCGTCGCCAGGGCGGCAGCGCGCGGTCCCCGGCGGCGTGGGTGGAGCCGGGATCGAGGGCCGCTAGCGTCCGCACGTAACCCGACACAGGAGGCAGAGGTGGCTGCGGACCGGGAGGCGCGCTCCGGGGACGATCCGCCTGCCTCGCGGGGCCAGGTCACCTTCGACCACCAGGTCCGAGAGCTCGGCTTCCGGGTCCAGGGCAGCAGCCGGCGTGGCGGCAGGATGTGGTCGTTGGCCTTCAACCGGTACCTCACCTTCGTCCTCCACGACTACGACGACGCCCTGGTGATGAGCTGGTCCTTCGCGCTGGGGGAGTACCTGGAGCACAGGGGTTGGCGCGCCAGCGTCACCGACACCTCGGTGGTCGAGCTCTATCCCCAGCACGACGTGCGTCTGCCGGTCGACATCACGGCCGTCGAGGGCGAGATCAGCCGGGTTCTGGGCTCCCTGCGCCTGGATCTCGCGGATCCCGCGCTGTAGCGGGCTCCGCGCAGCCCGCCGGGCCGCACGTCGGCTCGCCTCGCGCGCGGCGCAGCAGCTGGGGTGGCAGCAGCCCGACGTCCTGGCTGGCCAGCCGCTCACCCTGTGCGCCGGCCGCGAGCATCGCCCTGAGCGCCGTGCCCCCGACGACCACGACCTCGATGACGAAGGCGGTCAACAGCGCCAGGCCGATCAGCTCACCCAGCAGCGCGAGGGCGAGCGCGCCCTGCTGCACGGAGACCACCACGAAGGTGCCCACGATCACCGTCGCCAGCACCAGGGCGATGCGGCGCAGCCGTCGGGCCGTCGCGGACCAGTCCAGGATGCCGGGTGGGGCCTGCTCGTCCACGGTGCTCACCCTCCGGCCGCGGTGGTGTCGGGCAGCCTCGGTAGGTCCTCCAGAGCCTCGGTCAGCTCCTCGACGTCGAGGATGTTGTCCCACCGGTCCGCCACCTGCCCCTCGGCATCGATCAGGAAGACCCAGGGCTCGTTGCCGCCGATCTCGGTCTGGATGTAGGCGGCTGCGGCCTCGTTGAGACGCTGCTCGTCGAAATCCTGCCACACCTCGATGTGGACGAAGTCCGCGCGGTCGTCGTAGGTCTGTGCGAGTTCGGCGATGACGTCGGTGAGCGGCCCACAGAAACGGGTCGCGCAGTACACGGGGGTGGCGATGGCGACCACCACGGGTCGCTCGGCCTCGATGGCCTCGGCCACGGTCGTGCGGTGCAGCTGCGGGTAGGCGATGTCGTCGTTGGGCCCCTGCGCCCGGGAGTCGACGGCGATCGGCTCGACCTCACCGGCCTCCACGTCGGCCATGGTGTGGTTGTCGACCCGCGGCGCCTCGTCGCCCGGTGCAGGGACCAGGTGCTCCTCGCGTACCTCGAAGGTGCGGTTGCCCGAGATCGGCGTGCCGTCCTCGAGCGTGCCCACGATGCGCACCCCCCACAGCCCCGCCCGGTCGAGATCGACCGCGGCGGCGTAGACCCCGGTGCCGGTGTCCTCGACCAGGGACGGTTCCTCGGTGGCGTCCGCGGGGGCGGAGCCGGGCACCGGGAGGAAGCGCGCCGGAGCCGTCTGGTCGATCGGCGCCTGCTCGTCGGTGCCGTCACCGAGGTAGGCGAGCCCGAGCTCGACCTCGCCGTGTGCCACCAGCTGTCGTTCCAAGGTGAAGAGTCCGACCAGCAGCCGCTGATCCTCACCGACGGCGACATCGAAGCTCGCGGGTTCGACCACCAGCTCGATGGGGTCCGGCTCGCCGGCACAGGCGGTGACCGCGAGCGCCACCGCGACACCGACCAGGGTGGCACGGATCCACGCGGTCCAGCCGACGGTGCGGCGATCAGGTGCACCGCAGCGTCGGGGGTCGTGGTCTGGGCCTCGCACGGGACCTCCCTGACGGTGTGGACGGAGGGGTGTCGGCGTCGGGAAGGGTACGCGACGCCGCCGCATCCCTGGGTGCACGGTGCCGTGCTCGTCCTGCGCCGGCCGGTGGGTTGTGGCAGCCTGGCGGCATGCAGCGCCCTGTGATCCCCCTGGTGCTCCTGGCGGCCGTGCTGCTGCTGGGTGCGCTCCTGCTGCTCGGACGCTCCTCGTCACCGGCGGAGGGGGACGCCGGGGGTGACAGCGCGCAGCCCGCCGTCCGGGTGGCAGCCGGTCCCGATGCGGAGTCGGCCCTGCTGGCACACACCATGGTGGCGCTGCTGGCGCTGCAGGACGTCGATGCCGAGGTGGTCGCCTTCGCCGCGGCGCGCGACACCCGCCGTGCCCTGACCCTCGGTGACGTCGAACTGCGCCCCGGCTACACCGGTGAGGCGTGGCTCGAGACGCTCGGCCAGGCCGACCCTCCCGGCGATCCGCGACGCAGCTTCGAGGAGGTACGCGACCACGACGACGAGGAGGGGCTGGTGTGGTTCCGGCCACGCTTCGTCGAGGGCATCGATGGGCCCCCCGCCAACGCGACCTTCGCCTTCGTGGTGGCGGGACCGCCGTCGGCTGACGCCGACCTGGCAACGCTCTCGCAGCTGGCGAGCCGGCTGTCCGCCCAGCCGGACGCCACCCTGTGCGTCGACCCCGAGTTCGCAGCCCGTCCGGACGGCCTGCGCGCGGTGCTGTCCGCCTACAGCGTGCGCACCGATCAGCCGGTGCTGGCCGCGGAACCGGAGGATGCGGTCAGGGGAGTGGCGGCGGGTGAGTGCATCGCCGGCCTGACCACCGCCACCGACGGTCTGGCCTGGGGCGCGGGGCTGCGACCGCTCGAGGACGATCTGCAGGTGTTCCCCGCGTTCCTGCCGCTGCCGCAGGTGCGGCGTGCGGCGCTGCTGCGCCGGCCGGAGCTCAGCGTGGCCGTGAGCCCGATGGCCGGTCACCTCAGCACGCAGCTCCTCGGGACCTGGAACGCCCGGGTGGTGGCGGGCGAACCCCTGGAGGAGGTCGCCCGCGATGCCGCCGCTGTGCTGGCCACCCGTGCGGGGCGGGTCCTGCCCGAGGACCAGGCGTGAGGTCGCCCGGTGCGTCGGGGTCGCCGCTCGGCGTTCAGTAGCGCTCGGGCACGAAGGTCTGGTCCTCGATCGGTGGACGCACGTACCCACCCCGACGCTCGGGCCGCTCACCGAGGTCCACCGGTTCCGGCGTGGCGTCGGTGTACTCGAACTGATCGAGCAGGTGGGCGATGGAGTTCAGCCGTGCGTGCCGTTTGATGTCGGCGTTCACCACCCACCAGGGCGCCTGCTTGATGTCGGTGTGGTTGAACATGTCGTCCTTGGCGCGCGAGTACTCCTCCCAGCGCTGACGGGACTCGAGGTCCATCGGCGACAGCTTCCATCGCTTGGTGGGGTCCTCGTTGCGCGCCTGGAAGCGGCGCTCCTGCTCCTCGTCGCCGATGGAGAACCAGTACTTGACGATGGAGATCCCGGAGCGCACCAGCATCCGCTCGAACTCCGGGCAGGTGCGCATGAACTCGCGGACCTGCTCCTCGGTGGCGAAGCCCATCACCCGTTCGACACCGGCGCGGTTGTACCAGGAGCGGTCGAACATCACGACCTCACCGGCGGCGGGGAGCTGCTCGACGTAGCGCTGGAAGTACCACTGGGTCTTCTCCCGGTCCGAGGGCGTGCCGAGCGCGACCGTGCGGACGATGCGGGGGTTGGTGCGCTCCGAGATGCGCTTGATGACCCCACCCTTGCCGGCGGCGTCACGTCCCTCGAAGATCACGACGATGCGCTTGCCCTCCTCCTTGACCCAGTGCTGGAGCTTGACGAGCTCGACCTGCAGGCGCGCGAGCTCGTCCTCGTAGACCTTCTTCTTCAGCACCCCCTTCTTGTTGTAGTCGTCGGACCCGAACCGCTTCTCGAGGTGTTCCTTCGCCATCCCGCGTCATCCCGTGATCGTGGCCCAGTGAGCCGTGGCCTCCCGCACGGGTACCGGACCGGTACCCGTGGTGGCGACGTGTCCGGTGCTCCACGCTCCCAGCCGCGCACCGCATCCGAGCCTTGTCGCCCCGATGCCCACCGTCAACCGGTGTCGGCGGGCGAGGAGGGCGGGGCGGGTGCGCCCCGGCCTTCGGGGTGTGCGCCGGACGTGCGATGGGGACCTCGAGGTGGCAGGTGTCGCACCCCTTCCGTACCGTCGCCGGAGGAGTCGAACGCATGTTCGTGCATGTTCGTGTGCGTGTCGTCATCACGGGGAAGAAGCGAGGAGGGCGAGGATGACCAAGCGGTACCGCGAAGGGTTGGAGGAGGTCGAGGTCGCGGCCGAGTCGATCGGTGGGTTCGAGGTCGATGCGCCCCGCGCCTTCCGCTGGCGTGGGCAGCGCTACCGGGTCCTGGCGGTGCTCGGCCACTGGCACGAGGACGAGGGGTGGTGGCGTCGGGGCGACGGGGTGCCCCAGCGGATCGAGCGGACGGATCTGTGGCGGGTGGAAGCCCGCAACGGGGTGCCGACCCGGGGGGTGTACGAACTGGTCAAGCGGGGGGAGCGCTGGCATCTGGACCGCGTCTGGGACTGATGCCGTGGCGCGCGTGCGGCCGGCACGCGCGCCTTCAGCCGGTCCGCTGTGCCGCCACGTTGCGCTGCAGACGACCGAGGATCGCGTCCATCCCACGCAGGCGCAGCGGGCTGATCGCGGCGCCCAGCCCCATCTCGTGGTGGAAGTCGGGTGGCACCGCCAGGACCTCGTCCACGCGCGCGCCGTTGAGCCCCTCGGACAGCACCCCGGCGAACCCACGGGTGGTGGGGGCCTCGGGCGGACAGTCGAACCACACCGTCACCCGGTCGTCGTCATCCACCTCGGCGGTCAGGAAGAAGGGGGTCTGGCACTCCTCGACCTGCTCGAGGGCGCCCGGCTGGTCGCTGAGGTGCGGTGGCAGCGTCGGGACCTTCGCGGCGTACTCCACCAGCAGTTCGATCTTCAGCTCCACCGGTGCGGCCGCGAAGTCCTCCACGACGGCCCGGAGCGGGGCGGGCATCGGCATCCTTGGGTCCTCCTGTGCGGTCGGCGGGCACGAACCGTGGCGTGCACCGGCAACGTATCCACTACCCGGCCTGCCACCGGCCGCGCCCTGTGGTACCACGCACGATCACCCGACGACGACGAGGAGCACACCACCATGGCTGTAGACGACCAGGCGCACCTGGAACGGATCTCCGCATACGCCGATCCACGCACCCTGGTGACCACCGACTGGCTCGCCGAGCACCTCGACGAGCCGGGTCTGGTCGTGGTGGAGTCCAGCGAGGACGTGCTGCTCTACGAGGTGGGTCACATCCCCGGTGCGGTCAAGATCGACTGGCACACCGAGCTCAACGACCCCGTGACCCGCGACTACATCGACGGCGCGGCCTTCGCTGAGCTCATGGCCTCCAAGGGCATCAGCCGCGACAGCACCGTGGTGTTCTACGGTGACAAGGCCAACTGGTGGGCCGCCTACGCGCTGTGGGTGTTCACCCTCTTCGGTCACGAGGACGTCCGCCTCCTGGACGGCGGCCGGGACAAGTGGATCGCCGAGGGCCGTCCGCTGACCACCGACAAGCCCGACCTGCCCCGGGGGGAGTACCCGCAGGTCCAGCGGCAGGACGGCCCGATCCGGGCCTACCGCGACGAGGTGCTCACCCACCTGGAGCATCGCGGCAAGCTGGTGGACGTCCGCAGCCCCCAGGAGTTCACCGGCGAACGCACCCACATGCCCGACTACCCCCAGGAGGGCGCGCTGCGCGGTGGACACATCCCCGGTGCACGCAGCGTGCCATGGGGCAAGGCCGTCCAGGAGGACGGGACCTTCAAACCGATCGAGGAGTTGCGGGCGCTCTACACCGAGGAGCAGGGCCTGGCGCCGGACGACGACATCGTCGTCTACTGCCGCATCGGTGAGCGCTCCAGCCACACCTGGTTCGTGCTCACACGCCTGCTCGGCTACGTACGGGTCCGCAACTACGACGGTTCCTGGACCGAGTGGGGCAACCTCGTACGCGCACCGATCGAGACCGGTGAGGCCGAGCCGCTCGACTGAGATGCCCAGTGAGCCGCCGGCGCGGGCCGCACGCCGGCTGGCGGGGTGTCGTGCCCGCCCCCTACCCTCCCGAACACACGTTCGTCAACGTGTTTCGTCAACGTGTGCAGGTCGAGGGATGAGGTGGGTGCGTGGCCGGCAGCAGGTCGTGGTCGCCGCAGGAGCATCAGGAGTCCCTGGAGGACCTCGGTGCCGATGCGCGACACGCAGCGGCCGCCGCCGAGGCACTGCACGCTGCCGCCCGCCAGCAGCCCGCCCCTTCCGACGCGCCGCCCTTCGCCCACCTGAGCGTGCGTTCCAGCTACTCGCTGCGTGACGGGGCGATCCGGCCCCGGGAGGTGGCGGCGGCGGCCGCGGCGGCGGGCATGTCCCACGTGGCGCTCACCGACCGCGATGGGCTCTACGGCGTGGTGCGCTTCGCCCAGGCGGCCGTGGAGGAGGGCATCACCCCCGTCTTCGGTACCGATCTGGCCCTGGCGCCCGACGCGCAACGGCCCGGCTGGGAGTTGCACCGCGCGGGCCGTCACCGCCTGCCCGCCGGGGGCGCGCAGCCCGACCACGGCGACCCCCGGGCCAGCCGGCCGGGTGGGGGCGGTGCCTGGCTCGAGGACGATGCCGCCAGGGTCAGCCTGCTGGCGGCCACCCGGTCCGGCTACGCCGATCTGTGCCGCGCGGTGTCGGCCGCGCACGCGCAGCGCCGGGGGGACCCCCACCTCGCCGCCGCCGATATGGGCATCGCTGCGGCGAGCGATGGGGTGATCGCCCAGCTCGGTCACGAGTCGCCCGTGGGCCGGCTGCTGGCCCAGGGCCGCAGCGGCGCCGCCGAGGAGGAGTTACGCCGCTGGCTCGAGGTGTTCGGACGCGAGCGGGTCGTCCTCGGCGTGCGCGACCACCGGGTCGCCCCCGGGGGTCGGCGCGCCACGGGCCGACCCGACCCGCACGAGCCCGGCGACGACGCCCGGATCCGGCGCACCCTGGAGCTCAGCCACCACCTCGGTGTCCGGGCCGTTGCCGTCAACGACGTGCGCTACCTCCGACCGGCGGACGTCGCGATCGCCGACGTGCTGCGGTGCGTCCGGCAGCAGGTGCCGCTCGGTGCCCACCACCTCGGCCGGACCAGCGCGGAGGCGTGGTTCACCACCCCCGCAGAGCAGCACGAGCGGTTCCGGGAGCGCCCGGACCTGCTCGCCAACGCCTACGAGCTGGCCACCAGCTGCGAGGTGGACCTCGGTCTCGGGCAGCTGCACGTCCCGCGGCTGTCCGGCCTGTCACCCGAGGCCGCGGCCGGTGAGCTGCACCGGCGCTGCTGGGAGGGGGTGGCGTCCCGTTTCCCACGGGTGACGCCGGAGATCCGCGAGCGTCTGGAGCGCGAGTTGGACATGGTGGACCGGCTGGGGCTGCACGACCTGTTCCTGGCGGTGGCCGCCGTGGTCGCCGACGTGCGCGAGCTCGGGGTGCTGGTGGCCTGCCGCGGCTCGGCTGCGGGCAGCCTGGTGTGCTTCGCGCTGCGGATCAGCGACGTGGATCCGGTGGCCAACGACCTGGCCTTCGAACGCTTCATGAACCCCTACCGCGACGAGCTCCCCGACATCGACCTCGACGTGGAGTCGCATCGGCGCGAGGACGTCTACGACCTGGTCATGGCCCGCTTCGGGGAGGAGCGCACCGCGACGCTCGCGATGGTGGAGACCTTCCAGGCCCGCATGGCCGTGCGTGAGGTCGGCAAGGTGCTCGGCCTGCCCCGCGAGGAGCTCGACGTCATCGCCTCGAGCTTCACCCACGCCCGCGCCCGCGACGTGCGGCGTATCGTCAGGAACCTGCCCGAACTGCAGCGCTCCAACCTCGATGGCGGGCAGCTCGACACCCTGCTGGACGTGGTGGAGCGCATCGACGGCTTCCCCCGCCACCTCGCGATGCACCCCTGCGGGATCCTGCTCGGCGACGTGGAGCTGGCGACCCGCACCCCGATGGAACGCTCCGCCCACGGCTACGCGATGAGCCAGTTCGACAAGGACGACGTCGCCGCCCTGGGACTGCTCAAGCTGGACGTGCTCGGCGTACGGATGCTGTCGGCGATGCGCCACTGTCTGGAGCTGGTCAACGGCACCGAGGACCACCTCCCCACCCGGGACAGCGACCCGGCCCTGCCCGGCCGCGACGATCACGGGCGTCTGAGCCTCGACCACGTGCCCACGGGGGACCCTGCCGCCTACGCGCTGATCCGCTCCGCCCACTCGGTCGGGATGTTCCAGATCGAGTCCCCCGGTCAGCGCGAGCTGCTCGGCCGGTTGCAGCCCGACCGGTTCGGGGACCTGGTCACGGAGATCTCGCTGTTCCGTCCCGGCCCGGTCAAGGCCGACATGGTCACCCCCTACGTCGCCCGTCGGCACGGCACGGAGCCGACCACCTACGCCCATCCGAGCCTCGCCGGTGTGCTGGCGGAGACCTACGGCGTGATCGTCTACCACGAGCAGGTGATGGGGGTGCTCGCGGCGCTGACCGGCTGTGACCTGGCCTACGCCGACCTGCTGCGCCGCCAGCTCTCCGACCAACGCAAGCGCCCCACGATCCGGGCATGGGTGCTCGCACGGGCTGCGGACCGCGGTGTCAGCCGTGCGGACGCGGAGCAGGTGTGGGACCAGCTGGCCTCCTTCGCCTCCTTCGGGTTCTGCAAGGCCCACGCCGCGGCCTTCGCCGTGCCCACGGAGCGCTCGGCGTTCCTCAAGGCGCACGTGTTCCCGGAGTTCATGGCCGGGCTGCTCACCCATGATCCCGGGATGTACCCGCGCCGGATGATCCTGGACGAGTGCCGGCTGTTCGGGGTCGCGGTGCTGGAACCGGACGTCAACCGCGCGATGGTCGACTACAGCGTCGAGGTGGTGGACCGCGGGCTCGCCGACCACCGGCTCGGGCTGACCGCGGCGGTGCGCGCCGG
>JAWLFQ010000132.1:0-4216 GCA_041685505.1 Nitriliruptoraceae bacterium
TCCACGAAGCGGGAGGTGTTGGCGCCGTGCTTGAGCGCCTGGTCCTGCAGCGGGCACTCCCCGCCCTTGTCGCACATGGGACAGTCGAGGGGGTGGTTGACCAGCAGGAACTCGAGGGTGCCCTCCTGGCCCTTGCGGGCCAGCTCGGAGGTGAGGTGGGTCTTGACGGCCTTGTCGGGCATCACCGTGGTGGTGCAGGCCATCATGGGCTTGGGCAGCCCCTCCACCTCGACGACGCACTGACGGCAGGCACCGACGGGGTCGAGCAGGGGATGGTCGCAGAACCGCGGGATGATCGTGCCCAGCTGCTCCGCGGCCCGGATGATCAGGGTGCCCTTGGGCACGCTGATCTCCTGGCCGTCGATCGTGAAGGTGACGAGGTCCTGTTGGTCCACGGGGTTCTCCGCCATCGTCAGGCCTGCCCGGCCGGCTCGGTCGTGAAGTCGGGGACCTGCGCGTTGCCGTGATCGCGGGCGCGCACCGCGAGCATGGGGATGTCGTGACGCGGTTCGTTGACGCCCAGAGGGCAGCGTCCCTCGCGCACATGGGCTTCGAACTCGTCGCGGAAGTGCTGGAGCCCCGCGACGATCGGCGAGGTCAGGGCGTCGCCGAGCGCGCAGAAGCTCCGGCCCGCGATGTTGCTGCAGGCGTCCTCGAGCACCGCGAGGTCGGACATCTCCCCGCTGCCGGTCTCCAGGCGACGCAGGACCTGGGTGAGCCAGTACCCGCCCTCACGGCAGGGCGTGCACTTGCCGCAGGACTCGTGCTCGTAGAACTCCGTCCACCCGAGCACGGCGTCGACCACGCACCGCTGGTCGGAGTAGATCATCACCGCGCCGGTGCCGAGCATCGAGCCCGCCTCCATCACGGCCTCGTAGGTGTAGTCGGTGTCGATCGCCTCGGCCGGCAGCAGCGGTGTGGAGGAACCCCCGGGGCAGAAGAACTTGAGCTCGTGGCCGTCCTTCATCCCGCCGGCGATGTCGATCAGTTCGCGCATGGAGATGCCCATGGGCACCTCGTAGTTGCCCGGGTTGGCGACGTCGCCGGAGATCCCGATCAGCTTGGGACCGGTCGACTTCTCCGTGCCCCACTGGGTCCACCACTCGACCCCGTGCCGCAGGATGAAGGGCACGGCCGCGATCGACTCCACGTTGTTGACCGTGGTGGGGCAGCTGAACAGCCCCTTCGCCGCCGGGAACGGCGGCCGCAGCCGTGGCTGCCCACGCTTGCCCTCCAGGGAGTCGAGCAGGGCGGTCTCCTCCCCGCAGATGTAGGCACCGGCGGCGCGGTGCAGGGTGAGGTCGAAGCGCTTGCCGGAGCCCATCACGTCGGCGCCGAGGTAGCCCTTCTCGTAGGCCTGGGCGATCGCCTTCGACAGCTGGCGGCCGGCGTGGCGGAACTCCCCGCGCAGGTAGATGTAGCCCTGCTCGGAGTTGATGGCGAGCCCGCCGACGATCATCCCCTCGACCAACTGGTGGGGGTCGTTCTCCATCAGCGGCCGGTCCTTGAAGGTGCCCGGTTCGCCCTCGTCGGCGTTGCACACGATGTAGACGGGCTTGCCCGTCCCCTGGGCGACGAAGGACCACTTCATCCCCGTGGGGAACCCGGCGCCGCCGCGGCCACGGACCCCGGCCTCCTTGACGCGGTCGATGATCACGCTCGGCTCGAGCTCCAGCGCCGCGCGCAGGCCCTCGTAGCCACCGTGCTGCTCGTACACCTCGATGTCGTCGACGCCGTCGACGCCGTAGCGCTCCGACATCGCGACGATCACACCGGTCTCGCTCATGTCAGGACTCCTCGGTGTCGTCGCCGGTGTCCGTGCCACCAGCGCCGCGCGCGTCGTTGCCGGTGGTGCGGTCACCACCCGCCGCGGAAGGCGGGGTCGCCCCCTGCTCGGGTTCGAGCGGTGGCTGGTCCTTGCGGGCAGGGACGGCGTCCTTGCCCTCCCCCCGGCGCGTTCTGGCCAGGTCACCCGGCACGTCGGCGACGGCGGCGACCTCCTCGAGGACCTCGTCCTCGACCCGGTCACCGGCGCCAGGGGTGGCAGCCCCGGCATCGTCGTCGCCACCGGTACCGCCGATCCCCATCAGGTCGAGGGCGGCCACCTCGCGGAAGGCGGCGCCGCCGTGGCCGGCCGGGTCACCACCCGGGTGGGTCACGGGGATGTCGGTCTCCGCGGAGCGGTAGGACGGCGGGGTCTCGGCCGCGGCCTGCAGCTTCGCGGCCTCCACCAGTTGCGCCCCGAAGGTGTCCTCTATGCCGGAGAACTCCCGGTGGACCTGCCGGATCGAGGGGGGAACCTCGCCGGAGCGGTTGGAGGCCGGGGGCTCACCGGCCTTGGCCTTGTCCAGCAGCTCGAGGGCCTGTTCGGTGGTGACGGGCCCGTACATCTCGTAGTTGATCTGGACCACGGGGGCGGCGTCGCAGATGCCGAGGCACTCGGCGTGCTCGACCATCACCCCCGCACCGTCGCGGTCGATGTGGCCGCCGCAGCGCTCGAGGTAGGCCTCGTAGATCTCGCCGCCGCCCTGCATCCGGCAGGTGGGGTTGGTGCACACGCTGAGCAGGTAGTCGCCGAAGGGCTCGCGCTTGTACATCGTGTAGAAGGTCGCCACTGCGCCGACCTCGGCCTTGGTGAGGCTGAGCAGCTCCGCGCACATGGCGATGCCGTCCTCGCTGACGTAGCCCTCCTCGCCCTGGACGAGGTGGAGCAGGGGCAGCAGGGCAGCGCGCGCGACGGGGTAGCGCGCGATGATGTGTCGCGCCTCGTCGCGCGTGGCGTCCGAGATCGGCATCGGTGCGGTGCTCCTCGGGGAGGTGGGAGTGTGGATCGACGGGAAGGCGTGCGGGCTAGCGGTCGACGCCGCCCATCACCGGGTCGAGGCTCGCGACGACCACGACCACGTCGGCGACCGACTGGCCGCGGGCCATGACGTCGGCCGCCTGGAGGTTGACGAAACTGGGCTCGCGGACGTGCACGCGGTAGGGCTTGTTGGTTCCGATGGAGGTGATGGCGTAGCCGAGCTCACCGCGCGGCGACTCCACCGGCACGTAGGTCTGGCCGGCCGGCACCGTGAAGCCCTGGGTGGTGAGCTTGAAGTGGTTGATCAACGACTCCATGGACTCACCCATGATGTGGCGGATGTACTCCGGGTCGTTGCCGATGCCATCCACCCCCAGCGACTGCTGTGAGGGCCAGGCGATGCTCTTGTCCGCAACCATCACCGGCCCGCCGGGGAGGCGATCGAGGGCCTGACGGATGATGCGCATGGACTGGCGCATCTCCTCGATCCGCAGCAGGAAGCGGGAGTAGGCGTCGGCGGCGGTGTCGGTCGGCACCTCGAAGTCGTACTGCTCGTAGCCGGAGTAGGGCTGGGCCTTGCGCAGGTCCCAGGGCACCCCGGCGGCACGCAGCAGCGGGCCGGTGATGCCGTAGGCCTGCGCGGTGTCGGCATCCAGGGGGCCGATCCCGCGCAACCGGTCGTTCCAGATGGGGTTGCGCTTGAGCAGGTCCTCGTACTCCGCGATCTTGCGGGGCAGCAGCTCGAGCAGGGACTCGCAGCGCTCGACGAAGTCCTCGGTGACGTCCTGTGCCAGCCCGCCCGGACGGATGTAGGCGTGGTTCATCCGCAGACCGGACTGGGACTCGAACAGGTCGAGCACGTGCTCACGCTCACGGAAACCGAAGACCATCATGGTGGTGGAGCCGAGCTCCATGCCACCCGTCGCCAGCCACACCAGGTGGGAGGCGATGCGGTTGAACTCCATGAGGATGACCCGCACGGCCTGGGCGCGCTCCGGGACCTCGATGTCGAGCATCTTCTCCACACCCAGGCAGAAGGCCGTCTCGTTGAACAGCGGCGCCAGGTAGTCCATCCGGGTGAAGAAGGTGGTGCCCTGCACCCAGGTCCGCACCTCGGCGTTCTTCTCGATGCCGGTGTGCAGGTAGCCGACGATGGGGGTGAGCTTGGTGACGGTCTCCCCGTCGAGGTCGAGCACCATCCGCAGCACCCCGTGGGTGGAGGGGTGCTGCGGCCCCATGTTGATGGTGATCTTCTCGTCCTCGACGGCGTCGACGACGGACTCCCAGTCGGCGCCCTCGACGAACAGCTCGAGGGCGTCGTCGGAGAGGTTGGCTTCGGTGCCGGGGTCGATCGCCATCAGTCGATCACCTCACGCAGGTCCCGCTCGTCTGGCGGCGGGATGAACTTGTCGT
>JAWLFQ010000006.1:0-55879 GCA_041685505.1 Nitriliruptoraceae bacterium
GCACCGTGGTACGCCGAGGGCGCCTGGGGCCGGGCCCCCGACGGCCGCCGGCGGGTCACCTACTCGCGCAAGGTGTTCGTCCCGCTCACCCACCTGTGCAGGGATGCGTGCGGCTACTGCACCTTCGCCTGGCCACCGAAACAGGACCTGCCCGCCTTCATGTCGCCCGAGCAGGTCCTCGAGGTGGCTCGGGCCGGTCAGGCCGCGGGCTGTACCGAGGTGCTGTTCACCCTCGGCGACAAGCCGGAGGACCGCTACCCCGCCGCGCGGGAGTGGCTGGCCGCCCGGGGGTACGAGACCACCCTGGAGTACCTGCGTGCCGTGTCGATCCAGGTGATCGAGGAGACGGGTGTGCTCCCACACCTCAATCCCGGGGTGATGAGCTGGGCCGACCTCGCGACCCTCAAGCAGGTGTCCGCCTCCATGGGCATCATGCTCGAGACCACCTCCGAGCGGCTGCTCGCGAAGGGCAACGCCCACTTCCAGGCGCCCGACAAGGAACCGGCCCGTCGGCTCCGCACCCTCGAGGACGCGGGCCGGTTGTCCGTGCCCTTCACCTCGGGGCTGTTGATCGGGATCGGGGAGACCCTGGGTGAACGAGCCGACACGCTCCTGGCGTTGCGGGACGTCCACCGGCGCTACGGCCATCTCCAGGAGGTGATCGTCCAGAACTTCCGGGCCAAGCCCGATACGGCGATGCGCGACCACCCGGAGCCCACCTTCGAGGAGCTGCTGGCCACCATCGCCGCGGCCCGGATCGTGCTGGGGCCGACCGTTCACCTGCAGGCCCCACCCAACCTGTCGCCGGACGCCTTCCCGGTGCTGCTGCGTGCCGGCATCGACGACTGGGGCGGGATCTCGCCCGTGACCCCCGACCACGTCAACCCCGAAGCGCCCTGGCCCCACCTCGACGAGCTCACCCGCCGCTCCGCCGAGGAGGGCTTCGTCCTGACCCAGCGCCTGCCCGTCTACCCCGAGCAGGCGACGATGCCCGATCCCTGGCTGGCGGGCCGGATGCGCGGACCGGTGGGGGCGCTGATGGATGCGCGCGGTCTCGCCCGTGCGGGTGTGCGACCGGTCGGTCAGCCGTGGCAGGACCCGGAGGTCATCTCCGGCGCGGTGACGGCGCGGATGGCGGCGGTCATGGACGCCGAGGAGGCCGTGGGCGCGCCTGCGGACGAGGACGGCGCCGCGGACGGAGACGGCGCACGGGGATCGGCGGCCGACGGGAGCAACGCGCGCTCCGCGGCGGCTGATGACGATCTCCACCGGGCGGTGTTCGGCGACGTGCACGTCATCGCTGACGGGGTGCTGGCTGCCAACGCACCGCGGATCGAGGGCCCGGCCCGTCGCACGATCCGCCGGGACGTGGCCGCCGCGCTCGCCACGGCGCAGGCGGGCGCCGTGCTCGACGACGCGCAGGCGCTGCTGCTGTTCGACACCTCGGGCGTGGAACTCGAGGCCCTGACCCGCGCCGCGGACGAGGTCCGCGCCGACCGGGTCGGGGACACGGTCACCTACGTCGTCAACCGCAACATCAACTTCACCAACGTCTGTTACACCGGCTGCCGGTTCTGCGCCTTCGCGCAGCGTCGCGACGACCCGGATGCCTACACGCTGTCGCTCACCCAGCTCGCCGATCGGGCCGAGGAGGCATGGGACCTCGGTGCCACGGAGGTGTGCATGCAGGGCGGGATCCACCCCGACCTCCCGGGTGACTACTACTTCTCGGTCCTCGACGCCGTGCGTGAGCGCCTCCCGCAGATGCACATCCACGCGTTCTCCCCCATGGAGGTGGTCAACGGGGCGACACGGATGGGGATCTCCATCCGCGAGTGGCTCGAGGAAGCCCGACGCCGTGGGCTCGGCTCGATCCCGGGGACCGCAGCCGAGATCCTCGACGACGACGTTCGGTGGGTCCTGACGAAGGGGAAGCTGCCCACCGCCCAGTGGATCGAGGTCGTCACCACCGCCCACGAGGTCGGGTTGCGCTCCTCCTCGACCATGATGTACGGCCACGTGGACGAGCCCCGGCACTGGGTCGCCCACATCAAGCTGCTCCGCGAGCTCCAGGAACGCACCGGCGGGTTCACCGAGTTCGTGCCACTGCCCTTCGTGCACCAGTTGGCGCCGATCTACCTCGCCGGGGTGGCACGGCCCGGCTCCACCTGGGAGGACGACCGCCGGGTCCACGCGGTCGCGCGGCTGTTGCTCCAGGGTGCGATCGATCACGTCCAGCTGTCGTGGGTCAAGGTCGGTCTGGAGCGTGGCGTCGAGCTGCTGCAGGGGGGCTGCGACGATCTGGGTGGCACCCTGATGGAGGAGACGATCTCCCGTATGGCCGGCAGTGGCCACGGGGTGCGCAAGAGCATCGAGGAGCTCGAAGCGGCCGCGCAGCAGGCCGGACGCCAGGTACGGCAGCGGACCACCCTCTACGAGCCGATCGGGGCCGTCGACGCCCGGTGAGCCCGTCGCCGGCCGTGCGGTGGCTGCACGGCGCAGCTGTCGAGGTTGCACCCGGATATGGACACGGATCGGGCCCGGGACCCTGCGGCGCCCTGGGGGCCGTGTACGTCGCACAGCAGGACGAGATGCCGCTCTGTACGGGGCGTAGGGGGGTCCAGGGGCGCTGTCGTCGCGATCGGGAGCGCCGCGCGCCGGCCTCTGTCGGGGCCATCGGGGTTGGTCGCGGATGCATTACACCTCGACAAGAACCTGTACAGCTGGCTTGACAGAACCTATACAGCCCGCCACCATCCTCCCATCGCCCACGCACCGGTGTTGGGCTCGCGCCCCACAGCGCACCCGAACCCGTGTGCCGGACCTACCGCACCGCTTCCCGAACCCGGAGGAACCGTGGCCGCCGTCGAGCTCTCGCTGGCCCCCAGCACGACCACCCCCACCCGCGCCTACGCCGAACTGACGAGCGAAGAGCTCCTGGTCGCCGTGGGAGGTGCGGATCAACGCGCCTTCGCCGTCCTCTACGACCGCGTGTCGCCGCAGGTGCTGGGCGTCTCGCTCCGGGTCCTGCGTGACCGCGCCCTCGCGGAGGAGGTCACCCAGGAGGTGCTCGTCGAGGTGTGGCGCAAGGCCGACCGCTTCGACCCCGACCGGGGGACCGCATCGGGCTGGATCACCACGCTCGCGCACCGTCGAGCGGTGGACCGGGTCCGCAGCGAGCAGGCATCGCGCGACCGCGACGACCGGGTCTCGCGTCGTGACGAGACGCGGGCCTTCGACGCCGTCGCCGATGAGGTGCAGGTCAACCTCGACCACTGGCAGGTGCGCCGCGCCCTGGCGTCGCTGACCGAGCGGCAGCGCGAGGCCATCGAGTTGGCCTACTTCGGTGGTCACACCTACCGCGATGTCGCTCGCGTACTCGGCATCCCCGAGGGCACGGCGAAGTCCCGACTGCGTGATGGCCTCCTGCGGTTGCGCGAGGCGCTCGAAGGCCTGGTGTAGGCAGCCGCGCCGGTCGGCCGCCCGACCGCGCGCCATCGAAACCGACCGAGCCCGCGCCCCGCCGGCGCGGGCTCCGTCCTGTGGCCTCGCTCCCGGTACCACCAGTTGTCGTGGTCGCCCGCCCCCGTCTCCACCACCCCTTGTGGTTCAGGGCTTGACCATCGCGCAGCATTCGTGCAGGATGCCACCCGTGTAGTTCCACCGCTGTCGGCAGGCAGGAGTGGCGGGTGGGAGCCATCGCCGAGCTATCCACGAAGCTGGCCTTCGACGCGGACGACCGTGTCTGGATGCTCGAGGCCAAGTGCCTCGATGCGGATCCCGAGGCGTTCTTCCCCGAGAAGGGCGGCTCGACCCGCGAGGCCAAGCGCATCTGCGCGACCTGCCCCGTGCGTGGTGAGTGCCTCGACTACGCGCTCGCCAACGATGAGCGGTTCGGTATCTGGGGCGGACTCTCGGAGCGTGAGCGTCGACGGGCGAAGCGGCTGACCGCCTGAGGCGGGGCAGCTGCCTCCGGCCGTGCGGTCGGGCTCGTCGATCCCACCATCCGGACCCCGGGATCGGTCAGGTGTCGTCGCGCTCGGCCGGTAGGTCGCCGGTGGCCGACTGGTAGCCTCCGCCCGACGCGCACGCCGCTGACGTCCGACCCCCTGGAGGCAGAGCTCGGCGCCGGGTACGCGCCCCACGAGCGCCGCCCCGGGGTCCAGGCACAGTCCCGGGCGCTCGGCTCCCACCCCACCCGCCCGCGCGTCGAGGCGACCGCGCGGACGCGGACCTCCACGACCCTCGGAGGAGGAAGCGGACACCGTGTCGGCCACCCCCACCGTCGCATCGGCCAAGGTGCTCGCGGTCCTCGTCGTCCACGATGGCCTGCCGTGGCTGCCGCGCACCCTCGACGCGCTGACGGCACAGTCGCATCCCGCGGTCGAGGTCATCGCCGTGGACAACGCCAGCAGCGATGGCTCCCGAGAGCTGTTGCTCGACCGGCTCGGTGAGCACCGCGTCCTGGTCGCTGATCGCGACCTCGGTTTCGGCGGAGCGGTGTCCATGGCGCTGGACGCGCGGCCCGGCGGTGACGCCCCCTACGTCCTGCTGGTCCACGATGATCTCGAGTTGGAACAGCTCGCGATCGCCGAGCTCGTCGCCGCGTTGGAGGCGGACCCGCGTCTCGCCGCTGTCGGGCCGAAGCTGCGCGCGTGGGGCGACTCGTTGGAGCTGCAGGCCGTCGGTTCGACCATCGACATCACGGGTCGGGTGGACACCGGCGTGGACCCGGGCGAACTCGACCAGGGGCAGCGCGACCAGGAACGTCGTGCGCTGTTCGTGTCCACCGCCGGCATGCTGGTGCGTCGCGCGGTGTTCGACGAGCTCGGGGGCCTCGACCGTCGCTTCCACGTCTTCCGTGACGACCTCGATCTGTGCTGGCGTGCCTGGTTGGCCGGTCATGACATCGAGGTGGTGCCCACCGCCACCGCCGAGCACGCCGGCGCGGCGGCCAACTACCTGCGTCTCGGGCAGACGCGGTTCATCGGCCCCCGCTACTTCGCCGAGCGCAACACCCTCGCGGCGCTGCTGAAGAACTACGGCGCCGCCCGGCTCCTGCTGGTGGTGCCGCTCTACATCCTGGTCGGGCTCGCCAAGGTGGTCGGCTTCCTGCTGACCCGGCGGTTCTCCGATGCGTGGCAGACCGTGCGTGCCTGGCTGTGGAACCTGACCCACGTGCCCGAGACCCTGCGCTACCGGCGTGTGGTCCAGGGCCGGCGGGTGCGTACCGATCGTGAGCTGGCTGAGTTGTTCGGCCATCTCGGTCCACGGGTGCGTGCCTACGCCGAAGCGATGGCGAGCTGGGTCGCGGGCGGTGACGTCGATCCTGCGCCGGAGCCCTCCCACCACGCGGCACCAGCCCCGGAGCCGCGCTCTACCTCGGCACGCCTGGTCTCCCTCGCGCGTCGGCGACCCGTGCTGCTCAGTGGCACGCTGCTCACCGTCATCGTCGCCGCCGGGACCTGGCAGCTGCTACGACCCGGTCTGCTGCGCGGTGGGGAGCTGGCGCCCTGGCCCGACAGCGCTGGCGTCTTCCTGGCCGATCACGCCGCCAGCTGGCACGAGGCCGCAGCCTTCGGCACGGCGCTCCCGCCGGCGCCCAGTCAGGCGCTGCTGGGCATGCTGCAGCTGGTGTTGGGCAACTCGTCCTACCTCGCCTCGCGTGCGCTGCTGCTCCTGCCCTTCGTCGTCGCGTGGTTGCTGGCGTTGCGGGCCGCACAGACCTACAGCGACCGCCGTCCCCCACGTGTGGTCGCGGCGACGGCCTACGTCCTCTCACCCCCGGCACTGGCGGCCCTGATCACCGGCCGGGTCGGCGCGCTGGTGGTGTTCGCCGTCCTGCCGGGGCTGGTCGCCGGCCTGCTCACCGCGACCCGGCGCAGCGCCTCCCCGGCCCGCGCATGGCGCGCCGTGGCGGGTTTCGGGCTGCTGGGCGCGGTCGCAGGTGCCTTCGAGCCCGCCGTACTGCTCGGGGTACTGGCGGTCGGCGCGATCGTCGCCGTGATCACGATCACCCCTGCGCAGGAGCTCAACTGGCGGATCTCGCTGGGTGCGCGGCTGGGTGTCGCCAGTGTGGCTCCCGTGCTGCTGACCCTGCCCTGGTCGCGGACGCTGCTCGCGGCCGATGGTCCGCTGTTCGGTGCGACACCGGTCATCGAGCGCGCCGGGGATCCGCTGTGGTCCTGGCTGCTGCTGTCCCCGTCGCTGCGAGGGTTCCCCGGGATCGTCGCCGGTGCCGGGTTCCTGCTCGCCGGTCTGCTGGGCGTCACGCTCGGCTGGCGACGCAACGAGGGGCTGGTCTCCGGGCTGTGGGTGGCGGCGGTGCTGGGTGCCGCGGGCGCGTGGTGGCTGGACCGGATCGACAGCGGCGTGTGGGCGGGGATCCCGCTGCTGCTGACCGCGGCCGCTTTCGCCGCGGCCTTCGCGCTGGCCTTCGCGACCGGGGCTCGGCGCCTGTCCCGCCACGCCTTCGGTTGGCGCCAGGTCGCTGCACTCGTGGCGGTGCTCGGGGTGACCGTCAGCATCGGCGGGGTGGCGTGGGCCCTGGTGCGTGAACCCTTCGACACCTACGTGCGTGAGGAGCCGACACTGCCGTCCTTCGTGATCGCGGAAGCCGTGGCGGAGGAACCCTTCCGCGTGCTGGTGCTGGCCGCCGAGGACGGTGAGGTCGCCTTCGAGGTGGTCGACGGCCGGGGTGCCACGATGGCGGCCTACGGTCTGCGCCAGCCCGAGGTGGCACAGCGGCAGGTCCAGGCGGCGATCGCGGATCTGCTCGAAGCACGCGATCCGCGCGCAGCCAACCACCTCGGGAGGTGGGGCATCCGTTACGTCGTCGTGCCGAGCGGGGCGCGTGATCCTGCGCTGTCGACCGCGCTACTGGGGCAGAACAGCCTGGAGCCGCAGCCGATGGCCTCCGGCGAGCTGTACGCGGTCACCAGCTGGTTGCCGCGCGTGGCAGCTGTCGACCCGGCGACGCTCACCGCGCTGGAGGACGGCAGGGGTCTGCCCGCCGACGCCGAGCTCACCGCCCTCGACACGACCGGCAACGGTCGGGCGCAGGGCAGCATCGACGATCGCGCCGTGCTGCTCGCCGAGGCCGAGGACGACGGCTGGGAGCTGCGCGCGGATGGGCGACGCGTCGATCCGCAGCCAGGCTCCCCGGTGGTCTTCCGTGAGGTTCCCGCTGGCGAGGTGGAGCTGCGCCACACCGGCGAGGGTGCCCGGCAGCTGGCGCTGGCCGTGCAGGCGGTGCTGCTCCTGCTCGTGTTCTCCCTCGTGCTCAGACCACCCGGCATCGCCCGGGCCGCACGGGCGCGCGCGGCCGGCCGAGCCGACGAGGAGCAGCGATCGTGAACGCCCACCGCGCTGTCCTGCCGACCGCGCTGCTCGCCGGTGTCCTGGCGGTCGTGCTCGTGGCCGACCTGGTGGTCGGCCCGCCTGCGGCGACGGAATCCACGGTCCCCGCCGTGACCATGACCGACCCGCGCGCGGGCGCGGCGCTGTGCACCGTGGGGGTCGGTGCCCCCGGGGAGCCGGCCACGGAGCTGCCGTCGCCGGACGACGAGGACATCGCAGACGCCGACGACGCGGAAGATGCCGGCGATGAGGCCGAAGCTGCCGAGGAGGACGCGGCCGATCCGGCCGATGAGGACGCGCCCGATCCCACCGAGGACGCGGCCGGTCCCACCGGGGACGCGGGGTCGCCGCCACCGGTCGCCACCCTCATCGCCGCACGTCCGCCGGGCGCAGGGAGCGCGCCCGCCCAGCTCGAGCGTGTCGACCTCGTGGACGGTGACCGCACGGCGACGACCCTGCCCGCCGTGTTCCCCGGCAGTGACGCACGCACCGGGGCGGTCCGCGCGCAGACACCGGCGGCGAACTGGCTCCGTTGGCGTGATGGCGTGGTCGCCGTCAGCCGTCAGTGGCGGCTGGCGGGGGTCGAGGGCTTCCCCGACGCGACCGTGGCCGGCGGCTGCACCGAGAGCTCGGCCCGGACCCAGGTCGTGCCGGGACTGTCGACCGCCGGCGGTGACGAGGCCCGGCTGCGGCTGGCGAACCCGCACGAGGGTCCTGCCAGTGTCGCGGTGCGGTTCGCCACCCCGGGTGACCCGCAGGCGCCGCTGGTGCTGCAGAACCTGTCGGTTGCGGCGGGCTCCGTCCGCGAGGTGGTGGTCAACACGGTGCTCCCCGAGCGAGCTGATCTGGCGGCCCTGGTCGAGGTGACCTCGGGTCGTGTGGCGGTGGAGGGCGTCCAGGTGGCGCGTGCAGCCATCGGTGGTGTCGACGGCGCGTCGCTCCTCACGGCTACGGACCAGCCGGCGGAGGAGTGGACGGTGCCGTGGGCCGTCGATGACGACGCGACCTCCAGCTGGCTGTGGGTCGTCAACCGGGGCGACCGCACAGCTGAGGTGGAGCTCACCCTGCACAGCGAGGACGGCGGGGATCTCCCCCTCGGGTTGACCCAGGTCAGCGTGCCTGCCGGTGAGCTCCGGCGGGTCGATCTGACGGGGACCCTGCCCGACGGCGTGCGCGAGGTGGCGGTGACCGCCCGCTCGAACGGGGTGCCGATCGTGGTCTCGGGAGGCGTCCGGCGTCGCGTCGACGACGTCCAACGCACGGGGATCTCGGTGCAGCTCGGGGCGTCGCCGGACGACCGCTGGGTGGTCTCGGGGACCGCCAGCGAGCGCCGTAGGGACCGACTGCGGCTGGTCAACCCGCAGGGTGAGGCGGCCAGCGTGGACATCACGCTGTTCGACGGTGTCCGCACGCTCGAGCCCGCGGAGCTGCAGGGGTTGGCGCTACCTGCCGGTAGCACCCGGACGGTGGCGCTGGAGGAACTGGTCCCGCCGAGCGCACGGTGGTCGGCCTTCGTGACCGCCACCACCGGACAGCTCGTGGTCGGTCGGGTCGGTTCGGACGGTGGCGACGGGCCGCTCCACCTCGTCGCCGGGACCGGCGTCCCGTCGGCGAGCTGGACGACGGCGGGCAGCGGGCTCCTGCCGGTACCACGGCCGGGGCTGGTCACACAGCTCGGCACCGCCGGTCCCCGCGCCGGTGATGTCGGCCGCTCGGGACTGTTGGGTGATGCGGGGGAGGCGGATGAGACCGAGGACCCCGCCACGCCGGATGCGCCCGAGGATCCCGGCGCGGCGGGCGACTGAGGGATGAGGTCCCTCACCGTCACCTAGCTCCAGCCCAACCCGTCGAGGCCGTCGTCGTCGAGGCCGAGGTGGTGTGCCAGCTCGTGGACGACCACCTGCTGCACCAGGGCGATGAGCTCGGGCCGGGTACGGGAGCGTGCCTCGAGGGGACGTCGGTAGAGGGTCAGGCGGCCACCTCGGCGAGGTGCGCGTCGGGGCCCTGTCCGCACCGTCTGGTAGCTGGCGAGGGCCACCGCGGCGTGGGAGGTCCCGAGGGGCGCGGTGGGCGGGGTCTCCACGACGTGCACCTCGATCCCTTCGAGGTGGGCGAGCACACGGGGGGGCAGCGAGCGGAGCGCATCGTCGACCAGACGATCGAAGCCCAGCGGGTCGCGCACCCGGTAGCCGTCCGTCGGACGGCGCCGATGATCGCTCGGTCGTCGTCGGTGCCGTGCGTGCCGGTCGTCCATGGGCGCAGGCTACCGCCGGGTCGGTGCGTACAGCCGGCCGCAAGATCACAACATCGTCCTGGGTGCAGCGGCGTTCCCCAAGACCGCTGCCATGGCGAGGTCGTGGGCGGATCGTGGCTCACGCCCCGCGGAGGTCGAGGCGGGGCTCGCGCCCGTGGTGCTTGCCGAAGCACACCGTTGTGGTTTAGCGTTCCGCCCGTGAACGACGTCCGGGGTAGCTCCATGCTCGGGCACGCCGGCGGCGATGCCCCTGCTGACGCATGGTCCGATCGTGAGCGACCGGACCATGCGCCGGTCGGGGACGGCCGGATCTGTGCACGCCCGGCGTGCCGGGCACCGGCCACCGCAACCTTGGGCTTCTCCTACGCCGATCGCGAGGTCGAGTTGGGGTCCCTGACGCCCGATCACGCGCCACAGACCTACGACCTGTGCACCGTCCACGCAGCACGTACCCGCCCACCCCACGGCTGGCAGCTGCGTGATCGCCGACCGGACGACGATCGTCGACCGGATGCGCGGCGGACGGTGCCGGCCGACCTCGGCGGCGATCGCACCGTGGCGGTGCTCGCCGCTGCGCTGCGTACGGTGCCCGACGCCGTCTCCGAGGACGCCGTCCCGGCACCCGCCGCCGAGGTCGCAGCCGCACCAGCATCCGACCGCTCGCGGGGGGCGCGGTAGGGGATCGGTGCCGCCTCCACCCTGGAGCGCTGCTGATGTGGTTTCTTACGGGCCGACAGCACATAAGACCCCCGCGCGAACGCCGGAACGGGAGGAAGCCGGCACGATGTCACTACCCCGTGGCCTGACCCGGCAGATCCGACGGCTCGATGAGTACGAGCTGCGTCGGCTGCTGATCCTCGTGCGAGGTCTGCTCCTTCATGTGGACGGTCATCCACGCCACGAGCCCGGACTTCCACCGAACCTGACCTACCGACAGGAGGAGGTCAGATGCGGCAAACGGGGGTGCACCAGCTGTCCGCACGGTCCCTACTGGTACGCGTACTGGAAGGAGGAGGGGCGGACGCGGAAGCGCTACATCGGCCGCCATCTCCCGGGGGAACCGATGGAGCACGTGGTCCCCGATCGTCGCGATCAGGACGACGCGCACGGGGCGCCACCCGGGGCAGGCGTGGCCCGGACCTCTCGTTCCGGCCCCGGCGGACCCCACACCTAGGACCCCTCTTGGACATCACCCCCGACGACGTCTGGCCCTACCCGCTGCCCGGCAGTGGCCACGACGCGGTCTCCCACCTGCGTGCCGCGCCGCCCGAGGGGGTGTTCCGATCCTCCGACGTGCGAGGTGAGGTGGCGGGCCCGATGGACTTCGACCCCGGCATGTTGACGCCCTTCGGGGCGAACGTGCTCGGCCGGGCGTTCGGCACCGCACTCGACCGGCGTGGGATCACGGCCGTCGTCGTCGGCCATGACAGCCGTGCCTACGCCCCGGTGCTCGCCGGTGCCCTGATCGAGGGGCTGCTGTCGACCGGTCGGGAGGTGGTGGCGCTGGGTCTGGCGACCACGCCGATGGTGTACTTCGCCCAGCACCACCTCGACGTCCCTGCGGCCGTGGCGGTGACGGCCAGCCACAACCCCAACGGCTGGGCGGGGTTCAAGCTGTCCACCGCTGCTTCCACCACCCTGGGGTCCGAGGGCATCGGCGAGCTGCACCAACTCGCGAACAGCGGCGACTTCGCACGGGGACGCGGCACCTATCTCGAGCACAGCGTGACCGCGGAGTACATCGACGATGTGGCCCGCCGCAGCCCCGCCTCCGCCCGCCTCCGGGTGGTCGTCGACGGTGGCAACGGCATCGCCGGCCCGATCGCGGCGGCCGGTTTCGCCGCGGCCGGTCACGATGTCATCCCCATCAACCTCGAGCTCGACTGGCGGTTCCCGAACCACGAGCCCGACCCGGAGGTGCTGGACGCGCGGCGGCAGCTCTCGGCGGCGATCCTCGAGCACGGCGCTGATCTGGGTGTGGCCCTCGACGGTGACGGCGATCGACTGGGGGTCTCCGATGGTCGTGGGGAGGTGGTCTACGCCGACCGCGTCGTCGCCCTGCTGGCCCGGGATGTGCTGGCCCGCCGTCCGGACAGCACGATCCTCTACGACGTCAAGTGTTCCCGGCTGGTCGGCGACGTGGTCCGTGCCGCGGGTGGACATCCCGTGATGGGGCGGACGGGACACTCCCACATCAAGCAGCAGATGCAGGCGTTGGAGGCGCCCTTCGCCGGTGAGCGCAGTGGCCACATCTTCGACGCGGTCGACCACTTCGGTTTCGACGATGCGATCCACGCAGGCTTGCGGCTCGCCGCGGTGATCGGCGCAGCCGGCCGCCCACTGTCCTCGTTGGTCGACGAACTCCCGCGGTACCGCTCGAGCCCCACGATGCAGGCGCCCTGCCCGGACACCGCCAAGGAAGCCGCGGTCGAGCGCATCGCGGCGCGCATCGTGTCCCTGGCCAGTGCGGAGGAGGTCATCCGGGTCGACGGGATCCGGGCGGAGTTCCCCGACGGCTGGGTGCTCGTACGGGCGTCGTCCAACATGCCCGGCCTGGTGGTGCTGTGCGAGGGGCGCGACGATGCGGCGCTGCTGCGCTACTACCGCCTGCTCCGGGCGGCCATCGATCCCGATCCTGCCGTGGGGGACACCTGGCTCAACGACACCCTGGCAGCGGAGGCGACGCGCCTCGAGTCTGGTCCGCGGCCGTAACCACACCAGCGTGACCGACACACGGGCATCTCGTAGCCTGTCCGCCTGGCCCACCCGACTGGAGCGCGCCGTGCCTCTCGACGAACGACTGCTCGCGATCCTGGTGTGCCCGGCCTGCCGCGGCGAGGTGGAGCACAAGGAACGACGCCACGTGGTGCTGTGCACGGCGTGCGGCCTGCGCTATCCCGTCCGCGACGGGATCCCCGTGATGCTGGTCGAGGAAGCATCGCCACCGCGCTGAGGCGATGTCCACAGCTTGCGTGGTGCCCGCGACGCGGCACGTCAGCACCGGTGCGACCCTGGGGCATGCGCCCGCGATCCGTCCCCCGGCAGGTGATGACCCCCTGGCCGATGGCCGCTGTGGCCGATCTGCTGGCGCCACCACGTTGCCTGGCGTGTCGACGGCGTGGCTGCACGCCCTGGTGTCGCGGGTGTCAGGAGCAGGTCCGGCTCCTGGGACGGGGTTGCTCACGGTGTGCGGCACCGCGTGGCGCTGCGCATGCGTGCTGGCCCACGGACGCGCCGATCGATGCGGTCACCGCGGCCTACGACTACGGCGGTGTCGTGGCCGCTGCGCTCGTCACGGCCAAGCTCGGCGCGGTCGAGGCCGCCTGGCCCGGCCTGGCCGCCCCGCTGCTGGCCCGGCTCACGGAGGTCGCTCCGCAGGTGGACGTGGTCACCTGGGTGACGACCCCGAGGGCACGGGCACGGCACCGCGGCGCTGACCACGCCCGCACCCTGGGTCGTCTGGTGGCGGCACGGCTGGAGCTGCCCGCTGTCCCGCTGCTGTCGGCACGGCCGTCGTCCTCCGGGCGGGATCGCTACCGGGCCCTGTGCAGGCTGCCCGGCACCGACGTGCTGCTGGTCGACGACATCCTGACCACCGGCGCGACCGCCTGGCGGGCGGGGGGGTGCCTGCGTGCCGCCGGGGCGGGGCGTCTCCACCTCGCGGTGCTGGCACGGGCAGGGACCCACGCCCTCGGCGCGGTCGAGCGGTGATCTCCACGGTGTGCGCGTCGTGGCGCGGCCGAGGACCACGGCGACCCTGCGCGGTGGGACGCATGCAGCGTGCAGTAGGTCCAACGACCCTCGCATCGTTGGCCTGGCCCGGCCTACCGTCGCCGGTCAGGCCGGGGCGATGGGTCCCCGCCGGATCCCTCGGAACCGGTCCGCACCGGGGTGGGTGACCGCCTCGGTGGGCACGACGCCACGCGCGCGTGCAGCCACCCTCCTGGGAGACCGCCCGCGCGCTGGCGTGACCGCCGCGCAGCTCGGCGCGGCCCGCGGACACGACCCCTCTCGGGTGGTCGTGGGACAGGAGGATCGATGCAGGTCACCGTGAAGGGAACCAACCTCGACGTCACGCCCCGGATCCGGGACGAGGCGATCGCGAAGCTCTCCCGTGTGAGCCGGATGTTCGACCGGTTCATCGACCTGGAGGTGGTCTTCTCGGAGGAGACGAACCCACGCATCGAGGAGCGTGTGCGTTGCGAGGCGACGCTGCACGCCAAGGGCCAGTACCTGCGTGCCAGCGCGACGGGCCCTGACCCGCTCACGGCGATCGACCGGACCGAGGCCAAACTCGCGCGCCAGGTCCGCAAGCTCAAGACCAAGCTGGTGTCGAAGCCGCGGCGGGATGCCGCCCAGGCACCGCCCGCTGCCGCAGCGGTGCCCGTCGAGGAACTGGCCGTTGACGGACTGTCCGGCTGAGCCCGGATCCAGGGCCCGGTCCACCGCGATCGCACCCCTGTAGCACCCGGCCACGCCGTCTCGGACCCGTGGCCGGGTGCGTGCGTCTGTGGGACGGCTGCGTACATGCGCGCCCGGACCCGTACCATCGCATGTCACCAACGTCCGCTCGGTGGCCTGCCCGTCGGCAGCCGCCGGGAGCTGGACGCCCCCGGCGACGATGAGGGACGACCGTGCCACCTGTGCTCGACAAGATCCTCCGCGCGGGCGAGGGCCGCCGGACCAAGGAGCTCCAGAAGGTCGTCGAGGCGGTCAACGCCCGCGCCGACGAGATGGCGGCCCTCAGCGACGACCGGTTGCAGGCCAAGACCGCGGAGTTCAAAGCCCGTCTGGCCGACGGGGAGATCCTCGACGACCTGCAGGTCGAGGCCTTCGCGGTCGCTCGTGAGGCGGCCTGGCGTGTGCTGCGCGAGCGCCCCTACGACGTGCAGGTGCTCGGTGGGGCCGCCCTGCACGGCGGCAACATCGCGGAGATGAAGACCGGTGAGGGCAAGACGCTGACCTCGACCATGCCGGTCTACCTCAACGCGCTCACCGGTCGCGGGGTCCACATCGTCACGGTCAACGAGTACCTCGCCAAGCGTGACGCGGCGTGGATGGGCCGGGTGCACCGCTTCCTCGGGCTGACGGTCAACGTCGTCTTCTCCGGCCAGACCAAGGCCGAGAAGCGTGAGGCCTACCGGGCGGACATCACCTACGGCACCAACAACGAGTTCGGGTTCGACTACCTGCGGGACAACATGGCCCTGGACAAGGCCAAGCAGGTCCAGCGTGGCCACCACTTCGCCCTGGTCGACGAGGTCGACTCCATCCTGGTGGACGAGGCCCGTACCCCGCTGATCATCTCCGGGCCGGCCGAACAGTCGGCCAACCTCTACCAGATCTTCGCCCGACGGGTCGCACCCAACCTCAGCCGGGGCGAGGAGGGCGACGCGCCCGGGCAGGCCACCGGCGACTACGTCATCGACGAGGCGAAGCGCACCGTGGCGGTCACCGAGGAGGGGGTACTCAAGGTCGAGAAGCTGCTCGGCATCGACAACATGTACGAGTCGGTCAACACCCCCCTGATCCACCACCTCAACAACGCGCTGAAGGCCAAGGAGCTCTACAAGCGCGACCGCGAGTACATCGTCACCGACGGCGAGGTCCAGATCGTCGACGAGAACACCGGGCGTGTGCTCGCCGGGCGCCGGTACTCCGAGGGCCTCCACCAGGCGATCGAGGCCAAGGAGGGGGTGAAGATCAAGGACGAGAACCAGACGCTCGCCACGATCACCCTCCAGAACTACTACCGCACCTACGACAAGCTCGCGGGCATGACCGGCACGGCCAAGACCGAGGAGGCGGAGTTCCTCGAGATCTACGACCTGGGGGTCGTCGAGGTGCCGACCAACCGCCCGGTCGTACGTGAGGATGCCGCGGACCTGATCTACAAGTCCGAGGAGTCGAAGTTCGAGGCCGTCGCCGCGGAGATCGAGGAGCGCCACGCCGAGGGCCAGCCGATGCTGATCGGCACCACCTCGGTGGACAAGTCCGAGCGGCTCGCGCGCATGCTCACCAAGCGCGGCGTGCCCCACGAGGTCCTCAACGCCAAGAACCACGCCCGTGAGGCCCAGATCGTCTCCCAGGCCGGCCGGCTCGGTGCGGTCACGGTCTCCACCAACATGGCCGGTCGCGGGACCGACATCGTGCTCGGCGGCAACGCCGAGGAGGTCGCCAAGGACCGTGCCCGTGAGGAGGTCGGCACCGAGGCCAGCGAGGAGGAGTACCAGGACGCGCTCACCCGCCACCTCGACCAGCTCGCCCCGCAGTTCAGCGACGAGGCGGCGCGGGTCAAGGAGGTCGGCGGCCTGTACGTGATCGGTACCGAGCGCCACGAGTCACGGCGCGTCGACAACCAGCTGCGCGGACGCTCGGGTCGGCAGGGCGACCCGGGGGAGAGCCGTTTCTTCCTCTCCCTCGAGGACGACCTGATGCGGCTGTTCAACGCCTCCGCGGTCGACAAGATCATGACCCGTCTGAAGATCCCCGAGGACGTGCCGATCGAGCACAAGTGGGTCTCCAAGGCCGTCGCGAACGCCCAGGGCCAGGTCGAGAGCATCAACTTCGACCGCCGCAAGAACGTCCTCAAGTACGACGACGTGATGAACGAGCAGCGCAAGGTGGTCTACGGCCAGCGCCAGGATCTGCTCGACGGCGACATGGAGGAGGTCGCCGACCTCGCAGAGCGCTACCTCGCCGACACCGTCACCGGGCTGGTCGACGAGTTCTGTCCTCCCGGCGTCTACCCCGAGGAGTGGGCGCTGGACGACCTCCAGCTCCGCCTCGAGCAGGTCTACGATCACACCTACGACGTCACCGCGATCGACCTCGAGCGCATCGACCGCGATCAGCTGATCGAGGAGCTCACCGCCGACATCCTCGCCGCCTACGAACGGCGTGTGGAGGAGGTCGGCGGCGAGGAGGTCATGCGCGAGATCGAGCGGCGGGTGATCCTGACCGTGGTCGACCGCAAGTGGCGCGAGCATCTCTACGAGATGGATGCCCTGCGTGACGGGATCGGGCTGCGGGCCGTGGGCCAGCGCGACCCGTTGACCGAGTACCAGCGCGAGGCCTACGACTCCTTCGCGATCATGATGGGTGGGGTCAAGGAGGAGGCGGTCACCTACTTCTTCCGGCTGCCGATCAGTGGTGAGGATCCAGCGACCCGACCGGCCGCGGAGCGGCAGGCGGCGGCCGAGGCCGGGCCGTCGGTCACCGCGGCGAGCGCGGCCGCAACGGCGGCCAGCGCGCCGGCTGCAGCCGGGTCCGGTGGTGGCGCGACCGCGCGTGTCGCTGCAGCGATCCCGCTGAAGGAGCGCGGCGGTGGCGGGCAGCTCACCTACCGCTCCGGCGGTGGGGGTGCCGGCAGCTCGAGCTACACCGTGGGCGATGGTGCCACCGCCACGACCGACGACAGCGGTCGTGAGGTGGAGAAGCGTGATGACGGCTCGACCGTGCGCAAGGTCGCGGCGGGATCGACCTACACCGCGGAGGAGAAGGTCGGTCGCAACGACCCGTGCCCCTGCGGCAGCGGCAAGAAGTACAAGCGCTGCCACGGCGCCGCGTGAGCGGGGCGGATCAGGCCTCCACGGCGAGCCGGCGCTGCTCCTCCTCGACCTCGTCGAAGGCATCCCGGCGGCGGTAGCCGGCGGGCAGTGACGAGGTCGGCAGCGCCGTCAGGCCGGACTCCGGCGCCGTGAGCTCCACGGCCCGCCAGCGTCCCAGGTGCCGCTCCAGGCGTACCGCCACGGCTGTCACCCGCCGGTCGGTCTCCACCAGCACGACGGCTTCACACACCTGGGCGTCGGGGTGCCGGGTGATCACCTTGCGCACCCGCGTCGGTGGGGCTGGCGATGTCGCACGCGGCAGTATCTGCGCGGCCAAGCGCCGTCGCGTGGCGGGTGACAGCAGCGGATGCAACTGGTGCAGCGGCCGCTGTCCCCGTCTGACCTCGGTCCACGCGGCGACGAGCAGGCCTGCCACCCGCGCAGGATCGTCACCGACGGGGCGGACCTGGCGAGGCCGTGTCGTGGCGGCTGGGGGCAGGTTGCTCACTGCTGCTCCTCCTCGGCCGGTGAACCGGCCAGCGTGCTCCCCGCCACGACCAGCCCGTCGAGGTGGCGACGCAGCCAGACGGACCCTTCGGCCCCGTCGGGATCGACCGTGGTGGCGATGTAGGGCCAGCCCGGTGCGGTCGACAGCCCCGTGGTGCGGAGGCTGCCGAGCCCCGCGACCGCCAGGGCGGTGTCGGCGGCGCGCACCAGGTCCGCATCCTCGACCGGTTCCAGCGCAGCGGACGGCGCAGCGGGGATGTGTGGTGCGGGAAGCTCCCAGGGTGTGCCCGCGGGCGCGGGAGGCCCATCGCCGATCGCCATGGGTACGGCCAGCCGGCGCAACCGCACCGCGGTGGGCTCCGTCGCATCGTCGACCAGGACGATGGCCAGGACGGTGACCACCGCGGTGTCGGAGCTCGGGTGTTCGACGGCCTCGACCAGCAGGTGTTCGGCGTAGGTGGTCGATGCCGGTGCTGCCCCCTCGATCTCCAGGCGGGGCCCAACCCCGCTGAGGTGCGCCCGGGCCATGATGACGGCGAAGGAGGCCAACTCCTCCTGTCCGGGTGCGACCCTCCACCGCCCGCGCAGCTCCTCCAGGGTGAGCACGGGTGCACCTGCCGTCGCCTCGGCGCGCGGGTCGTCGACCGTCGCCGGGTCGGGGGCGGACGCGCCGGTGCCCCCCGGCGCTGCGACGGCGGTGCCATCGGCTGCCGTCGGGTCCTGCTCGTCCGGGTCCTGCTCGTCCGGGTCCTGCTCGTCGGACGCCGGGGTGGCCGGCCGATCGGCCGGGGGCCTGTCCCGTGCGGCGGGTTCGCCGGGGCCGTCGGCCAGTGGGAGCGCGAGGAGCGCGGCGACGACCAGCCAGGGGACGGCAGCCAGCACCAGCAGCAGGCGTCTGCGCGGGCGCGCACCCGTCGCCTGTTCCTCCTGCTCGGGTCCATCGAACCAGTCCAACTCGCGCATCTCGGTCTCCGCGGCCGTCGTGTGGTGTCGGTGGGGTCCTGCCGCCGGCGCAGCCGCCCTCTGGACGGCCGGCCCCGGCCGGTGGGGGGCGAGCACCGGGCCGGGACCGGCGACACATCGCAACGTAGCTTCTCGTGCATTTCCATGTAAATACGTATTTCCCCGTTTGGGGAGAAGCTGGTGTGCGACCCGTGCGGAGGGGGGACGGGGGCCCGTTACGCTGGCGTCCCGCAGCGCAGATGTGCGGATGTCCGCGCGCAGGCCCTGTCCCGTCCCGTCGCACCCAGGAGTCGCCCCCGCTGTGAGCGAGTCGAACGCCCCCGCCGAGGAGGTGACCGAGGGCGCCCCGGTGCGTCGTGAGCTCGGTGACGCCGAGCGGCGCGCCCGGTTCGAGTCCGAGGTGCTGCCCTACCTCGACCGGCTGTACTCCGCCGCGTTGCGCTACACCCGTGATGCGACCGACGCGGAGGACCTGGTCCAGGAGACCGTCGCCAAGGCTTACCGCTCCTTCCACCAGTACCGGGAGGGCACCAACCTCAAGGCATGGCTCTACCGGGTCCTGCACACGACCTACATCTCCATGTACCGCAAGGCGCAGCGGCGCCCCCAGGAGTCCCCCCAGGAGGAGATCGACGACTTCTCCCTGTTCGACGAGCTCAGCCGGACGACCGGCAGCTCGCCGGAGCATGAGGTCCTCGAGCGCTTCACCGCCGAGGAGGTGCGGGACGCACTCGCGGAGCTGCCCGACACCTTCCGCGAGGCCGTCTACCTCGCCGATGTCGAGGGCTTCTCCTACAAAGAGATCGCGCAGATCATGGACACCCCCGTGGGCACGGTGATGTCACGGCTGCACCGGGGAAGGAAATCGCTGCATCAGGCGTTACACGCCTACGCAACCCGTCGAGGTCTCATCGACGCCTCCGTGGAGGGATGACCGTGGCCGCATCCGATCTTTCCCAGTGCAGCGACGAGTGCCGCGAGGCACTCCACCGGCTCGGTGCCTTCCTCGACGGCGAGCTCGGTGAGGTCACCCAGGCCGAGCTCTCGCAGCACCTCGCCAGGTGCTCGCCGTGCACCGAGCGGGCCGACTTCGAGGAACACCTGCGCGAGCTCGTCCGTCGCGGTTGCACCGACCAGGCGCCGGAGGGCCTCAAGGACCGGATCCGGGTGCAGCTGGACGAGATGAGCGCGGGTTCACGCGGCTAGGCGGACAGCTTCCACCCGGGTCTGCCCGGCGCCACCCCTCGCTAGGCTCGGCCATCGCCGGCGCGTGGACGTCGTGGACGGGGACCGGCACGGGGCGCCGAGCCGTGGGAGCGCGCGATGACGGATGGTCCGGTTCTGGTCACCGGTGGGGCCGGCTTCATCGGCTCCAACCTGGTGCGTCGTCTCCTCGAGGACGGTCGCCACGTCATCGCTGTGGACGATCTGTCGACCGGATCCTTGGAGAACCTCGCGCTCGCTCGCGCCGAGCGGCATGCGGGGCGGTTCAGCTTCGAGCGTCTCGACATCCGACAGGGTGGCCTGCACGCCGTCATGGCGCGGCACCGACCCGAGGTCGTTCACCACCTCGCCGCCCAGGTGGATGTCCGCCGCAGCGTCGAGGACCCCGTGCACGATGCCGAGGTCAACGTGCTCGGCACGGTCGCCGTGCTCGAGGCCGCGCGCAGCGCGGGTGTGCGCAAGCTGGTCTACGCCTCCTCGGTGGGCTCCTACGGGGAACCCACCCTCGACGAGTTGCCGGTGGACGAGTCCTACGACCGACCCGCGACCTCGCCCTACGGCGCGTCGAAGCGTGTGGTGTTCGACTACCTCGCGACCTACCGCGAGCTGTACGGCCTGGCCTCCACCTCCTTGACCCTGGCCAACGTCTACGGCCCCCACCAGACCACCAGCGGAGAGGGTGGGGTGGTGGCGACCTTCATCGGGCGCATGCTGGCCAACCAACCCGTGACGATCTTCGGCGACGGGGAGCAGACCCGCGACTTCGTCTTCGTCGACGACGTGGTCCACGCGCTCGTGCTCGCCGCCGACCGGGCCGACGGTCGACGGTTGATGATCGGCACGGGTGAGCGCACCAGCATCAACCGGCTGTTCGCGGCGCTGGCTGCGGCCACCGGCTACGCGCACGATCCGCTGCGCGAGCCGGCCCGTCTCGGCGAGGTCCGCCACTCCGCACTGGACGCGCGACGGGCCACGGTGGAGCTGGGTTGGAAGCCCTGGACCACCCTCGAGGAGGGGTTGGCGGCCACCCTGGCGTGGGCAGCGGAGCGTGGGGGCGTGTGAGCCGGATCTGGTCACGCTCCGCAACACCCGGGGCTCGAACGGCCACGGCGCGCTATCGTGGCGGCTCGACCTGCCGGGACGCACGAGGGAGGCACCGGTGTCCTACTCGCGAGAGGTAGGTGAACGTCTGCGGCAGATCCGCATCGACCGGGGTTGGTCCCTCCAGGAGGTCGAACGCGCGTCGGGCGGTCGTTGGAAGGCCGCGGTCATCGGCTCCTACGAACGGGGCGATCGCAACATCAGTGCGACGCGGCTGCTGGAGCTCGCGGAGTTCTACGGGGTCCGGCCCGCGGACGTGCTGCCGGGCGAGAGCGCGCCGCAGCGGGGCTTCGGGACCACGATCGTGCTCGACCTGCGCCGCCTCGAGGCGCTGGGACCTCGCTACGCCCCCCTGCGCCGCTACCTCGAGACGATCCAGATCCAGCGCGGTGACTTCAACAGGCGGGTGCTCTCGGTGCGCAGCGAGGATCTGCGAGCGCTCGCGGTGATCCACGAGAGCACGCCGGAGAACCTGGTGGAGGAGCTCCGCCGTGAGGGGGTGCTCGGCGGTGATGTCGGCAACCTCGAGCAGCTCGGTGCCCAGGGTCGGGGTCCCGACCAGCGCTAGCCCCGCGCAGCCGCCCAACGCCGCGCCTGCGCACCATGGTGGCCGTCGGGGCGGGGTCAGCCCTCCGGCAGCACGATGGTGCGGTTGAGGGCATCGAGCACCGACCGGGCGAGCGCATCCGCGCTGGTGCCCTGGACCAGAGCCGTCCCGCTGCGCAGCTCCTCCCCACGGTCGTCGCGGAGCTCGAGGAGCACGACGGCGAGTTCATGACCGCCCACCGCCACCAGCGAGGCGTCCCGCAGCTCGATGCCCAACTCGGTGTCGAGGAGGCCGTGGAAGGCCGACAGCGTGGCCCGGGCCACCGCGCCCGCATGGCCGCCGCTGGTCGCAGCGCCATCAGCGGTGCCATCCGCGTGGCGATCATGGTGTCCGAGGGTCACCTCGGCCACCATACGGTTGCCGGCGCGGATGGTCCCGACACGCTGGAGCTGGACCCGTGCGGGAGCGGCGGCCAGTTGCCGCTCCTCCAGCTGCACGACGCTGACCACCCGGTGATCGATGTTCACCCCGCAGCGGGCGAGCAGGACCGTCTGTACGTCACGGACGGTCGATTTCGCACCACGCTCCGGGGTCGTGACCACGTGGAGCTCGTCGACGTCGCGTTCGTAGCCGGGGACGAGCCGCACCGCGAGGATCCCGGGGATGCTGGTCAGCTGGCCCTCGACGGCTGCCCTCGCCGCCGGGTCGTGGAGGTCCGGGCGCTGTGGGGTCGAGGTGAGGTCGATCTCGGCATCGAGCTCGGTGGCCGGCTGGGGAGCAGATCCTGGGTACCTCGACGCGTCCACGGGTGCGCAGCTCCTGCTCGCTTGGGAGCGGACAGTAACAGCGGTGTCACGTTGGGTGGGAGATGTGGCTGATGGGTGCGTTCTTCGTCCCGGGACAGGAGAGGCGAGATACCTCTGGACGTGTCGCGCGTAGTAACGTAACGTGCGCGCGCAGTCACTTCGGGTCGACATGGGTCGGTCGTCCGACCAGGTCACATCCCGCGGGTGGCACGAGGTTCGAGATGACAACTGCAGAGCGAGCGATGCGCGGGAGAGGTCGTCCTGACGGCCACCCGGAAGATGGCAGCGATGCACGACCGCACGACGGGCCCCATCCGAGGGACCCGGTACCAGGCGTGACCACCGTTGCAGCGTGGTGACGCCGCCATCGAGCGAAGCGGATCCGACCGACGCCCACCAGCGAGGGCAGCGGCGCGGTGACGACTCGATGGAGGTGTGCGCATGACGAAGAGGATCTTCCTCGCCATGGCCAGCCTGGCAGCCCTGGTGCTGTCCAGCGGTGCCAGCGTGACCTGGGCCGCCTGAGCCCGGCACGGTTGACGACCGTAGGTGCACCGCACCTCGGCGACCGACGCAACGACCACCGGTGAGCCGGTCCCGGCCGATCTCCCCCGCACATCGCTCGCTCCGCCTGCCAGCGGAAGGCCGACGGACCATGCGCGGTCCGCAGCGTCTGAGTACCTACATCGCGAGTACCGCCACCACGGCGCTCGTGGCGGTGCTGTGGGCCGTACCGCGCGTCGAGCTGGTCCCTGCCCTGACGCTCTTCTGCACGGTGTTCATCACCGAGCGTTACGCCTCCTTGCTCCGCGAGAAGGTCATGGCATCGCTGACCAACGTCGTGGCGCTCGTGGCGATCGTGCTGGGTGGGCCGGAGATGGCCGTGGTGGCAGCGCTCGGTGCCCTGCCCGCCTTGATGGGACGCGCCAGCGATGCCATCTGGGTGAAGCGGCTCGCGTTCAACAGCGCGCAGCTGGTCGTGAGTGCGGCTGCCGGCGGGGTCACCTACGTCGCGATCACCAGCAGCCTGGGTGGGGTGTTCCCCGACTGGCGCACCCTGCTGGCGATCTCCGCGGCAGCCGCCGCCTACAGCATCGTCAACCACGCGCTCGTCGCCGGCGTGGTGGCGCTGTCCTCCGCCGACGGGTTCCTCGACACCTTCCGCACCATCGGCCCGTCCCTGGCGTTGCAGATCCCCTACGTGGGGATCGCGGTGCTCGCCGTGGTGGTCATCGAGCGTGCGTCCTGGTGGGCGCTGCTGCTCATGGCCGTGCCCGCGCTCATCGCCCGGCACGGGCTGCTGGCCTTCCAGGAGCTGGACCAGGCCTACGAGCGCCTGGTCCGCAGCCTGGTCACCACCATCGAGATCAAGGACCTCTACACCCGCGGCCACTCGGAGCGGGTCTCGCAGCTGTCGGTGCTGGTGGCCGAGGAGCTCGGGGTCGGCTATGAGGAACGCCGGGTCACCAAGTACGCGGCGCTGCTGCACGACGTCGGCAAGATCGGCGTCCCGTTGTGCATCATCAACAAGCCCGGTCCGCTCGACGACGACGAGTTCGCACGGATGCAGGAGCACCCGACGATCGGTGTCGACATCCTCCACGACATCGACTTCCTGCAACCGGAGATCGACATCGTCCGCTACCACCACGAGCGGCTGGACGGTCGCGGCTACCCCCACGGAGTCGACCAGGAGGATCTGTCCAGGTTGGTGCGCATCGTCACCGCGGTCGATGCCTTCGACGCGATGACCTCGACGCGCTCCTACCGCAAAGCGTTGGGTATCGAGGACGCCATCGCCGAGCTCGAACGCTGCTCCGGCACGCAGTTCGATGCCGAGGTGGCGGCCGCGGTGGCACGCTGCGTCCGCCGCGTCGGCTGGCAACCGACCTCGGAGTTCGCCTCCGAGGAGGCGCTCGGCGGCGCGCGGATCCCGCACGCTCCGGCCGGCGAGCTGCGGCGATCGCGCGGCGTGCCGGCCCCCGCGCCGATGGAGGAGCCCCATCGCCGCGACGGGTCCACAGCGCAGGCCGGCTGGCCCTCCTCGGCTGAGCGCGACCGGTGAGCGGCTCGGTCGCGTGGCGGTTGCCTCCCCTCGTCATCGCGCTCCTCGGCGTGTCCCTCGGTGCGCTGTGGTGGGTCGTCGACGCACAGACGGTGCTCGAACCGCAGCTCAGCGCGGTGGATGTCGGGCTCTTCCTGGTCGCAGCCACGGTGATGGAGCGCCTGCCGATCCGCCTGGCCGATGGCCGGGCGGTGCCGACCTCCATGGCGGTCATCGGCGCGGCAGTGCTGCTCGGGGCGGCGCCGTTGGTGGTGGCCGCCATCGCCGCAGTGGCCTCCGCACTGGGATCGGTGCTCGGTCGCGAGCAGACCAGGATGTTCGTCGTGTCACGCCGCGCGCTCGGCGCCTGGGCCCTGAGCGGGGTCGGTGCGGTCGGTGCCGTGCTCGGCCCTGCGACCTGGAGCGGGAGCGTGGAGGTCGGTGTGCCGGCGACGCTCAACCTCGGTGCTGCTGTCGCTGTCGCGATCGGGTTGGTGGTCGGTGCGCCTGCCGTCGAGTCGCTGGCCCGTGCCGACACCGGCCTGCGCTTCGCGTGGCGTCGCGCCGCAGAGCAGGTGCAGCGCAACCGCCTCGTCGCGACGGCGGTGGCGGCCACGGCCGGGCTCGGAGCCCTGGTCCACCCGGTGCTCGGGGTCTGGACGCTGCCGACCATGCTGCTGCCCCTGGCGGCCGCACGGGTCGGGCTCGACCGGCTCGGTCTGGGCCAGCAGGCCTACGAGCAGACCATCCGGGCGATGTCACGTCTCCCCGAGCAGCTGGGCACCGTGCCGCCGGGCCATGGTGTCCGCGTGGCCGAGCTCGCACGCGCCGTGGCCCTGGACCTCGGTCTGGATGCCGGCAGCGTGGCCGACACCGTCCGTGCTGCCCACCTCCACGAGGTGGGGCGCATCAAGCTGGAGCGTGAGGTGCCGGCACCGCAGCACGAACTCGCGGAGGCCGGTGGTCAGGTGCTGCGTGAGGTCGGTGACCTGGATCGGGTGGCGGCGATCGTCGAAGCGCAGGCCAAGGTGCACCACCTGCCGCGTGACGGTGTCGGGTTGCCGGCCCGCATCGTCGTCGCCTGCTGCGAGCTCGACGGCTACGCCCCGGACCCCGACGCGCCTGCGCAGCGACACGAGGCCCTGGTCCGGTTGGTGCGGGTGATCGGTGACATCGAGGTGGTGGCGGCGCTGACCCGGGTGGTCGACCGCGCCACACGTCGTCAGCTGGCCTGAGGATCGCCCCCTGTGCGGTCGTCGGCGCCGCCGGCGCGGTCCCCGAGCGCTCCGGGCTCCGGCTCGTCGTCACGGGCTGATGGCGGTCGTGGGCGGGACATGATGGCGTGGGTCATGGGGAACAGGCCGACGGCCAGCACCAGATCGCCGACCGACAGGATGGAGCGCAGCCACGGCACCGGGATGATGTCGGCCAACCAGGGCAGGCGCGTCGACCCCGTCAACAGCGTGTGCTTGCCGGGGGCGACCGTCGCGCCCTCGATCCCCAGGGCGGCGATCGCGGCGGGGTCGACGGGCATCGCCCGGTTCGCGGCCATCACCACGGCGTTGAGCAGCAGCCCCGCAGCGACCAGCGCGACCCCCGGCAGCCTGCGGTTGCCCAGGAGGAAGGCCACCACGAGGAGCTGGCTGAGCAGCAGCAGCGACCAGCCGGGAAGGCCGGCATCCGTCAGCAGACCCCGCCCCGCAGCCAGATCGACACCCACCTGGACCGCGACCCCGGCGAAGAGCAGCCAGCTGGCGCGCAACTCGACGTGGGCGACGCGGGACAACCGGCCGCCCCGGAGCCACGACGCCGCGACGGCCAGCACCAGCACGGTGATCGTGAAGGGCACCGCTGCTCCTGTCGGCCGGGCGCCAGTGTTGCACGCCCGGACGAGGTCGGCAGCGAGCCCGGCGCGTAGGGTTGCCCCCGCACGATGGACACGTCGACGACCAGGGAGGCAGGTCGATGAGCGTCGCAACGGAGCGGCTCGGCGCGGTCACCACCGTCACGATCGATCGGCCGGAGGCGCGCAACGCCCTCGACGCGGCAACCCTCGACGGGCTGATCGCGGCCTTCGAGGAGGCGGATGCGGACCCGCAGGTGCGCGTCATCGTCCTCACCGGGGCGGGCGAGAAGGCGTTCTGCGCCGGTGCGGACCTGCGTTCCGGCATGACCTCGGACCCCTCGGCGGTGGAGGGGCATGAGCAGCGCGGTCTGCTGCGACGGCTGTTCGCCACCACCGAGTCGCTGTCGACCCCCCTGGTCGGCCGGATCAACGGCCACGCGCTGGCCGGTGGTCTGGGGGTCGCCCTGGCCTGTGACCTGCTGGTCGCGGTGGACGAGGCCACCTTCGGCACACCCGAGGTCCACGTCGGACTGTGGCCACACGTCATCTCGGCGCTGCTGGTCCAGCACCTCGGCCCGAAGCGGGCCCTGGAGTGGATGATGACCGGTCGGCGCTACCCGGCGTTGGAGGCCGAACGGCTCGGGCTGGTCAACCGGGTGGTACCACGCGATCAACTCGACGCGGCCGTCGCCGACCTCACCGCCGAGCTGATCCGCGGTGCGCCGCTCGCTCTGGCGCTCGGCCGCCGGAGCTTCCTCGAGGCACGCGCCATGGAACCGCGGTCCGCCATGGCCTACCTGCACGGCATGCTCGACCTCCAGGTCCAGACCGAGGATGCCGCCGAGGGCATCGCGGCGTTCCTCGAGCGCCGCGACCCGGTGTGGCGTGGCCGGTAGGCTCGTGGTATGAGCGGTTCGTCGCGCAAGGGCTCGTCGCAGCAGGGCCAGGGGCGTCGCCAGGGATCCTCCGGCGGCGGGAAGTCGCGTGCCCGACGGTCCACCAGTCCGGCGGAGGAACTGACGCAGCCCCTGCAGAAGGTGCTCTCCCGGTTGCCCGAGACCCAGCGACGGGTCCTGGAGCTGCGCATGGGGCTCACCGACGGTCATCCGCACGATCTCGCGGACACGGCGCGGGCGCTGGGACTGTCGCTGAGCGAGACACGCGACATCGAGCGTCGCGCCTTCGAACACATCCGCGAGGCGGTCCCGCTGCAGCAGCTCCAGCGGTTCCTCCAAGGGTGAGCGTGTCGTCGCTGGAGACCTTGGTCGAGCGCCGGGCTCGGTTGCACGGCCCTGAGATCGATGCGCTCAACGCGGTGGTCGCCGACTGGCAGATCCTGGCTGATCTGTCCTTCTCCGACCTGCTGTTGTTCGCCCGTGATCACGAGGCCGACGCCTTGGTCGTGGTGGCGCAGATACGGCCCTACACCGCGCCCACGATCTACCAGGAGGACCTGGTCGGGTCCGTCCTCTCCCCCGAGGACCGGCCGGCCGTGGCCCGTGCCATGGACAGCGGCGCGATCGTGCGTGACGGGGACCCGGACTGGTCCACCGGCGTGCCCGTGCGCGAGGAAGCGATCCCGCTGTCCTTCGACGGCCGCACGATCGCCGTGGTGTCGCGTGAAGCCAACCTGTCCATGGTCCGGGCACCCTCACAGCTGGAGCTGACCTACCTGCAGGCCGCTGACGAGCTGTCACAGATGCTGTCCGACGGCGAGTTCCCCTTCCCTGGCCACTTCAGCGAGCACGAGCTCGGTCCGCGCGTGGGGGACGGGCTGATCCGGCTCGACCCGGCGGGCTCGGTGACCTACGCCTCGCCCAACGCGATGAGCGCGTACCGGCGGCTCGGGGTGTCCGGCGCGGTGATGGGTCGGCCGCTGGGAGGCTTCGACCTCGACGACGAGGCGGTCCTCGAGGCGCTGGCGGACGGTGAGCCGCTGGAGAGCGAGGTGGAGTCCCGCGGCACCGTGGTGCTGCGTCGCCTGATCCCGCTCACCCGAGCCCACCAGGTCACCGGCGGGTTGATGCTCGTGCGTGAGGTCACCGAGCTGCGCCGCCACGAGCGGCTGCTGCTGTACAAGGACGCGACGATCCGGGAGATCCACCACCGGGTCAAGAACAACCTCCAGACGGTGGCCTCGCTGCTGCGTCTGCAGTCGCGACGCCTGCCCTCACCCGAGGTCCGTGAGGCGCTGTCGGAGTCCGTGCGGCGGATCTCCTCCATCGCGCTGGTGCACGAGACGCTGTCCCAGGACTCCGGCCAGCGCGTCGCCTTCGACAAGGTCACCCATCGCCTGATCGACATGGTGACCCAGGGGCTCACGGACCCGAACAGGCCGGTGCAGATGCGTCTGGAGGGCACCGCCGGTGAGCTCACCGCCGAGGTGGCGACGCCGCTGGCGCTGGTCCTCAGCGAGCTGCTCCAGAACGCCGTGGAGCACGGGTTCGCCGCGCAGGGGGGCGAGGTGGTCGTTCAGCTCGACCGACGCAGCTCCTCTCTGCACCTCTCGGTCACCGACGACGGTGCGGGGGTGCCGCCCGGTTGGGACGTGATCACCGACGCGAACCTGGGCCTGCAGATCGCCATGACCCTGGTGGAGTCCGAACTCGGTGGCACCCTCGAGGTGGAGCGGGTCGGACCCGACGGGGGCACCCGCGCCATCGCGCTGCTCCCGGTCCACGCGACCGCCCCCTGAGCGGCCGACCGGACGCGGCCCCGCTCAGCTGGCCATGCGGCGACGACGCTGACGGGCACGCTTGAGGGTCCGGCGTTCATCCTCGGTCATCCCACCCCAGACACCGGCATCCTGGTTGGTGGTCAGGGCGAACTCGAGGCACTCCTCGCGGACCTCGCACACCGCGCACACGCGCTTGGCTGCGTCGGCCTGCTCCACCGCCGGACCCGTGGTCCCGATCGGGAAGAACAGTTCCGGGTCCTCATCGGTACAAGCGGCGCGACTCCGCCAGTCCATGCGTGTTCTCCCTTCGGGGACTCGTCCCGGCCATACCGGGGTGAGCGACTGCGTGCAGGGGGGATGCACCTCGTGTCGTGCGTCGGTGCGACAACGTGCGCCTGCCCGACGCAGCGTCGTGCCGCCAGGTGCGACGCTTGTGAACGCGTTCTCGAGGTGCGTCTCGGGACGGTACGCGCCCAACCGTGGCTGTCAAGGGTTGGTGCAGGATCCTGCTTGCAGAAGTGTGCGGCTGGGCGCAGGACGCGCGAGGGCAGGGGCCCCTCAGGTGAGCACGCGCAAGGCCGCGGGCACCGAGGTGAAGGCCACGGCGTGGTGCTCCCCCGCGTAATCACCGTCCACCATCAACGGCTGAGGGTGCGGCGAGCTGAGCGTGAAGGCGCTCAGATCGTGGTGGTAGTGCACGCCACGCACCGAGATGTGCCCACCGTCACGGAAGGTGCCGGCAGCGACGCGCAGGAGCCCGGGGGTGTTGGGGCGGTCCAGGGTCAGCAGGTCGAGACCCAGGTCGAAGGATGCCCACGGATGCACCCGCATGGGCCGTGGGCCGAGGTAGGTGTAGGGATCGCAGTTGCCGATCATCGAGATCGCCACCGGGCCCAGGGTCGAACCGTCGGGCAGGGTCACCGTCACCGTGGCCCCCTCGCGGCCGGCCCCCAGCGCCCACTCCCGGCCCACGGACCACAGGAAGGCCCCCTGCCGGAGCCACCGCTTGGCCTGCGCGTGCTGCTCGACGTGGCGGATCACGGCCGCATCGAAGCCGTAGCCCGCGTTGAACCCGAAGTAGCGCTCGCCGGCGAGCCCGAGGCTGATGCGCCGGGTCCGGTCCGCGCGAACGGCCTCGAGCAGCAGCGAGGTGGCGTGCACCGCATCGTTGGGTAGCCCGAGGTTGCGGGCCAGCACGTTGGCGCCACCTCCCGGGATGATGCCCAGCCGGACCTCGGTGCCGGCCAGGGCCTGCAACACCTCGTTGGCGGTGCCGTCCCCGCCGAGGGCGAACACCGCATCGAGCCCCTCGTGGACGGCGCCGGCCGCCAGGTGGGTGGCGTGACCACGTTGCTTGGTGGGTTGGACGGTGAGGTCGAGCTCGGAGCCGAGCGCGGACGCGATCACGTCACGGACGTGATCGTCGGTGGTGGTGGCGTTGGGGTTGAAGACCAGCAGCGCGCGCACGGACGCTCCGGGGTCGTCGCGATGGCGACGTGGGGGGCGGTGACCTGGAGGTCGGCACCCGAGGGGGATGACGACCGCGCAGAGAGGCTACTGCGGCTGCGCAGCGACCAGCGCCTGCTCGAGGTCGGCCAACAGGTCCGTGATCGACTCGATGCCCACCGACAGGCGCAGCAGGTCGTCGGGGACCTCCAGTGCCGTGCCCGCGACGGAGGCGTGGGTCATGATGCCCGGGTGCTCGATGAGGCTCTCCACGCCGCCGAGCGACTCCGCCAGGAAGAACAGTCGTGTGGACTCCGCGACCCGCTTGGCCGCTTCGATGCCACCCGCCACGCGGAAGGTGACCATCCCCCCGAAGGCGCTCATCTGGCGTGCTGCCAGATCGTGGCCGGTGTGCGTGGACAGCCCGGGGTAGGCCACCGCGGTGACCGACGGGTGCTCGCCGAGGAAGGCCGCGACCTGCATCGCGTTGTCGCTGTGTCGGGCCATGCGGACCTCGAGGGTCTTGACCCCCCGCAGGGTCAGCCAGGCGTCGAAGGGCCCGGGCACCGCGCCGACGGCGTTCTGCAGGAAGGCCAGCCGCTCGGCGGTGGCCGCGTCGGTGCACACCGCACCACCCACCACATCGGAGTGCCCGCCCAGGTACTTGGTCGTGGAGTGCACCACCAGGTCGGCGCCGAGCGCCAGGGGCTGCTGGAGCGCCGGGGTCGCGAAGGTGTTGTCGGCGACCAACAGCACGTCGTGCTCGTGGGCGAGGCTCGCGAGCGCCGCGACATCGAGGATCTTGAGCAGCGGGTTCGAGGGGGTCTCGGCCCAGATCAGCCGGGTGGTGGGGCGCAGGGCCGCCCGGACGGCGTCGAGATCGGTCAGATCGACGGCGCTGACCTCGATGCCGAAGCGGGTGTGGACCTGTGCGATCTGACGCCAGGTGCCCCCGTAGACGTCGTCCGCCAGCACCACGTGGTCGCCGGGCGCGAGGAGGCGGAAGACCGCGTCCACCGCGGCCAGACCCGAGGCGAAGGTCACGGCCCGCTCGGCCCCCTCCAGGGCGGCCAGGCAGGTCTCCAGCGCCGTACGCGTCGGGTTGCCCGTGCGCGCGTACTCGTAGCCGGTGTGCACACCGACCCGGGGCTGGGCGAAGGTGGAGGTCTGGAAGATGGGCACGGTCACCGCGCCGGTGACCGGCTCGGGGTCCTGCCCGGCGTGGATCGCACGGGTCGCGAACCCGTCGGGGGGCAGCTGACCGCCCTCGGGGGTGGTGGGGTCGTCGTCGCTGTGGCTCATCGATCACCTCGTGCAGCCAGGTAGGAGAGCACGTCGGCCTGGGTGATCACCCCGAGGATCCTGCCGTCCTCGTGGGCGAGGACGGCAGGGGCACCCCCGCTGAGCGCGCCCAGGGCCAGGTCCACCGCGTCCTCGGTGGCCAGCAGCGGCAACGGCGGCTGCAGGACCTCCAGGATCGGTCGGTCCATCACCTCGGCGTCGCGCAGGGCTGCGTCCAGCAGCGCGTTGTCGCGCACCGATCCGATGACGTCCTCAGGGGTGGCGTCGTCGTGGACACCGTCGCGGAACACCGGCATCTGCGACACCCCGTACTCCTGGAGCAGCGTGATGGCGGCGGCCACGTCCTCATCGGGGTGCAGGTGCACCAGCGGGGGCAGGCTGCTGGCCTTGGCCGCGAGCACGTCGCCGACGCAGCCGGCGCGCGAGGGGTGTTCGAGCAGCCCGTGCTCGGCCATCCAGGTGTCGTCGTAGAACTTGGACAGGTAGCCGCGACCGGAGTCGGGCAGGAGGACGACGATGGTGGCGTCCGCCGGCTGGGTGGCGGCGTAGCGGTGGGCGGCGACCAGCGCCGTACCGCAGGAGCCGCCGACCAACAGCCCCTCCTCACGTGCGGCCCGGCGGGCCATCCGGAAGGACTCGGCGTCGGACACCCGTTCCCACACGTCCACCAGGCTGGGGTCGAAGGTCGGCGGCCAGAAGTCCTCGCCGATGCCCTCCACCAGGTAGGGACGGACGGCATCGCCCGAGTACAGCGAGCCCTCCGGGTCGGCGCCGACGATGGTCACCTCCGGCTTGTGCTCCTTGAGGTAACGCCCGACGCCGGTGGTGGTACCGCCGGTGCCGACGCCCACCACGAAGGCATCGATCTGCCCGTCCGTCTGGCGCCAGATCTCCGGGCCCGTGGAGAACACGTGGGTCTGGGGGTTGGCGTGGTTGAAGTACTGGTTCGGCTTGAAGGTGTTCGGCTGTGCGGCGAGCCGGTCGGACACCGAGTAGTAGGACCGTGGATCCTCGGGTTCGACCGCCGTGGGGCAGACCACCACCTCGGCACCGTAGGCCCTGAGCAGCGCGATCTTGTCCCTGCTGACCTTGTCGGGCACGACGAACACGCAGCGGTAGCCCCGTCGGGCGGCGACGATGGCCAGCCCCACCCCGGTGTTGCCGGAGGTCGGCTCCACGATGGTGCCACCCGGTCGGAGCGCACCCGCGGCCTCGGCCGCCTCGATCATGGCGATGCCGATGCGGTCCTTGACCGACCCGCCCGGGTTGAGCATCTCGAGCTTGGCGATGATGGTCGGTGGCACGTCCGCCGAGAGACGGTCGAGGGCGACCATGGGGGTGTCGCCCATCAACGCGAGCAGATCCGGTGCCACCTCCCGGCCCCGGTCGTCGAGGTGTCGCCGCGGCAGGCCCAGCGGGTCGTGCTCGATCCCGACCGTGCGGCTGTAGATCGATCGGTCGGTGACGTCGATCGTCGCCATCGCGCGCCCTTCTGCCCTGCCGTGGTTGCCGGGGTGACGGACCGCTCGGCGCACACGTGTTGCGGGCGGTGCACGGCCGCGGGCCGGGCGGCAGGATAGGCCTCGCCGTCGGACGGCCCACGACGGACCGTGGGATCGGTGCGTTGCTGCACGCGGACGGCAACGCAGGCGCACCCCCGGTAGGAATCGAACCTACGCACCCGGCTCCGGAGGCCGGTGCTCTATCCACTGAGCTACGGGGGCGAGCGGGTGGGGTGGGGCCCACCGCGGCCCGGAACCGTACCACGGCCACCGCACCCCTCCGCCCGGGCGCGTACGCTCCGGCGCCCACGCCCGCACCGGGTGCCCCCTGGCCTGCTCCCGTCCCGTCTGGATCCCGATCCATGGCTCGTACGCCCCTGCTCGATCCCGTCCTCGCCGACCTCGATGCGGCCATCCGCGCCGCCCTGGTCGCTGCCGGCCTGCCCGAGACCGACCCCGACCTCGAGAAGCCCAAGCAGGCCGACCACGGTGACTGGGCCACGACCGTGGCCCTGCGGCTGGCCAAGCCCATCGGGAGGAACCCCCGCGAACTCGCCCAGCTGCTGGTCGACCACCTCGACGTCCCTGCGGAGGTACAGGAGGTCTCCATCGCGGGTCCGGGCTTCGTCAACCTGCGGTTCGCGCACCGCTACCACGAGGACCTGCTGCGTCGGGTGCTGGCCGCAGGTGCCGACTACGGGCACAGCCAGGTCCCCGAGCAGCAACGCCGTCACGTCAACGTCGAGTTCGTCTCCGCCAACCCGACCGGCCCCCTCCACGTCGGCGCCGGTCGCTGGGCCGCCACCGGGGACGCGATCGCCGCCCTGCTGGAGGCCTCGGGCCACACCGTGACGCGGGAGTACTACGTCAACGATGCCGGCGAGCAGATCCGGCTGTTCGGCGAGTCGATCCTGCTCGCGGGTACCGGGGGCGAGCGTGGTGCGGAGCACTACCGCGGCCAGGCGATCGAGGAGGTCGCCGGTCTGCTGCGCGACGCCCACGGTGCCGCGCTGTTCGACGCGGCCACCGTCGACGGGGCGCGGGTGCCCGAGGTCGTCGCACGCATCGGCGTGCTCGGGGTGGAGGCGATGCGTCAACGGATCGAGGACGGCCTGCACGCGATGGGCGTGGACTTCGACGTGTGGTTCTCCGAGCGCCAGGGCCTGCACGAGACCGGCGCGATCGAGGCCACGCTGACCGAGCTCACCGAGCGCGGTGAGGCCTACGAGTCCGAGGGCGCGCTGTTCCTGCGCACCACCGACCACGGCGACGACAAGGACCGGGTGCTGCGCCGCTCCGATGGGCGGCCCACCTACTTCGCCGCGGACTGCGCCTACCTGCGTGACAAGTGGAGCCGCGCCGACGAGCTCTACTACCTGCTCGGCGCCGACCACCACGGCTACGTCGACCGGCTCAAGGCCGCGGCCGCCTGCCTGGGCGTCCCGCCCGACCGGGTGGAGATCCGCATCGGACAGCTGGTCAACCTGCTGCGTGAGGGCCAACCCGTGCGCATGTCCAAGCGTGCGGGGGAGACCATCGACCTCGACGAGGTGGTCGAGGAGGTCGGTGCGGACGTGGTCCGCTACCACTTCCTGCGGCAGGGGCTCGACTCGACCATCGACTTCGACCTCGCGGTGGTCGCAGCGCAGTCGATGGACAACCCCGTCTACTACGTCCAGTACGCCCACGCGCGCATCGCCTCGGTGATCCGCAACGCCGACGAACGGGGGTTCGATGCGGGCGAGGTTGCCGATGCCGACCTGTCGCTGTTGACCCACCCGGCCGAGCTCGCCCTGATGACGGCGATGGCCGGGCTGCCCCTGGTGGTCGCCGAGGCCGCCGATCTCCGTGCCACCCAGCGCCTGGCGCGCTACGCCGAGGAGCTGGCCGCGACCTTCCACCGCTTCTACACCGAGTGCCGCATCCTCGCACCCGCCAGCGGCGATGCCGACGCGCCGGGTGCGGAGGTGGCCGAGGACCCGGCGCTCGGCAGGGCCCGCTACCACCTCGCCGTCGCCGCCAAGCAGGTGCTGGCCAACGCGCTCGCGCTGCTGCGCGTTCGCGCGCCGGAGAGGATGTGACGATGACCGCAGGCCCCTGGCCGTCCACGGCCGCCCGTGACCACACCGGCACCCTGACCATCGGCGGTGTCGCCGTCAGGGAGCTCGCGGCCCGCTTCGCCACCCCGCTGTGGGTGGTCGACGAGGTGGATCTGCGGGGACGCTGCCGCGCCTACGCGCAGGGCTTCCCCGGTGTGGAGGTCACCTACGCCTCCAAGGCCTGGTGCAGCGTCGGCATCCTGCAACTGGTCGACAGCGAGGGGCTGAAGATCGACGTGGCCTCCGGTGGTGAGTTGCACACCGCGCTGGTGGCGGGCATCGACCCGGAACGGCTGATCCTGCACGGCAACAACAAGTCGGTCGCCGAGCTCGACCGGGCGCTGGAGGTCGGGGTCGGACGCATCGTGGTCGACTCCTTCGAGGAGCTCGATCGGCTCGAGCGCCTGGCCGCCGAGCGGGGTGTGACCGCCCGGGTGTGGTTGCGCATCACCCCCGGCATCGACGCCCACACCCACGAGTACGTACGGACCGGCCACGACGACGCCAAGTTCGGGTTCACCCTCTCCCTGGGGCTCGCCGACGAGGCCTTCGTCCGGGCGCAGGCCCTCGACCACGTCGAGGTGGTGGGTATCCACGCCCACATCGGCTCACAGATCTTCGGCACCGACCCCTTCATCGCCAACGCCGAGGTGACCCTCGACCTGCTGGGACGGTGGCGGGCGGAGCACGGGGTGGTCCTGCCGGAGCTCAACCTCGGTGGTGGGATGGGGATCCGTTACACCCACGAGGATCACCCCGTCGAGGTCCAGCGCTACGGCCAGGCGGTGCTCGAGGCGGTGGCCGAGCGCTGCACGCGCCTCGACTACCCGCCGCCCCAGCTGTTCGTCGAGCCGGGCCGGGCGATCGTGGGGCCGTCGACCATCACCCTCTACGAGGTGGGCACGATCAAGGCGCTGCCCGGCCTGACCACGTGGGTCAGTGTCGACGGGGGGATGAGCGACAACATCCGTCCGGCGCTCTACGACGCCGAACACGAGGTGCTGCTCGCCAGCCGCGTCAGCACCGCGGCGCCCCGGGCGGTCACCGTGGTCGGCAAGCACTGCGAGTCCGGTGACCTGGTGCGCGAGCACGCGCCGCTGCCGGGCGACCTGGCGGTGGGTGATCTGCTGGCCGTGGCCGCCACCGGTGCCTACACCGCCTCGATGGCCTCCAACTACAACCGCCTGGTGCGTCCGGCGGCGGTGCTGGTGCGTGACGGTCAGGTGCGTGAGCTGGTCCGCCGTGAGACCCTCGACGACCTGGTCCGGCTGGACCTGCCGCTCACCTGACGGGCGCCGGGCCGGTGCCCTGCGGCCGGTCGATCCGGGCCAGGCCGAGGTCGAAGCAGGTGCCGCCGGCGCGGTCGCGCCGGTAGCTGATGGTCCCGTCCATGGCGTGCTGCAGCTCGCGTGCGAGGTAGAGACCGAGTCCGAGGCCCGTGGCGGCGCGCCGATCGCCGCTGCTGGCCTGCGTGAAGGCGTCGAACAGCGTCGCCTCGAAGGCGGGGTCGATGCCCCCGCCGACGTCGCGCACGGTCAGGACCTGCTGCTGGTCCTGTGCATGGCCGGTGATGGTCACCGGCGGTGCCCCGTAGCGCAGCGCGTTGGTCACCAGGTTGACCAGCACCTGCTCGAGACGCAGGGGATCAGCGCGCACCCATGCCGTGGGGACCTCGGCGTGGACCCGGTCGTCGTCGAGGTCGGCCACCAGGTCGGTGACCAGCGCGGCCACGTCGACCGGTTCCAGGCTGACGTGCAGCTTGCCCGCCTCGATCCGGGACAGGTCGAGCAGGCTGGTGATCAGCGCGTCCTGGCGGTCGGCGTTGTCCCTGATGCGTGTGAGCAGCTGTTGGACCATCTCGGGCTGCGTGATCCGGCCCGACAGCAGGGTCTCGGCGAACCCCTTGACGGAGGTCAGCGGCGTCCGCAGTTCGTGGGAGGCCAGGCTGACGAAGCTGCGCAGCGCGCGGGCGGCCTCCGCCAGCTCCGCGTTGGACAGGACCAGCTCGTGCTCGCGGGTGCGATCGCGGACCGCGGCGATCACCAGCGCTTCGCCGTCGAGTTCGACCGGTTGCAGGCTGACGTCGACGGGGAAGCTGCTGCCGTCGAGACGCACCGCCCGCAGCTCGCGACCCCAGCCCATCGTGCGGCGTTGCGGCGCTGCGGTGAAGGTGTCCCGGTGGTGCCGATGGCGGTCCCGCAGTTCGACCGGGAGCAGGTCGTCGATGCTGTGCCGCAGCAGCACGGCGCGGCTGGCGTGCAGCAGCTGCTCGGTGAGGTCGTTGACGGCACGGATGCGGCCGGTGCCGTCGACGACCACCACGGCATCGGGTGACAGGCGCAGCAGGGCGTCGAGGTCCGTGTGGCTCGACAGGCGCAGCGCCCCCTCCGTCGTGTGCCGCACCGACCCCCCGGACGTTGCGGTGTCGGCAGCGCTCACGGGTGTCTGGCTCCTCGGGTCGCGGCGGTGGTGCGTCGTCGGCCGGGCGTCCACCCGCGGCGCGTGCCGGGGGCGGGCGCAGGGCACGCTAGCCTCCCGCGCGAAGCGAGGTCGAGGGTTCCGGTGGTCGGTACGCACGGCGACGATGGCCCGAGCATCCGACGACTGGACACCGGTCTCGGTCTGGCGGTACTACGTGCCGGCCTCTCCGGCGCGACGCTGGTGACCTACACCCGGGACCACGTCGCGGTCCGCACCCCCTCACGACCCGATCATCGCGCCGGCAACACCCTGGACTGCACGGGGGTGCCCGCACCCGGCGAGCTGGAGGCCTACCTCGCCCGCTACGCCGAGACGATCGGCGCGCTCGGTGCACGGCACGTCCAGCTGCGCTGGGAGGAGCCGCTGACCGCTGACGCACCCCCCTCGGAACCGTCGCCGGACCCGGAGCTGGCCGCGGCGGCCGGCGCGCTCGGGCTGGAGCTGTCCGCGGTGCGCGTCCTGCTGCTGGGGGAGCTGCAGCCCCTCGACCCCGCGGATGGCGCGGTGATCGAGCCGGTCCCGCCGCCTGACGGGCAGCAGGGCGGTGCCGTGGATCGGCGCTGGCACGCCTCCTCCGTGCTGTACCGCTACGCCGCTGGTGACACCCCGGACGACTGGCGCGGTGGTGACAGCGACGGCGGCACGGCCTGGGCGGTGGAGCAGCAGCGGGAGCTGGTGCGTGCCGGTCGTGCGCAGGTGTGGATGGCCACGCGCCACGCCATACCGGTGGCGCGCTGCACCCTGACCCATGATCGACAGGGTCTGGCAGCGGTGGAGGGTGTGGTCGTCCACCCTGCGCATCGTCGCCGCGGCATCGGCGCGGCGGTGGTGCGTGCGGCCGTGGCGGACCACCTGGCCACCGATCCCGGCGCCCGCATCGGCGTCGGGGTCACCTCCGACGCCGCGGCACCGCGCCTGTTCGAGAAGTTGGGCTTCCGCCCCCACGCCACCGTGTGGGTCGCCCACCGTGCGCAGCCGCGAACACGGTGAGCGCGCGGACTCGTCCGGTACGCCCTCGAGCTCGAACGTCGTACGTCGGACATCCTCGCCGTTCGGCGGAGGGAACGTCATGCGCGTGCTGGTCACCGGTGCCACCGGTTTCATCGGTATGGAGGTCGCGACGCAGCTGGCCGAGCAGGGCCTGCAGCCGCGGCTGATGGTCCGTCGCGCGGCGCGTGCGCCGCTGCTCCACCACCTCGATGCCGAGGTGGTGTTCGGTGACCTGGCAGCCCCGGCGACGTTGCGCCGCGCCGTCGAGGGGTGCGATGCGGTCATCCATCTCGCCGGACGTGCCGTCTTCGAGCCGGCGCACCGGCTGGTGGACTCCTTCGTGGTCGGCACGCGCAACCTGGCGGAGGCTGCCGCCGCTGCCGGGGTCTCGCGTGTGGTGTTCGCGTCGTCGCTGCTCGTCCACGGCGACACGGCGGAGCCGATCACGCCCGACACGCCACCGGCGCCGGAGGTGGACTACGGCCGTGTCAAGCTGCTCGTGGAGCAGGGACTGTCGCGCTTCGGTGCCGAGCAGGGGATCCAGGTGGCCAACGTGCGCCTGCCCCACGTCTACGGTGCGACGGACCAGCTCTTCGGTCGTGTGCGCTCGGGCCTGTTGGTGGTGCCCGGCCGCGGCGCGAACCCCTACGCGCACCTCCACGTCGCCGACGCCGCGCGGGCGCTGATCCGGGCAGCGGAGATCGGTTGGTCGGGTGCCAGCGCGCTGGGGGACCGCGAGAGCGTGGACTGGAACACCTTCCTGCGGGAGATCGACGACCAGTTCCCCGGGCTGCAGGTGGTGCGTGCGCCGGCGTCCGCGGCGCTGCTCGGCACGGCGGTGTTGTCGGGCGCGACCGCGTGGCGCAGTGCGCCCAGCCTGTACACCCCCGACACCGTCCGCGGCTGGAACCTGTCCTTGCCGGTCGACCCGGAGGCGCTGTGGCCACAGCTGGGGATCGAGCCCCTGCTACCGACCTACCGTGAGGGCATCGCCCGCACGCTGAACGACCGGGTCGCCTTCCGGTGGCGTCACCCCGTGCAGGACCACCGCTCGGCGTGACCGGCCCGTGAGATGGCGGTGGCGTCGGCCAGGCACCCCGGTGACGCCCGTCGGCGGGGTGGGCGTGACCGGTAGTCTGGGGCTACACCCATCGCGCGCACCCGACCCCGAGGTACTCCCGTGGACCGCGTCATCCGGATCGGCATGATCGGCTGCGGCACGGTCGGCGGCGGTGTCGCCACGATCCTGTCCCGGGAGGCCGACGACATCACCGCGCGCACCGGGGCGAAGCTCGAGATCACCCACGTGGCGGTGCGCGATGCGGACCGTGACCGCGGCCTGGGTCTGCCCGCGGAGGTGTTCACCACCGATGCGCAGGCGGTCGTGGACGCCGAGGACGTCGATGTGGTCGTCGAGGTCATGGGCGGCCGGGACCCGGCCGGGGACCTGATCCGGCGCTCGCTCGCCCAGGGCAAGCCGGTGGTGACGGCGAACAAGGAACTCATCGCCCACGAAGGCCCCGAGCTGTACGCAGCGGCGCGTGCCGCGGGCGTCGACCTCGCCTACGAGGCTGCGGTGGCCGGGGCGATCCCGATCATCAAACCCATGAAGGAGTCCCTGGCCGGCGACCGTGTCAGCCGGGTGGTCGGCATCCTCAACGGCACCACCAACTACATCCTCACACGGATGAGCGAGGAAGGCGCCGACTACGCCACGGTGCTCGCCGACGCACAGGCGCTCGGCTACGCGGAGGCGGATCCCACCGCTGACGTCGCGGGTCATGACGCCGCGGCCAAGTGCGCCATCCTCGCGTCCCTGGCCTTCGACACCGCCGTGCATGCGGACGATGTGTTCACCCAGGGCATCGAGACCGTCAACGCGACCGACATCCGGGTCGCGGACCGGCTCGGCTACGTCATCAAGCTGCTGGGGATCGCCAGCGAGGTGCAGGGTCGCGTCGGCGTCCGCGTCCACCCGGCGTTCCTGCCCAAGACGCACCCGCTGGCCAGCGTCCGCGGGTCGTTCAACGCCATCTACGTCGAGGCGCAGGCCGCCGGCGAGCTGATGTTCTACGGCCGTGGCGCCGGGGCCGAGCCCACGGGTTCCGCGGTGGTCGGCGACGTCATCGACGTGGCCCGCAACCTGCTGCAGACCGCACGCGGTGCCGTGGAGTCCCAGCACCGCGCCAAGGACCTGCGTTCGATCGACGAGCTCCGCACCCAGTACTACGTCCTGCTCGACGTCGAAGACCAGGCAGGTGTCCTGGCTGCGGTGGCCACCGCCTTCGGCGACCACGGTGTCTCGATCGCGCAGGTGTGGCAGGAAGGTGCCAGCGACTCCGCACAGCTGGTGCTGATCACCCACCGTGCCCGTGAGGCCGCGCTTCGGGCCACCGTCGAGGCGCTCAGCTCGGTCGACAGCATCAGGAGCGTGGCCAGCGTGCTGCGCGTCGAAGCGGAGGTGTTCTCCTCATGACCGCGATCGCAACGCCCGGCACAGGCGCCACCCACGTGTGGCGCGGCATCATCGAGGAGTACCGCGACCGCATGCCGGTCACCGACGACACGCCCGTGGTGACCCTGCGCGAGGGTGGAACCCCGCTGATCCACTCCGAGTACCTCTCGGAGAGGACCGGTTGTGACGTCCATCTGAAGTTCGACGGCTCCAACCCCACGGGCTCCTTCAAGGACCGCGGGATGACCATGGCCATCTCCAAGGCCAAGGAGGCCGGCGCGCAGGCGGTCATCTGCGCCTCGACGGGAAACACCTCGGCCGCGGCCGCGGCCTACGCCGCGAAGGCCGGCATGACCGCCGGGGTGATCGTGCCGAAGGGCAAGATCGCCATGGGCAAGCTCGCCCAGGCGTTGGTGCACGGGGCCAAGGTCATCCAGATCGACGGCAACTTCGATCAGGCTTTGACCATCTGCCGCGAGCTGGCGGAGACCGAGCCCGTGGAGCTGGTCAACTCCGTCAACCCCTACCGCATCGACGGACAGCGTTCGGGGGCGTGGGAGATCGTCGACCAGCTCGGGCGTGCACCGGACGTCCACGTCATGCCCGTGGGCAACGCGGGCAACATCACCGCCTACTGGCGCGGCTACCGCGAGTACCACGCCGACGGGCTGATCGAGCAACTGCCGGTGATGCGCGGCTACCAGGCCGCCGGGGCGGCACCGATCGTGCTGGGTGTGAAGGTGGAGCAGCCGGAGACCATCGCGACCGCCATCCGCATCGGCAACCCGGCGTCGTGGACCTCGGCCGTGGCGGCGGCGGTGGAGTCGGGCGGCTCCATCCGCTCGGTGACCGACCCGCAGATCATGGAGGGCTTCCGGCTCGTCGCCCGTCACGGCGTGTTCGCCGAGATGGCGTCCTCCGCGTCCATCGCAGGGCTGCTGGAACTGCACGAGCGCGGCGACCTCACCCCGGGCCAGACCGTGGTGTGCGTGCTCACCGGACACGGCCTCAAGGACCCCGAGTGGGCCATCGCCGACAGCGAGGAACCCATCACCATCGCGCCCGAGCTCGACGCGGCTGCCGAGGCCCTCGGGCTGCGCTGAGCGCCGGGCAGGCGTCCCCCGTGACCTCTGGAGCACCTGTGGCCCACCCTGACCGCCTGCCCGCTGCCGGGGCCACCCACCAGCACGATGTGGTCCACCACACCGTCCAGGTCCCGGCGACCACCGCCAACCTGGGTGCCGGTTTCGACGCCTTCGGGATGGCTCTCGAGCACCACCTCGTCGTCCGCTCCGTCCCGCGCGCGACCCTGTCGGACCGGCTCGAGGTCCTCGACGACGGCGACGTGCCCACCGGTGACGGCAACCTCATCTGGCGCAGCCTGGTGGCCTGCTGCGAGACCTACGAGGTGCCCGTGCCCGACGTCGGTCTGCGCGTGCGCAGCCGTATCCCGCTCGAGCGGGGCATGGGCTCCTCCTCGGCAGCGATCGTGGCCGGCATCACCCTGGCGCGGGAGCTCGTGGGGCTGCGACTCGCCGACCGCGAGGTGGTGGAGCTCGCCACGGAGCTCGAAGGCCACCCCGACAACGTCGCGCCGGCGGTGCTCGGCGGGCTGGTCGCCTGTGCCCGGACCGACACGGGCAACCTGGTACTGCGCCGGATCAACCCGGCTGCGCAGCTGCGCCCGGTCATCCTCGTACCGGACCAGCGGCAGGCGACCTCGACCGCACGTGCGGTGCTGCCGGACGCGGTGCCCGTGGCCACCCTGGCCGACCAGGCGGCACGTGCCGGTCACGTCCTCGCGGCGCTCACCGGCCTGTGGCCCGCTGCCGCGGGGCTGTCCGGCGACCACCTCCACGAGCCCGCACGGGCCGCGGTGATGCCTGGATCGGCGACGGTGCTGGCGGAGCTCAGGGACGGCGGTCACCATGCGTGGCTGTCGGGCGCGGGCCCGAGCGTGGCGGTGGCGCTGCCGCGGACCGATCCGGGTGCGCTGGCCGCGGTCCACCTGACCGCCCAGCGGCACGGCTTCGCCGCCCTCGAGCTCGACTGGGACCTGTCGGGGGCCCGGTCCTGTCCCGATGACGGTTGTGGCCTCGCCGGCACCCGGGACTGCATGCTGTGCCCGCGCGGGCGGTTATGATCGGCACCGTCGGTGCCCGCGCTCGTGGGCGCCCGTCCGGGGCGGTCGCTGCAGGATGCCCCGGCTCGATGCACCCGACGTGGCGTCCGGCCGTGCCACTGTACGCCGGGTAGCTGTCCCGCCCGATGACCCCGATGGCCGCGCGCCCACGCGCACGGTCACCTCCCGGAGCTGAGATGGATCGCACCCTGCTGGAGAGGAAGTCCGTCGCCGAGTTGCGTGAGATCGCGGCCACCTTGGGGCTCAAGGGCTTCCAGCGGCGCAAGAAGGCGGAGCTGATCGACCTGCTGCTGAGCTCTGCCTCCCCCGCGGCAAAGGAGGCAGCCCCTCAGGAGGGCGAGGCAGCCGCCGACGGGGATGGTGACCGGGACGAGGCGGGCGGTGACCGCGAGCAGCCGCGTGCGGCAGCTCGGGACGGCGAGCACGAGCACCGCAGCGGATCCGGTGGTGATCGGCCGCGGGCGCGGGGCGGACGGCAGCGCAACAGCCAGCAGCCACCACGTGCCGACGACCAGCGCGGGGAGGCGCCGACGCCACGCCGCGACGAGGGTGAGGGTGACGGCCGGGGCCGTGAGGGCAACGGCCGCAACGGTGAGCAGCAGGACCGCCCCGGTCGGGACCGCAAGCGTGGCCGTGATCGTGGTGAGTCGCGCGGACGCAACGGCGAGGAGGACACCGACGTCGAGGTCCGCGAGGGCGTCCTCGACCTACTGCCCGAGGGCTACGGCTTCCTGCGGTGCACCGGCTACCTCGCCGGTTCCCAGGACGTCTACGTCTCGCAGTCCTTCGTGCGGCGCTTCGATCTGCGGCGCGGCGATCTGATCGCAGGACCGATCCGTCGCAACCGCAACAGCGACAAGTTCCCGGCCCTGGCGCGGGTCGACCGCGTCGAGGGCGAGGCCTTCGACCCCAGGGGTGAGGACCGGGACCGCCCCGTCTTCGCCGACCTGGTGGCCCTGCCCCCCGCACGGCGGATGTCCCTTGCCGCGGCCCCGGACCAGCTGACCCCGCGGGTGGTGGACCTCGTGGCCCCCCTGGGACGTGGTCAGCGTGCACTGGTCCTGGCACCCCCGCGCGCAGGTAAGACGACGGTGCTCAAGCACCTCGCCCGTGCGCTCCAGGACGCGGATGGCGACCTCGAACTGCTCTCGCTGCTGGTCGACGAGCGGCCCGAGGAGGTCACCGCCGTCGAGCGCGGCACGGGCACGGAGGTGGTGGCCACCACCTTCGATCGTGCGGCTGAGGACCACACCCAGGTCGCGGAACTGGTGATCGAGCGTGCCAAGCGCCTGGCGGAGCGCGGCCGCGACGTGGTGGTCTTCCTCGACTCCCTGACGCGGTTGGTCCGGGCCTACAACACCGTGGTGCCCTCCAGCGGGCGGGTGCTGCCCGGTGGGGTCGACCCGGCGGCCCTGGCACCGGCGAAGCGGCTGTTCGCCGCGGCCCGCGACCTCGAAGGCGCGGGCAGCCTGACCGTCGTGGCGACGGTGGTCATCGACACCGGCTCGCGTATGGACGAGGTCATCGCCGAAGGCTTCACCGACACCGCCAACATGGAGCTCCACCTCGACGGTTCGCTCGCGCAGCAGCGGCTGTTCCCGGCCGTGGACGTCATCGCCTCGGGCACCCGCGGGGAGGAGGATCTGCTCACCGCGGACGAGCTCGCGGGCGCGCACCGCCTGCGTCGGCAGCTGGCGGGGGCGACCCCCCAGGCCGCGCTCGAGCGGCTCACCGCCCACCTCGAGGCCGCACCCGACACCGCGGCGCTCCTCGAACGGCTCGCGCAGGACACCTGAGGCGCGCAGGCAAGGGTCAGCCGGCGGTCCACAGCCAGTGCAGGTCCATCTGGCTGACGACCACCGCCAGCAGCAGGCCCACCGCCAGCAGCAGCGCACCCGCCCGCAGGGTGGCCCGGTCCAGCGCGAGGTCCGCAGGCCCGTCGTCGGGCACCGGCCCTGCGGTCGTCACCCGGGCAGCTTCCAGCAGCGCGGTGGCCTCGACGAGCTGGTCCTCGGGGACCAGGACCTCACTGCCCCCCTGACCGAAGGCCAGGTTGGGGTGCATACCGCCGGTGTCGTCGTGGACGGCGCGCGCCTCGATCCCGTGGGCACGCAGCATCGACACCGCCACCTCGGCGTCCACACGGCTGGTGAACCGCCGGATCCGCGCCATCGACCGGTCTCCTGCTCGGTGCTGGTGGACGGCGCCACGGTACGGCACCCCGCAGGGCTCAACACACCCCGCCGGCCGCTGGCAGCGGTGACAGGCAGGTCGGCCACCAGTGCACGGCCAGCACCAGCGGGATCGCGACCGAAACGCCGCGCCGGGTCGCGGCGGTGGCGGCGACGGCGATGGTCACTGCCGCAGCCAGTGCACCGCGGTGGAGACCGAGCAGCAGGCCGCCTCCGAACAGCCCGCCCGCGGCGAAGGTCTGGAGCACCACCACCACCAGCAGCGGCGTCACCACGGTCGTGCGGGGGACGTGCACGCCAGCGGGGACCAGACGGTCGACCAGCAGCAGCACCGTCACCAGGGCGAGCAGGTTGACCACGACCGCCACCAGCGGAGCGCCGGTGACGATCCTGACCAGGCCGGTCAACAGGGCGATCCCCACGGCGCCGAGGCCGAAGGTGCGCACCAGCTCCGTCAGGGAGGTGTCGGGTGAGCGGGGGAAGCCGTCACGGCTGCGCACGCTCAGGAACCCCGTCAGGACGAGGGCGGCGACGGTCAGGACCCCGACCCGCAGGACGAACACCCCGATCTGGGTCGGGCTGGCGCTGCGTTCCAGCGCCAGACCGACGCCGCCCAGTGCCGCGGCCACGGGACCACCGCCCACCGTCAGTACGACGACGATCCCGGCCAGGGCCACGGGCAGCACGAGCAGCGCCGCCGAGGTACCGGTCTGCGGGGTGCTGGCGACAGCGATCGGGCCACCCCGCTCCCGCAGCCCGAAGGCGGCGACGCCGTCGCCGCGGTAGCGGGCGAGCAGCAGCGGGACGAGCATGGTCACGACCACGAGCCAGGCCAGGTCGATGAGCGCGGCGAGGGCCCCCGTCCGTGGCAGGAACGGCAGGCGCGAGACGAACCCCACCAACGACGGGCCGATGGCGGCGACGGCGGCGGCGAGGATGACGTCGGTCTTGGCGTCGTCGGCTTCGATGAACACGAGCGGGAAGCTACCAGCCGGGCGGTGGCTACCCTGCCGACCGGCCGCTCGCGTCGCCCCACGCGGGCTGGCCGGAGCGGATCGCACCCCGCAACCCGCACGGCAGGAGTCCAGCGTGCTCGCAGCGTCCATGGTCGTCGTCGGCGACGAGATCCTGGGCGGGTACGTGTCGGACACCAACTCCCCGCTGGCCGCGCGCCGGCTCCAGGAGCACGGTGTCGAGCTCACCTGTGTCCACGTGGTGGCCGACGACATGGCCGCCATCGACGAGGCCCTGTCGGCGGAACTGCGGCGCGCGCGCCCGCGCCTGGTGCTGACCTCGGGAGGGATCGGCTCCACCCCCGACGACCTGACCTACGAGGCGGTCGCCGCGAGCCTCGGCCGTGAGCTGGTGGAGGACCCCACCATCGCCGATCGGATCGGCGAGGCCCTGCAGTGGTCCCGTGCCCACGGGTTGGAGGTCAACGACGCCTTCGCCTGGCACCTCGGTCGCATGGCCAGGATCCCGGCAGGCAGCCGTCTGCTGCAACGCGAGGGCGGTTGGTCGCCGGGGGTCGCCGTGGACGTCGACGGCGGGGTCGACGCCGGCGGTGTCACCGTCGTCGTGCTGCCGGGGGTTCCCACCGAGTTCGAGGCGCTGCTCGACGACGTGGTCGTCCCCCGGCTGGTCGCCGGCCGCAACCCCCACCCCCATGTGCGCGAGCTGACCCACAGCTACCCCGAGAGCGCGCTGAACCTGGCCTTCGCCGAGGTCCTGGAGCGCTATCCCGAGGTCAAGCTGGGCAGCTACCCCGGCCGGCCGATGCTGGTGCGGCTGCGTGGTCCCCACACGGCCGTCGAGGAGGCTGCGGAGCGGATCGCCGGTGCCATCGCCGCCCTGGACGCCAGCGGCGCCGGCGAGCGGATCGCCGCCGCGCGGGCGGCCCGTGCCGCCGCCCGCCGGACCCGCGAGGCCGAGGATGGCACCTCGGACGCCACCCCGAAGGACGCGTGATGCGCAGGCTGCTGTTCGTCCACGCCCACCCCGACGACGAGTCCTCCAAGGGGGCGGCCACCGCCGCACGCTACGTCGACGAGGGCGCCGAGGTGGTCCTGGTGACCTGTACCGACGGCGACGCCGGTGACGTGCTCAACCCGAAGTCGCCCCCCATCGCCCGCGAGGCGATGCGCGAGGCCCGGGCCCGGGAGCTCGAGGCGGCGGTCGCAGCCATCGGTTTCACCCGCACCCACGGGCTCGGCTACGTCGACTCCGGGTACCACGAGGATCCCGCCGAGGTGCCCGAGGGGACCTTCTCCCGGGTGCCCCTCGACGAGCCCGCGGCGGCCCTGGCCGCGATCGTGCGCCGTGAACGCCCCCACGTGGTGGTGACCTACCCGGAGAACGGCGGCTACCCCCACCCCGACCACATCATGAACCACCTCGTCACGATGCGGGCGCTGGAGCTGTCCGAGGACCCGACGGCGGATCTCGGCCACGACGCGGCCGGTGACCGTGCGGCGGCGCTGACGCCGTGGCGGGTGCCGAAGGTGTACGCGACCTCGACCTTCCCCCTGGAGCGGCTCGAAGCGCTGCACACCGCCATGCTCGACGCCCAGGGCGAGAGCCCCTACACCGAGTGGCTGGAATCCCGCGCCGACCGCATCCCCCGCGAGGTCCCCGACGCACGCGTGCGGTGCGGGGACCACTTCTCGCGCCGTGACGCGGCGTTGCTCGCCCACGTCAGCCAGATCGATCCCGAGGGCTTCTGGTTCGGGGTCCCCCGCGACCTCGAGCGGGAGCACTACCCCTTCGAGGCCTACACGGTGCTGCGCAGCGACGTGCTGGTCCGCCCCGTCGAGGACGACCTGTTCGCGGGTCTGGACGTGGACCGGCTCGACACCGAGCATGCCCGCGCGGCGACCCCGACGGCCCGCGGGGCGTGACCGGTCCCGCGGATCCTGGCGGCCCGCTCGGTACCGCCGGCGGTCGGCCGCGTTCACCACTGCGGCTGCTCGGGCGCCGGGACTTCGGCATCTTCTTCCTCGGCTCCTCGCTGTCGAGCATCGGCACCTGGTTCCAGAACATCGCCGCCGGGCTGTTGGTCTACGAGCTGACCCGCTCGACCCTGCTGGTCGGTGCCGTCAACTTCTCGCAGTTCATCGGCTCCTTCCTGCTCGCCTCGGTCGCCGGCGGTGCGGCCGACCGGTTCGATCGGCGCAAGCTGCTGATCGTCTCGCAGCTCCTCGCAGCGGCGATCGGGGGTGGCTTGGCCGTCGTGACGTGGCTGGGGGCGGTCACCCCGGTGATCGTGATCGGGGCTGCGCTACTGCTCGGTTTCTCACTGGCCTTCATGGTCCCGGCGCTGCTGGCGCTGGTGCCCCTGCTGGTGGGGGAGGACGAGCTCGACGCGGCGGTCGCGCTCAACTCCGTGTCCTTCAACCTCGCGCGGGCCGTCGGTCCGGTACTCGGCGCGCTGGTGGTCGGCGGTGCGGGCTACGGGCTCGCCTTCGCCCTGAACGCCGGGTCCTTCCTGCTGTTCGTGGCCGCGCTGGCGGTGCTGCGTCCCCGCCCACAGCAGCGCGCCGGCGGGCAGCGTCCGAAGCTGATGGAGACCGTCCGTCTGGTACGCAGCGTCCCGGCGTGGTGGGCGGTGCTGGTCGCCACGATGGTCATCTCGATGTCCACCGATCCGGTGAACACCCTCACCCCCGAACTGGCCCTGGACACCTTCGGTGGGGTCGAGCTCGACGCCGGGTTGCTGGTAGGCGCCTTCGGGACGGGTGCGACCCTCACCGCGCTCACGCTGACGGGCTGGCTGCGTCGGCGCCGCCGGGCCCTGCCCGCCGCGATGACCGTGCAGGCCGCCGGCATGCTCGTCGTCGGCGTCGCTCCCAGCCTGACCGTGGCGTTGATCGGCATGGCCGTCTCGGGCGGTGGCTTCATCGCCGGGATCACCCGGGCCAGCGTACGGTTGCAGGCCGAGGTGCCGGACCTGCAGCGGGGGCGGGTGATGGCGCTGTGGAGCGTCGCCTTCGTGGGCACCCGCCCGCTGGCCTCACTGGTCAGCGGCGCGATCGCCGAGGTGGCGGGCGCGCAGCTGGCCGCAACGGCCCTCGGGCTCCCGGTGCTGCTGGCGGTGCCCTGGGTGGCGCGCCAGATCGAGCGGCCCGATCCGCACACCTGACCCGGCTAGTCCAGTTCCCAGGTGTGCACGGGCGCGTTGGAGCGCATGTTGGCGAGGTAGCGACGGGTGGTCTCCACCAGCGCCGCATCGCGGTCCGAGGCCCCCCCGTCGAGCAGACGGCGGAAGGTGTGCACCTGCCAGCTCGCCCCCGTGCGCCGCTTGAGCGCGCGCTGCTCGATGATGCCGAGGTAGTGGTCGCGGTCACGGCGGTCCACGCCCCAGGTGTCGAGGCCCCGGTGGGCCAGCGGCAGCAGGGTGCGCAGGATCAGCTCGCTGGCGGGGACCTCGCCCATCCCCGGCCAGTAGAGCTGGCTCTCGATGCCCCCCCGGGCCGCGGTCCGGAAGTTCTGTGCCGCGGCGCTGAAGGACAGCTGTCGGGTGATGGGCTCGTCGAGGTCGGCGACGGCCCGGACCAGCCCGAGGTAGAAGGCGGCGTTGGCGACGGTGTCGACCATGGTCGGACCGGCCGGCAGCACCCGGTTCTCGATCCGCAGGTGCGGCTTGCCGCGCGCGATCCCGTAGATCGGGCGGTTCCACCGGTAGATGGTGCCGTTGTGCAGCACCAGCTCCGGCAGATGGGGGATCTCCCCCGAGGCGAGCACCTCCTCGGGTTCCTCGCGGTCGACCTCGGGGAGCAGGGAGGGGAAGTACCGCACGTTCTCGTCGAACAGATCCACGATGTCGTCGATCCACCGCTCCCCGAACCACACACGCGGCCGGACGCCCTGTGCGGTCAGCTCCTCCGAGCGGGTGTCGATCGTCTGCTCGAACAGGGCGATGCGCGTCTCGCGCAACAGCTCCTTGCCGAGCAGGAAGGGGGAGTTGGCACCGACCGCGACCTGCGCGGCGGCGATGGCCTGCGCGGCGTTCCACGCGCTGGCGAAGCCCTGCGGGCTGACCTGCAGGTGCAGCTGGACCGAGGTCGCAGCCGCCTCCATGGCGATGGAGGAGGCCTGCAGGCTGAGCTTCTCGACCCCTTCGATCTCCACCTGCAGGTCCTCACCCCGGGCTTCCAGGATCTGCTCGTTGAGCAGGTGGTAGCGGGGGTTGGCCGACAGGTTCTGGATCGTGACGTGCAGGTCCTTCAGGGTCGGGATGATCCCGACCATGGCCACGTGGGCGTCCAGCTCATCCGCTCTGCGGTCGGCGAAGGCGAAGGAGGTCTGCAGCTCCTCCTCGATCTCGCGGAAGACCGTGGCGATGAGCTTGTGTGGCGCGAGGTTGAACTCGATGTTGAACTGCGCGAGTTCGGTCTGGAAGTCCTCGGACTCCAGCCGTGACAGCAGCTCGGCGTTGATCATCATCGGTTCGCCGTCGTCGTCGACGACGTAGAACTCGACCTCGACGCCGATCAGCTTGCGGTGGGTCTCGAAGCGTTCCTCGGCCAGCAGCTGTCGGAAGACCGCCAGGTCGCGTTTGACCTTCTCCCGGTACCGCTGCCGGTCCTCACGCGTGAACCGCGCCTCACCGATGTCCCGACCCACACCGCGCTCCAACGCCGGTCGCCGGAAGGATAGGCACACCACAGGCGCGTGCGCGACGAGGTGGCACGCAGCCACCGACCTCCACCGCGGGGTGGCGGTGGTGGGACACTGCGCACCTTCGGCCCGCAGCAGGCCGTCCACCTGCCGGGCACCGAAGCTCACCGACCGATCCGCAAGGAGGCGCCGTGGGTCCCCTCGACCATCCACGCCAGGAGTACGCGGCAGGCACGCTGACCGCCGCGCAGATCGGTGGCGACCCCCTGGCGCTGGCCCGGCGTTGGCTGGACGAGGCCATCGCGGCCGCGCTCGACGAGCCGACCGCGGTCACCCTGGCCACGGTCGACCAGGACGGGACGCCGGACGCGCGGATCGTGCTGCTGCGCGGTTTCGACCAGCAAGGCCTGGTGTGGTTCACCAACCGTCGCTCCGACAAGGGTGTCCAGCTGGCGGCCAACCCCAGCGCTGCGGTGGTGGCCTACTGGCCGGCCCTGGAACGCCAGATCCGTTTCCGGGGTCCGGTCGCACTGCTGGACGATGCCGCCTCCGACGTCTACTTCGCCGCACGTCCCCGGGGCAGCCAGCTCGGGGCCTGGGCATCACACCAGTCCCGACCGGTACCGGACCGGGCGGCGCTCGAGGCGCAGGTCGCAGCCGCGGCCGCGCGGTTCGGCGAGGGGCCGGTGCCCCGCCCGCCGCACTGGGGCGGCTACCGCATGTCCCCGACGACCGTGGAGCTGTGGCAGGGGCGTGAGTCACGGTTGCACGACCGTCTACGCTGCACCCGCGCCGACGGCAACTGGACCATCGAGCGGCTGCAGCCCTGACCGTCCGCACCGACGCGGGCTACCGTTCGCGCTCGTCCACACACCGGGGGTCCGATGGCGTCGCCCGAGAGCCAGCGCACCGCACCCGCCGAGGGGGGCGGCCGGCTCGAGCAGAAGCTCGGTCTGCTCGACGTGTACGCGATCTGCACCGGCGCGATGTTCGCCTCCGGGTTCTTCCTGCTGCCGGGGATCGCGGCCGCCAACGCGGGCCCCGCGGTGGTGCTGGCCTACGCCGTCTCCAGCCTGCTGATGATCCCGGCGATGTACTCCATCGCGGAGCTGTCCAGCGCCATGCCCCGGGCTGCGGGGACCTACTTCTTCATCCATCGCAGCCTCGGGCCCCTGGCCGGCACCATCGGTGGCCTCGGTGCGTGGGTGGTCCTGATCGCCAAGAGCGCCTTCGCCCTGGTCGGGATGGGGGCCTACCTCGGTCTGCTGTTCGAGGTCCCCGTCCGCCCGCTGGCCATCGCGTTGACCGTGGCCTTCGCGCTGCTCAACATCTTCGGCGCCAAGGAGACCGCTCGTCTGCAGGTGTGGCTGGTGGTCACCCTGGTGGCGGTCATGGTCTTCTTCATCGTCGCCGGCGCCTACGAGATGGTCCGCGGCGATCCGCAGCTGATCCGCGGTGGCTTCGACCCCCTGCTGCCCTTCGGCATGGAGGGGCTGCTCGGCACGATCGGGCTGGTGTTCATCTCCTACGCCGGGTTGACCAAGGTGTCCTCGGCGGCTGAGGAGATCCGTGACCTCGACCGCAACCTGCCCCTGGGGATGATCCTCTCCCTGGCCACGGTGGGGGTGATCTACACCGCCGGGGTGGCGCTGCTGGTGGCGATCATCCCCCAACAGGAGCTGTGGACCGACCTCACGCCGGTGGCCACCGCAGGTGAGGTCGTCTTCGAGTGGCTCCCCGGCCCGATCGGCATCGGGCTGATCGTGATCGCCGCGGCCACGGCGTTCGCCTCCACCGGCAACGCCGGGATCCTCACCGCCTCGCGCTACCCCCTGGCGATGGCGCGCGACCGCTTGTTGTGGAGCGGGTTCGACCACCTCGGTCGCTTCGGGACCCCCGTGCTGGCCGTGGTGACGACCTCCGCGCTGATGATCCTGGCGATCATCTTCCTCGACGTCGAACGGCTCGCGAGCCTCGGCAGCGCCTTCCTGCTGCTGCTGTTCTCGCTCATCAACATCTCCGTGATCGTGATGCGCGAGAGCCGGCTGTCCTCCTACGCGCCGGGGTACCGCTCACCCTTCTACCCGTGGATGCAGATCATCGGTGCGGTGACCACCCTCGCGCTCATCTTCACCCTCGGTGTGTTCTACGTCGTGTTCGTGGTGGCGATCGCGGTGCTGGCGGTGGTGTGGTACCGGCTCTACGTCCGGGGCCGTGTCACCCACCGTGCAGCGATGTACGGCGTCTTCCATCGGCTGGGGGAGCACCACGACGACGCGGTCGACGAGGAGCTGTGGGGCATCCTGCAGGAGCGCGGGGTCGAGGGCGATGATCCCTTCGACGAGCTGCTGGCCAGGGCCATCGTGTTCGACGTCGAGGGCAAGGTCGACCTCGACGAGATCCTCAAACGCGTGGCCATCCGCATCCGTGGCCGTCTGAAGCAACCCATGGAGGATCTCGATGAGGCGCTGGCGGCGGCCGCGGCTCGGGCGGTGGTGCCCGACGGCGCACCGGCGGTGGTCCACGACCTGCTGCGCAGCGATCTGAGCCGTCCGCTGATCGTGCTGGTCCGGGCCACGCGCGGGGTACGCATCAGCAGCGGCCGGCGCTTCCCCGGCAGCACCGTGCCGCAGGACACGGGCGCGGCCGGTCCCCGGACCCAGGCGTTGCTGTTCCTGCTCTCGCCGGAAGGGCGGCTGACCGAGCACCTGCGCCGGCTCGCCCAGCTGGTGACCACCGTGGAGTCCGAGACCTTCGAGGTGCAGTGGCGTCGCGCCCACGACGAGCAGGCGCTGCTCGAGACCCTGCTGCGTGACGAGCGCTACGCCTCGGTGACCGTCGGGGCTGCGGGAGCACCCGCGGAGCTGGCCGACAAGCGGCTCAAGGAGCTCACCCTGCCGGGCAACCTGCTGATCGCCCTGGTCCGTCGGGGGGACCGCACCATCGTCCCCGACGGGGACACCCTGCTCAGACCCGGCGACCGGCTCACGGTGATCGGGACGCCGGCGGAGGTCACGCAGCTGTGTGGCCCGCGCGAGCACCGCTGACGCCAGCTCCTACCCTGCGCCGGAGCCGTCACGGGACCAGCCGCCATGTCCAACCGACTCGCCGCCGCGACCTCGCCGTACCTGCGTCAGCACGCCGACAACCCGGTCGACTGGTACCCGTGGGGCGAAGCTGCCTTCGACGAGGCCAAGCGCCGCGGCGTCCCGATCTTCCTCTCCGTCGGCTACTCCTCGTGCCACTGGTGCCACGTCATGGCCCACGAGTCCTTCGAGGACCCGGAGATCGCCGCGCACCTCAACGAGGCCTTCGTCAACGTCAAGGTCGACCGCGAGGAGCGGCCCGACGTCGATGCGGTCTACATGCGGGCCGTCCAGGCCATGACCGGTCGGGGCGGTTGGCCGATGAGCGTGTTCCTCACCCCCGGGGGTGCGCCCTTCTTCTCCGGCACCTACTGGCCCCGTGAGCCGATGCACGGGATGCCCGACTTCCCGCAGGTCATCACCGCGGTGCAGGAGGCCTGGCAGGAACGCCGCGACGAGGTCCTCGGCTCCGCGGAGCGCATCGCCACCGCACTGGCGGAGCACCGCGAGGAGGAGGCCGCGGACCAGCTCGAGCCCGGCATCGTCGACGGCGCGGTGCAGCTGGTGCTGGAGCGCGCCTGGGACCGGGAGCTGGGCGGGTTCGGTCGGGCGCCCAAGTTCCCCCAGGCGATGACGATCAGCTGGCTGCTGGACCATCATCGGCGGACCGGCCATGGCGAGGCCCTGGAGGCGGCCGTGCACAGCCTGGACGCCATGGCCCGCGGCGGGATCCGCGACATCCTCGGTGGTGGCTTCGCCCGTTACTCCACCGACGCGCGCTGGCTCGTGCCGCACTTCGAGCAGATGCTCTACGACAACGCGCTGCTCCTCCCGGCCTACGCCACCGCCGGCCAGCAGGCTGGTCGCGAGGACCTCGTGGCCGTCGCCGAGGGCATCGTGGGATGGTTGCTGGGGCCCGCGCGGGGCCGGGAGGGCACCTTCGTCAGCGCCTTCGACGCGGACTCCGAGGGCGTCGAGGGTCGCTTCTACGTGTGGCCGTACCCGGAGCTGGTCGCCGCCCTGGAGGAGCTCGACGTCGAGGTGGAGCGCTGGACCCGGTTCCTCGGTGCGACACCCGCGGGCAACTGGGAGGGGGTCAACGTCCTCCACGAGCCCGTGCCGCGCGCGCGGTTCGCCGCCGAGGAGGGGATGGCGCCGGCGGCCTTCGCCGCCGAGTGGGAGCGGGTGCGCGCCCACCTCGAGCGCCGCCGGGCGGAACGGGTCCCGCCCGGTGTCGACCACAAGGCCTTGACCGACTGGAACGCGCTGGCGGTGCGCGGGCTGGTCCAGGCTGGCCGGATCCTGGGTCGCGACGACTGGATCGTGGCCGCCACCGAGGTCGCCGAGCAGCTGCACCGCGCCCACCTGGTGGAAGGTCGCCTGCACCACGTGCGGACCGACGGTGTGACGGCGGTGCCCGCCTTCCTGGACGATCTCGCGCTGCTGGCGCTGGCCGACCTGGAACTGTTCCAGGCGACGGGCGAGCCCCGCTGGTTCGAGCGCGCGCTCGCGCTGGCGCAGGAGGCCGACGCCAACTTCGCCGACCCGGAGGGGGGGTGGTTCCAGACCGCCGATGACGCCGAGGGACTCGTCAGCCGCCCCAAGGACCTGATGGACAACGCCCAGCCCTCCGGCAACGCCGTGATGGCCGAGGTGTCCCTGCTGCTGGCGGGGCTGAGCGGCGACCTC
>JAWLFQ010000007.1:0-50726 GCA_041685505.1 Nitriliruptoraceae bacterium
ACCAACGTCGCACCCGGCGCTTCGGCCGCTGAGGGCCTCGCGGCGTCGAGGTTGCGTGGATGCGACGGCGGCGCTCGCTAGCGTTCCCGGCGGTCGGCGTGCCGCTCGCCGGCCCCGGAGGTCACAGCACCAGTGCCTGCGCTGCGCCGTTCGTACCCGTCGTCGCCACCCGACGGACGTCGCGGCCCACGGCTGGCCGCGAGCCGGTCCGGACCGCCGGTCCACGGGACGCTTCGGATCCGATCCTGTCCCTTCACGCCGCCCCACCGGGGCGGCGTTCGTCGTCGTCGGCCCACGAGGTGTCGGACCGGTCCCGGCACGGTGTGGACCGCCCCCACCGGGAGCACCAGATGACCAGCACCGCCACCGACACCCGCACCTACGTCCTGGACACCTGCGTGCTGCTGGCTGATCCGGGCGCGCTGTTCCGCTTCGATGAGCACCACGTCGTCCTCCCCCTCGTGGTGATCGAGGAGCTGGACCGGAAGAAGACCGCCCTCGACGACGTGGGTCGCAACGCCCGCCTGGCACTGCGGCAGATCGAGGAGCTCAGGGCCTCCTCGCCGGGTGGGCTGCGCGAGGCCCTGCCACTGCCGGGCGGCGGGACCGTGCGCATCGAGGCGAACCACGTCGACACCCCTCTGCCGCCCTACCTGGACCGTGCCACCGCCGACCACCGCATCCTGTGCGTGGCCATGGGGATCGGGGCGAGGCTGGTCACCAAGGATGCCGCGCTCAGGATCAAGGGCAGCCAGCTCGGGGTCGCCGTCGAGGACTACCGCGGCGACACCGCGCCGGTCGACGAGCACAGCACCGGGATCCTGGAGCTGGACGTCGATCCGAGCGTGCTCGACGACCTGCACCGCGACGGCAAGGCCAGCCTCGGGGCCGAGGTGGCGGCGTTGGCGGGGGTGGAGGAGCTGTGGCCCAACGCCTGTCTGGTGCTCAGGGCCGGACGTTCCTCCTCGGGGCTTGCCCGGGTCACCGAGCTCGATGGTGAGGGCACCGCGACCCTGCACCGTGTCGCCGGTCACCGCGCGGTGTTCGGCATGTCGCCCCGTGATGTGCGCCAGACCTTCGCCATCGACCTGCTGCTCGATCCGGACGTCGCCTGCGTGTCCCTGATGGGCATGGCGGGGACCGGCAAGACCTTCCTGGCGTTGGCGGCCGGACTGGAGCAGGTCCTCGAGGCCGCGGCCTACCGGCGGCTGAGCGTGTACCGACCCCTGATCGCCGTCGGCAAGCAGGAGGTCGGCTACCTCCCCGGGGACCTCGACGAGAAGCTCGCTCCCTGGATGGCTGCGGTGCACGACAACCTCTACGCGCTCCTGCGCGCCGACACCGCCGGCGGGCGCAACGCGCGCGAGCACCGCCACATCCAGGGCACGATCGAGTCGCTGGTCGACCGCGGTCAGCTGGAGCTCGCGGCCATCACCTACCTCAGAGGCCGCTCGATCACCGATGAGTTCATCGTGGTCGACGAGGCACAGAACATCGAGCTGTCGGCGTTGAAGGTGGTCCTGACCCGCATGGGCACGGGCTCCAAGGTGGTGTTCTGCGGTGACCTCGGCCAGGTCGACAACCCCTACATCTCGCCCTACGGCGGGATGGCAGCCCTGATCGAACGGATGAAGGGCAGTCCCCTGTTCGGGCACATCACCCTGAGCAAGGGGGTCAGGAGTCCGCTGGCGGAGCATGCCGCGACCATCTTCTGAACCATCGCAGGACGGCGGCCGACATGGACAGGGCACGCATGGCAGCGGCGACACCTGACGAGGGCGTCACCCATGCCGCCCCGCAGCTGGGAGGCGGGCCGGAACCGGCGCGGTCGGGCCGGCGGGCACGGATCGGCCTGGTGCTCGGCCCCGTGCTGGCGACGCTCACCTTCCTGCTCGTGCCGACGGGGGACGGTGGGCTCACCGCGGGTGGTCGCGCCACCGCCGCTGTCGCGGTGCTGATGGCGGTGTGGTGGGTGGCGGAGACCCTGCCGCTGGCCGTCACCTCGCTGCTGCCCATCGTGCTGCTGCCTCTGACCGGAGCGTTGGAGCTGTCCGCCACCACGATGGCCTACGGCAACCCCCTGGTGTTCCTGTTCATGGGCGGCTTCGTGCTCGCCCTGGCCATGCAGCGATGGGGGCTGCACCGACGTATCGCCCTGCGCACCATCGGGCTGGTCGGTACCCGTCCCCGGCGCATGATCGGCGGGTTCATGCTGGCCACCGCCGGGTTGTCGATGTGGGTCAGCAACACCGCGACCACGGTCATGATGCTGCCGATCGGCGTGTCGGTGCTGGGGTTGGTGGCGCGCAAGCTCGGCTCCGCGGACGCCGCCGCCGAGCCCCCCGGTGTGTCCGGTGACGAGGCTCCGACCTCCGCCGAGGAGATCGCCGAGGGGCCCGCCCCTGACCTCGGCACCGGCCTGATGCTCGGGATCGCCTACGCCGCGAGCATCGGGTCGCTGGCGACGATCATCGGTACCCCGCCCAACACCTTCCTGGCCGGCTACCTCGAGCAGACCTACGGCATCGACCTGGGCTTCGGGCAGTGGATGGTGATGGCCCTGCCGCTGTCCCTGATCTTCCTGGTGTGCGGTTGGTTCCTGCTGACACGGGTGCTCTACCGCCCCGAGGTCGAGGACATCCCCGGTGGTCGGGAGCTGATCGAGGAGGAGCTCGCCGCGTTGGGACCGATGTCGCGGGCCGAACGCAGCGTGCTCGCGGTGTTCATCATCATGGCCGGGCTGTGGATCTTCCGGGGGCCACTCCAGGACCTGCTGGCCGACACGCCCATGGCCGCGATCGACGATCCCATCATCGCCATCGGCGGCGCGATCGTGCTGTTCCTGCTCCCGGTGGAGTGGCGGCGTGGGGTGTTCGTCATGGACTGGGCCACCGCCCGGCAGCTGCCCTGGGGGGTGCTGCTGCTGTTCGGTGGTGGCCTGGCCCTGGCCGCGGCGGTCTCGGGCAACGCGGTCGATGTGTTCGTCGGCGAGCGGCTCGCCCAGCTGGGGGAGGTGCCCCTGCTGGTCCTGATCGCCGTGGTGGTGGCCACGGTCATCCTGTTGACCGAACTCACCTCCAACACCGCGACCACCGCAGCCCTGGTGCCCGTGGTGGCGGGGACGGCCGTGGTGCTCGGGTTGGACCCCATGGCGCTGGCGATCCCGGCGGCCCTGGCGGCCACCTGCGCCTTCGCCCTGCCCGTGGCGACCCCGCCGAACGCGATCGTGTTCGGCTCCGGGTACGTCACGATCCCGCAGATGGTGCGCGCCGGGGTGGTGCTCAACGTGGTGGGCACCGTGCTGATCATCGCGACCGCGATGTGGGTCGCACCCCTGGTGTTCGGGTTCTGACGCCCCCGGCAGGAAGCTGACCGGCTCAGTTCATCCGGGCGCGTGCCTCGATCGCGGCACGGCGGGCCCGTTGCCGTTCCTCGGTGTCGCCGGAGGTCAACTCCAGGTAGCGCTCGAAGGCGGTTGCCGCGACATCGAAGGCCCCCGTCGCCTGCGCCACCTCGCCCCGCAACCGGTGATCGTCAGGGACGTGGTTGGGCAGGGCGAGCTTGGCCTCGATGGTCCACAGCGCCGTGACAGGCCGTTGGGCCGCCACCAGGTCCCGGGTGAGGTTGTTGAGCATCCGCCGCACGATCGCCACCGCGGGGCTGGGCCGCAGCATCGCGCGCCGGTAGGCGAGGCGGCCCTGCGTGGCGAGCCGGACCCGGTCGCGCAACTGCTGCTCGCCGAGCAGTTGGCCGCCGTGGTAGGGGTCGAGGACCGTCGGCCGGTCACCGTCGGCGACCCCGACCACCACGTGGCCGGGCAGCGCGATGGGCCAGGCCGCGACGCCGATCCGGCGGGCGATGGCGACGTAGACGACCGACAGGGTGATCGGGAGCCCCTGGCGGGTGTCGAGGACCCGGTGGAGCAGGGAGCTGTCGGGATCGTGGAAGCGTTCGGGGTCGCCATGGAACCCGAGCCCGGCACCGAGGTGCTGCGCGAGGGTGCGTGCGGCCATCTCCCCGCGGAGTCGCTCCCGGCCGGTGCCGCGCAGCTGGTCCGCGAGTGCGTCGATGCGCAGCAGTTGGACATCGACGTCGACCTCGGGGTCGCACCCGGCGGCGCACAACAGCGCGGCTTCAGCCAGGTCGGCGTCGGCGCGCCGTACGAGGGACACGAGGCGGTGGCTGGTATCGGCGGACATGGCGGCACGGTAGCCGCCGTGGGACCCGCGTTGGCGGTCCGGCCCGCTACGGTCGGGGGGTCCCTGGACCAACGAGGCGAGCTGTGGCGACGATCTTCATCCCCCGGGAGCGGGCGGCCGGCGAGCGGCGGGTCGCGGCGGTACCGGCTGCGGTGTCGAAGCTGACCCGGACCGGGCTCGAGGTGGTCGTGGAGCCCGGGGCCGGCGCGGCCGCCGGGATCGACGACGGCGCCTACGAGCAGGCGGGCGCACGGCTCGCCGGCGCCGAGGATCTGGCGCAGGCCGCGGTCGTGGCCCGGGTCGCCCCACCCACGCTCGCGGAGGTCGCCGCGCTCTCGCCGGGCACGGTGCTGCTCACCTTCGCTGCGCCCCACCGCAACCTCGACATGGTCGCGGCCCTGGCCGAGGCACGCGTGACCACCGTGGCGATGGAGTTGGTGCCACGCATCAGCCGCGCGCAGTCGATGGACGCGCTGTCCAGTCAGGCCAACATCGCGGGCTACCGGGCGGTCATCACCGCGGCCTACGAGTTGGACAAGTACTTCCCGTTGTTCATGACCGCCGCGGGAACCATCAAACCGGCCACCCTCGTGGTGCTCGGGGCCGGAGTAGCGGGCCTGCAGGCGGTGGCCACCGGCAAGCGCCTGGGTGCGGTGGTCAAGGTCTCCGACATCCGGGATGCCGCCAAGCAGGAGGTCGCCTCGCTCGGTGGGACCTTCATCGAGGTCCCCAGTGACGAGGACCTCACCGGCGAAGGTGGCTACGCCAAGGAGGTCGGGGAGGACTTCCTCACCCGGCAGCGTCGGATACTCACCGAGCACCTGACCACCGCCCACGCCGCGATCACCACCGCGCAGATCCCCGGACGGCCGGCGCCGCGGCTCCTGACGGCCGAGATGGTCGAGGCCATGCCGCGTGGTGGCGTGGTCATCGACCTTGCCGCCGCCGACGGCGGCAACTGCGAGCTGACCGATCCCGAACGAGTCGTCGAGCACGCCGGTGTGCGCGTGATCCCCGGTCAGGGCCTGGCCGCTGAGATGCCCCGTGAAGCCAGCGCGATGTACGCCAACAACATCGCCGCCTTCCTCGCGTTGCTGGCGGCCGAGGGCGAGGTCACGGTCGACACCGACGACGACGTGGTCGCCGGCGCCCTGCTCACCCACGACGGCCGGGTGGTGCACGAACGCACCGCGGCCCTACTGGAAGGAGAGGCCACGTGATGGGACCCCTGCTCGTCAGCCTCTACGTGTTCGTGCTGGCAGCCTTCCTCGGCTTCGAACTGATCAACAAGGTGCCGCCGACCCTGCACACCCCCCTGATGTCGGGGGCGAACGCGATGTCGGGTATCACCGTCATCGGTGCACTGACGCTGGTCGTGGTGGCGACCCCGTCGGTGGGTGTGATCCTCGGTTTCCTGGCTCTGGTGCTGGCCACGATCAACGTGGTCGGCGGGTTCCTGGTCACCGACCGCATGCTGGCCACCTTCGGGAGGCGCAAGTGACCATCACCGACCTCACAGCCCTGCTGGCGCTGGCCTCGATCGCGTTGTTCGTCGTCGGGCTCAAACGACTCTCCCGCGTCCGTACGGCCCGCAGCGGCAACGCGCTGATGGCGGCGGGGATGCTGCTGGCGGTGCTGATCACCCTGCTGGAGATCGGGCTCGTCGACTACCGCTGGATCATCGGCGGCCTGGCGCTCGGCGCGGCCATCGGCGTGGCGATCGTGGTCCGTGCCCAGGCCACCCAGATGCCCGAGATCGTGGCCCGTTTCAACGGCTTCGGCGGGGCGGCATCGGCCTTCGTGGCGCTGTCGCTGTTCTGGCTCGAGGTGGTGGAGTCGCCCGGGGAGGCGACCGCGGCAGCGACGCTGGGAGGCACCGCCGGCACCACGCTGGTGCTGTCGGTGCTGATCGGTGCGATCACGCTGTCGGGCAGCATCCTGGCGGAGCTGAAGCTGCGCGGCACCCTCTCGAGCGACCCGCACGTCCCCGGTCGGACCCTGGTGATGGGCGGGCTGCTCCTTGCTGGCCTCGTCTTGGGTGTGGTGGCGGTGTTCGTGGTCGAGGCGACCGCCCTGGCCGCCGTGCTCGTGCTCGGCCTGGTGCTGGCCAGCCTGCTGGCCGGTGTGGTGCTGGTGCTGCCGATCGGCGGTGCGGACATGCCGGTGGTCATCAGCCTGCTGAACTCCCTGTCCGGGCTCGCCGCAGCCGCAGCCGGGTTCGCTCTGACCAACGAGCTGCTGATCATCGCCGGCACGATCGTCGGTGCCGCAGGCCTGATCCTGACCCAGATCATGTGCGTGGCGATGAACCGGTCGCTGGTCAACGTCATCGCCGGAAGCTTCGGTGAGGGTGGCGATGTCGAGCACGGCGAGTACGGGCACGTGATCGCCGCCGACCCGGAGTCGGCGGCGATGGTGCTGGAGGCTGCCGGCTCGGTCATCATCGTGCCGGGCTACGGACTGGCGGCGGCCCGGGCGCAGATCGCCGCCCACGACCTCGCCAAAGCGCTGATCGAAGGTGGGGCCGACGTGCGCTTCGCGATCCACCCGGTGGCGGGCCGCATGCCCGGCCACATGAACGTGGTGCTCGCCGAGGCGGAGGTGCCCTACGAGTTGCTCTACGAGATGGACGCGATCAACGGCGAGTTCGCCTCGACCGATGTGGCCATCGTCATCGGTGCCAACGATGTGGTCAACCCCGCGGCCAACGACACCCCGGGAAGCCCGATCGCCGGCATGCCGATCCTCGAGGTGGACAACGCCCGGCAGGTGTTCGTGATCAAGCGCAGCCTCTCGCCGGGCTACGCCGGGATCAAGAACGAGCTGTTCGAGCGCGACCACACCGCGATGCTCTACGGCGATGCCAAGCAGGTGCTCACCGATCTGACGGCCGAGCTGCGCACGGCCGGCTGAGTTCGGCAGCGGCGGTTGGTGATGTACGCGCAGATGACGTGGCTGATGTTGCTGTTCTGGATCACGCCAGCAGCGTTCCAGGCGGAAGGGGTGGGCAGAACAGGTGACCGACCCCAACAGCTTGCAGAAGGCCCACCCTCCACCCTGGTGGGGTGCGGGGCGAGATCGGCAACCTGCGGCTCGTGGCGGGCGCTCCGCGGCACGGTGTTGGGCGCCACGTGAGGTGAGGACGGTGGGAGGGTCCGGTTCGGGTGCTGACCCACCGCGAGTGCGCGTCCCTATCGACACCCGCTCTCAGGACGGCGGATGCCCTCGCCTGTAGCCCGTCCGCGCGGGGTCACAGTGGGAGGGTCTGACGGAACCAGTCCGCGAACAGCGGATCGATGACGGTCCTGGGTGCATCGACGGTGACGTGTCCGTGATCGACCAGCTGCTTGACGGCTGACTGCGCCGCGCCGGCCGTGAGACCGAGCTGGTCCGAGACGGTGCCGAACAACGGCTCGCCGTGGGAGAGCAGTCGCAGCACGCGCTGCTCGGACACGGTGAGCGTGTCGTGCACGGTCCTCATCGAACCGTCGAGACGAGCGCGCACGTCGGCGAGTGCGCTACCCCACTGCTCGTCTGCGGGACCGCCGGCCGCGTGGGCCCAGGCCGCGTCGGCGAGCAGCATGGTCCGTTGTGGGTGACCGCCAGCGACGTGGTGGATGCGCGAGGCAACGTTGCCTGGGTCGCGGCCGGTGGCGGCGAACCCGTCCGTGACGATCGCTTGGACGGTCACGGCATCGAGCGGACCGATCGTGAGCAGTTCCACCTGGCCGTAGAACGGCTGCTCGCGGACGGCGAACATCTGCCGCATCGCGGACACATGCGAGCCCGCGAGGACCAGACCGAAGTTGGAAGCATGCTGCTGGAACGCGGTCCGCAAGCTCTCCGCAGCTCCTCGTACGCGTCCGATGTCGGAGAACTCGTCGATGACGAGCAGCGCGGGACTGCGAGCAGCCGCTTCGACGAACACCTCGAGCAGCTGCCCGAACCGGGCTCTCGGGTCAGGCTGGCTCCGCCGCGGTCGTGCGAACTCGGCGCGGACGACCCCGAGGGTGATCTGCACCTTCGCGGCGACGTGGTTGGCCTCGGTCTGGAAGGCCGCAGGTGCGCGGACGAGTGCCTCGTCGAGACGTGTCGCGATGTCCGCCAGGGACTGGACACCGTAGATGTCGAGCCACACCGTGGAGATCTCGGTCAGGTCGGCGGCAAGCCGTCGCAGCACCGAGGTCTTCCCGAACCGGCGTGGGCCGAGCAAGGCGGTGATTCGGCGGTTGGTGACCTGTTCGGTGAGTGTGGCGAGCAACGCGTCGCGCCCGCGGACCGCCTCGGGCGGCAGTGGGAGCTGGAACTGGAACGGCGAGAGCATGAGGTCCTCCGGACGCGATGAACTACCGTATCACGGTAGGTTGTAGCCGCCGAGGTACGGCATTCTTCTGCGTTCTGCGGCGTCCGAGATCGGTGGTGTCGAGGCGGTCCTGCCGACCGCGCAGCCCCGCCGGGTCTCCGAGGCATCAGGGATGTCACCTACCTCAGGAGCCGACGAAGCCGTCTGTCAGGCACCTGCACGAACCGTCGTGGATCGCCCGATCTGACTCGTCTCCGACGCGCATGCCGTCGCGCGATCCAGGTTGCCACGTGTGGTCCGGCGGCGTGGTCGACCGGACCAGCGCCAACTCGCCGGCCGGTGTCTCCGGTACACCGGTCACTAGCATGGCGGCGCGGGCGGGTCGACGGTGTCCCGCCCCCGACCGTGGGGGTGTCGTGTGGATCCGGAGAAGCCCGACCGCAACCTCGCCATCGAGATCCTGCGCACGACCGAGGCGGCGGCCATGGCCGCCGCCCGGTGGCAGGGTCGTGGGGACAAGATCTCCGGGGACCAGGCGGCGGTGGACGCGATGCGCACGGTGCTCGACACCGTGGACATCGATGGGACGGTGATCATCGGGGAGGGGGAGAAGGACGAGGCCCCGATGCTCTACAACGGCGAGCGTGTGGGGACCGGTCAGCCACCCGAGGTCGACATCGCCGTGGATCCGGTGGACGGCACCCGGCTGTTGGCGGAGGGCCGCCCGGGGTCGCTGGCGGTGATGGCGGCTTCGCCGGCCGGCACGATGTTCGATCCCGGTCCCTGTGTCTACATGGAGAAGCTGGTCGTGGGCCCCCAGGCCGCCGGGGCCATCGACCTGCACCAACCGATCGACGCCAACCTGCGCGCCATCGCCGCACACACCGGCCGGGACCTCGGCGAGCTCACCGTGGTCATGCTCGATCGTGAGCGGCATGACGAGGCGAAGCGCCGCGTGCGCGAGACGGGCTGCCGACTGCAGCTGATCACCGATGGCGACGTGGCCGCGGGGATCGTGGCGACCTGGGGTGAGCGACCCCAGATCGACGTGCTCTACGGCATCGGCGGCACCCCGGAGGGCGTGATCCTCGCCTGCGCGGTCAAGGCCTTGGACGGCCAGATGCTGGGCCGCCTGTGGCCGCGTTCCGATGCGGAGCGGGCGGCTGCACTGGCGGCAGGCTACGACCTCGAGGCGATCCTGACCGAGGACGACCTGGTGGCGGCCGATGACTGCTTCATCTCGTGCACCGGCATCACACCCGGTCAGTTGCTCCGCGGGGTCAGCTTCGACCGGCACGGTGCCACCACCGACACCCTCGTGATGCGGGCGAAATCGGGGACCGTGCGCTCGGTGCGGGCACGGCACCGGCTGGAGAAGCTCAGGACCTACGCCGCGGTGGAGTACTGAGCCCGGCTACTGGGCTGCGAACCAGCCGCGGGGGACCCCGGTGCTGCCCCGCGTCCGCGCCAGCGCGCGGATCCCCGGCAGCAGCGCCTCGGGGAACTCGATCGGCAGGGCGTGGCTGGCGCCCTCGATGACCTCCAGCCGCGCGTCGGGCAGCATCGACACCAGATCCTGGCCGACCTGCGGCGGGGTCCAGGCATCGGCGGAGCCCACGGCGACGTAGGTGGGCACATCGACCTCATCGAGCCAGGGGGTCGGATCGAAATCGTGCATCCCGCGCGCGGTCCAGATCGCCGTGCGCGGATCGACGTGGCTGAGGTGCCAGCGGTAGCCCCGCATGCGTGCGTCGGGGGTGTGGGGACCGAGCGCCCGGATCGCGCGCGCCACCGGCATGGTGATCGGCAGCTCCAGCGCACGCATCGCCTTCGCGGTGACGGTACGCGGCAGCGCCGGCACGCTGATCGAGACGGCCGGGAAGAGTGCAGCTGCCACGCGGGAGCCGTAGAAGGTCAGCAGCGGCGAGGCGTAGGGCCCGGCGAGCAGGGCGAGTTGGCCGACCACCTCCGGCCGGTGCCGCCACAGTGCCAGCGCCACCTCCACGCCCATGGAGTGCCCGACGACGGTGGCCGCGCGGATCCCCTCGGCATCGGCGACCGCGGCGACGTCCGCGGCGAGGTGGGCGATGGAGTAGGCGCCGGCCTCCGGTGGCAGCGCGAGCCCCCGGGCCTCGCTGGACGCGCCGACCCCGCGGTAGTTCAGCACGACCACGCGCCGGTCCGTGGCCAGGGCCGGGGCCAGATCGGACCAGAAGTTGTCCGGGCAGAGGTAGCCGGCGCAGAACAGGACGGCAGGTGCGCCCTCGGGTCCGCGGACGGCGTAGGCGACCCGGGTGCCGTCGGGCGCCGTCGCCCACCGGTCCTTGGGCCACAGGTGACCACCGCGGTCCTTCCAGGACGGCTCCTGTGCGGTCATGGTCACCTCCTGCCCGTCAGCGGGGCCAGCCTAGAGCAGCCGGGGCGATGGCCGAATGCGATGTGAACGCGTCACCTGCTGTTGGGGTGGCGTTCACCTCGCGGTCAGCGCTGCGGTGCGCATCAGGTTTACCGTGCGGCGGTACGAACGACGATATGGAGCAGTCAGGTGAGCGCATCGGACCACGGCGATCTGCCCCGGGTGCTGACCGGTAGCGGCGCGGAGCTGCGGGGGGAGTACGCCGCATGGCTCGACGAGATCGACGACGAGCTCACGGGCGGGGCGCTGCTCGTTGCAGAGGCGATGCCGGGGTTGACCCGCGCCTTCCTGGCCGCCGACAGGGCGGTGCTCGACCACGCGAGCGCGCTCGCATCCGAGGTGCGGGAACGTTGCCGCCGGGTCGAGCAGGAGGGCTTCGTCCTGCTGGCCAGGGAGTCCCCGGTCTCCGGTGATCTCCGCCGGCTGGTCGCCATCCTGCGGCTGGTCCACGACGCGGAACGCTCGGGACGGCTGATGCGGCACGTCGCCGAGGGGGTGGAGCGGCTCGACGCCCGCCAGCTACCGGTGGCGCTGCGCCAGCAGCTCGAGGAGTTGGCGGGCCGCTCGGTCGAGGTCTACCGCCGCGGCGTCGACGCCTGGCGGCAGCGCGACGCCCTGGCCGTGCATGAGCTCGACGAGCTCGATGCACAGGTCGACACCCTCAGGGTCGGGCTGATCACCCACGCCCAGGAACTCGATGGTGCGCCGGCCGAGCTGATGGTGCTCAGCCTGCTCGGCCGCTACTTCGAGCGGCTCGCCGACCACGGCGTGGCCTTCGCGCAGCACGCGACCTTCGTGGTGACCGGGGAGCGGGTCGATGTCGGTCCCTGAGCGGTGCGGCGGTGCCTCAGTCCGCGGCGGGCGCGCCGGTGGACAGCTCGTGGTTCTCCCCGGTGGCGACGAACAGCGCCTGCTCGGCGATGTCCACACCATGGTCCGCGAAGCGCTCGAGCTGGCGGGTGAGCTGGATCATGCGGGTCGCCCAGAACAGCCGTTCCTCGCTGTCGCCGGCGATGCGGACCAGGCGCTGGAAGATGCCGGCGTTGAGCCGGTCGACGGCGTCGTCGGCGCGGGCGGCGGCGTGCGCCATCTCCGCGTCCGCGGCGATGAACGCCGCGATGGCCTGCCGGCCCACATCCCGTGCCAGCTCACCCATCTCCACGAGCTGCTCGAGCAGATCGGGGTCGGGAGCATGCTCGGCGGCACGCTGGGTGGTCCGGGCGACCCCGACCGCGTAGTCGGCCATGCGCTCGGTGTGCAGGCTGACGTGCAGCAGGCCCGTGAGCAGCCGCAGATCACGCCCGACGGGGCCGTGCAGGGCCACCGTGGCCAGCACCCCGTGTTGGATCTGCTCGTAGGCACGGTCGAGCGCGCGATCGCTCTCGATGACCACATCGGTGGCGGCCAGGTCACCGTCGCGCATGGCCGTCAAAGCGCGTGCGAGCATGTCGTCAGCCCGCTCGCCCATGGCGACCACGGTGCTGCTGAGATGGTCGATCTGCCGGTCGAGCTCATCGCGCATGGTGTACCTCCCGCCGCACTATAACCACCGCACGAGGGACGTTGGGATGCCGAAGCTACTGCTCGTCGAGGACGAGAAGTCGATCGCCGAGGGGTTGGCGATCACCCTGGAGGCGGAAGGCTTCCAGGTCGCCTGGGTCAAGGACGGTCTCGACGCCATCCCGACCTGGGAACGGGTGCGCCCCGACCTGGTCATCCTCGACCTGATGCTGCCCGGGATGAGCGGTACGGAGATCTGCCGGACCCTGCGCAGCCGCTCGGACGTGCCCATCATCATGCTGACCGCCCGCGAGGCCGAGGTCGACCGGGTCGTGGGTCTCGAGCTCGGCGCCGACGACTACGTCACCAAGCCCTTCTCCACCCGTGAGCTGGTCGCCCGCATCAAGGCGATCCTGCGGCGTGCGCCCCTGGTCGAGGCGGTCGAGGACGAGGTACCCGTGGAAGCCGCGGGCGTACGGGTGGACCGGGCCCGCCACGAGGTCCAGGTCGACGGTGGGTCGGTGGAGCTGCCGCCGAAGGAGTTCGAGCTGCTGGCCTACCTCGTGGAGCACGCCGGACGGGTCCTCACCCGCGGGCAGCTGATCGACGAGATCTGGGGCAGCGACTACGTGGGTGACACCAAGACCCTCGACGTCCACATCCGTCGCCTCAGGACGCGCGTGGAGTCCGATCCCCACGCGCCCCAACGGATCCAGACCGTGCGGGGTGTCGGCTACCGCTTCTCGGATCGTTGAGCTGAGACGTGCTCCTCGTCGCGCTGTCCCCCCAAGCCGCCACCCTGGCCGTGTGCCTGCTGGTGGCCCTCGTCCTGCTCGCGGGCCGGGAGCTGCTGACCCGGCGACGGCTCGCGTCCATGACCGCGGCCACCCGCGCGTGGTTGGCCGGCGAGGAGGCGGCCACCGACACCGGGGGTGGGGCCCAGTGGCGCGCTCACGCCGCCGCGATCCACGCCCTCGGCAGCGCCCACCGGGAGCTGGCGGACGCGCGTGATCGGCAACCGCCCTGGCGTCGCGAGCTGGTGGATGCCCTCGGACAGCCCGCGCTGCTGTTCGACGCCGCCTCGCGCCTGCAGGCGTGCAACGACGCGGCGCGCGAGCTGCTGCGCATCCCGGTGGACGTCGGTGAGGTGACGGTGCTGCAGGCCGTCGGCAGCCCGACCATCGCCGACGCGGTCAGGGAGGCACGCCTGGGCGAGCGCCCCGTCGGCATCGACGTCGAGCGCGCCGGCCACGAGCTCAGGGTGTCGGTCGCACCCGTGGGCGAGGAGGTGCTGATCATCATCACCGACCGCACGCGCGAGCGGCGGGTGGAGGAGCTCCGGCGCAACTTCGTGGTCAACGCCTCCCACGAGCTCAAGACCCCGGTGACCAGCATCCAGACCCTGGCGGAGGCGCTGGCCGTCACCGTGCGGACCGATCCAGCCCGTACCGCCACCCTGGTCACGCAGCTCGGAGAGGAAGCCGAGCGCATGGCCCGGCTGCTGCACGACCTCCTCGACCTGCGCCGGCTGGAGGAGCGTGGCCCCCTCGAGCGGGTCCCCGTCGACCTCGCCGAGCTGGTCCGGCTGGCCATCGCCGAGCTCCTCCCGCGTGCGGAGGAGGTGCACGTGGGCGTGGCGGTGGAAGCGCCGGATCGCGCGATGGTGGTCGGCGTGCCGGGGGACCTCGAGGTGATCGTCAAGAACCTGGTGGGCAACGCGCTGCAGTACAACCGCGTCGGCGGGTCCATCACCGTGACCATCGTCCCCGAGGACGGGATGCAGACCCTGACCGTCTGCGACACGGGCATCGGGATCCCCCGAGACGACCTGCAGCGCATCTTCGAACGCTTCTACCGCGTCGACACCGCGCGGTCACGCGAGACCGGTGGTACCGGGCTGGGACTGTCGATCGTCCGTCACGCCGTCGAACGGCACGGCGGCAGCGTGCGGGTCGACAGCCTGCTCGGCGAGGGCACCAGCTTCACCGTGCGGCTGCCCGTGGAGCCGCCCCGCTGAGCCGTGGGCGCGGCCACGGCTACCGTCGTGCCCGACGTCGAGGTGGAGGTGGGTGTGCGGCAGCAGGATCCGGAGACGGCGGCGACGCCGGCGATACCGCCGGGCCTGACCCGCGATCGTGGGAAGACGCTCCGCGCGCCGGTGATCCTCGCGCTGTTGGCCGCGGAACTGCCCGACGCGACGATCGCCCTCGACTTCCGGGACCGCTGGGAGCTGCTGGTGGCCACCATCCTCTCCGCGCAGTCGACCGACGTGAAGGTCAACCAGGTCACACCGGCGCTGTTCGCCACCTTCGATGGGCCCGAGGCCGTCGCCGCCGCGTCCCAGGAGCAGATCGAGGCGCTGATCTCCTCGCTCGGGCTGTACCGCCAGAAGGCCCGCAACATCCGCGCCACCGCCGCGCTGCTGCTGGAGCGCCACGGCGGGCAGGTCCCCGACCGCATGGAGGAACTCGTCGCCCTGCCCGGCGTGGCCCGCAAGACCGCGAACGTGGTGCTGTCCAACGGCTCCGGCCGCAACGAGGGCGTGGTCGTCGACACCCACGTGGCGCGCCTCGCCCGGCGGCTGCGCCTGACCCGTGCGCAGGACGCCGTCCACATCGAGCGCGACCTGATGCGGCTGTTCCCGCAGCACCGGTGGTTGGAGGTTTCGGATCTGCTCATCCATCACGGCCGCAGGACCTGCACGGCCAGGAACCCGCGCTGCGGCGACTGCGTGATCGAGCCGCTGTGTCCCTCCTCCCAGGAGGCGGGTCTGACCGACAAGCGGTGAGCTCAGCCCTTTCGGCGCCGGTAGGCCCACAGGCTCGTGCCGATGGCGATCTGCACCAGCAGCACCGCGACGACCACCTGGAGCACGTGCAGCGGCGGTTCGACCGTCACGGGCGTGGCCAGGGTCTCCATGGCGGTCGCCCGCAGGGTGATGCCGCCCCCGTCCCGGGGGTCGGCCCGGTGCACGGTGCCCTCGAGCAGGACCACGTCGCCCCGTAGGGCGGGGCGGCCCGGTTGCTCGATGCGGGCAGCGAGGTCGTCCGGCAGCCACACCGACATGCCGGTGTTGAACCCGGCCCGCTCACGGTGGCCCACCAGCGGCCCGGTCTGCAGGGCGTAGGCGTCGTCGTTGACCTGCGCCCACGCGCCGCCGCGTCGGGGCAGCAGTTCACCGACCACCTCGCCGACGTAGCGCACCGTGAGGCCGTCGTAGGCACTCGGGCAGCTGAACAGTTGGGTCGAGCTGATGCGGCCAGGACCCGTCGGCCCGCCGTCGGTGCGCTGCAGGGTCTCCTGCGCCAGGAAGCGCTGTCGGATGTCCTGGATCGGGGTCTCATCGACGAAGCGGCGGCAGGTCGGCTCGTCGTCGAGTGCCAGCGCGGGGATGCCGGCGACGCGGTTGCCCGAGGGGTCGAGCTGCGGGTGGGCTGCCTCGAGCGCCGCGGTGCCGACCACCAGCAGGGTGAGCAGGACCAGGGCACCGGCCAGCACGGCACGGGTCCGGGACGGGGCGGTGGGTTCGCGGCGTGCGCTCATGTGCGTGCCCGTCCACGGGCCAGGGAGACGAGGTAGCCGAACAGGGCGAAGACGGCGACGAACTCCAGCCTGCCGAGCCACATCTGCAGGATGTAGACCAGGGCCAACCCGTCCGGCATCCCGGGGTTGACCACCCCGATCGAGATGCCGATGTTGGCGCCCACCGACACCGACTCGAAGATCGCCTGGGTGAGGTCGAGCTCCCCGTAGGCCAGGGCGGTCAGCACGCCGAGCAGGTAGCTCGCGAGGAACAGCAGCAGCACCGTGGTCGCCGCCCGGGCGGTCTCGTCCCGCAGCACCCGCCGTTTGCCCGCGTGGTAGGTGGTGACCACCAGGGCGGACTCGGGCAGCAGGATGCGTCGGATCTCGTGGGTGACGGACTTGATGGTCAGCCCGACCCGGATGGCCTTGATGCCACCGGCGGTGGAGGAGGCCATCCCGCCCATCGCCATCGAGGCGACGATCGCGGCGGGTGCGAGCAGCCCCCACTCGTAGAGGTAGGTGTCGCCGACGTTGACCTGGTGCCCGGTGCTGGACGCCGCGGAGACCAGCGTGAACCAGCCCTTGCGCAGCAGCGCCTCCAGGCTGTCGTAGGAGCCGGCGCGGACCAGCCCGACGGACAGCAGCACGAACAGCACGGAGGTGACCGCGGCGAGCGTGCGGGTCTCGATGTGGCGCAGGACGTCGCGCGGGTCGCCGCGCCACATCGCCAGGTGCAGCCCGAAGGACAGGGTGCCGGCGATCATCACGATGCCGACCAGCAGCTCCACCCACGCCGAGTGGTAGTACATCATCGAGGCCTGCATGACCGAGAAGCCGCCGGTGGAGAAGGAGGCGAAGAACAGGTTCACCCCGTGGTAGATCGCCCGGCCCGGCGTGAACCCCGTGGCGACCAGCGCGACCACCAGCAGGGTCGTGAACACCGCGAACAGGGTCCCGGCGACGCTGAAGATGAACCTGGCGGTGCGGATGATGTTGGGCAGCACCCGCTCGTCGCGGGCCTCGGAGACGTACAACGTGGTGATCCGCGCGCCTCCGGCGGTGAACACCGACAGGACGACGATGATGATCCCGAGCCCGCCGGCGATCTGGAGCAGGTGGCGGAACAGGTCCTCGGACACCGGGGTGTGGTCCAGGTCGTGGATCACCGACATGCCCGTGGTCGTCAGGGCCGACATCGCCTCGAACAGCGCGTGCATCGGATCGCTGAAGCGGCCCGACAGCAGCATCGGTACCGCGGCGTAGATCGGCCCGAGCAGCCACGACAGCCCCACGATCACCATCCCGTGCGCCCAGCTCAGCGCCTGCCGGGTGACGAGCAGCGCGTCGCTCAACGCCCAGGTGATGATGGCCAGGGCTGCGCCGATCGCGAAGGCGCTGGCCGAGTTCCACTCGCCGAGGCTCAGCGCGACGATCAGGGGCACCAGCTGCAGCAGCCCGAGGCCGAGGAGCACCTTGCCGAGGTAGTAGCCGATCAACTGCAGGTCACGGGCGTCGGGCTTGAGCGCGGTGGTCACCCGAGCACCACCAGCACACCGAAGGCCACGACGGTCGCGATGGCGAGCACGGACAGGCTGAGCGCGATCAGCAGACCGATGCCGCGCACGCGTTCGCGCCAGAAGCCTTCGTCGCGCGGCTGGCTCATCGCTTGCGGTCCAGCAGGACCGAGGTGATGCGTGCCTCCAGCTCCGGTGTGGTCAGCGCGACCACCTCGTCGCCGGGCAGGATCTGCGTCGCGCCGTGGGGGATGACGGTCTCGTTGCCACGGAACAGCGCGACGATGATCGCCTCCGCGGGCAGGTCCAGGTCCTGCAGAGCACGTGGCTGCGGGGCGGTGGACCCCTCGGGGATGCGCAGCTCCACCAGCTGGACCTGTCCACCCTTCAGGCTGGTGAGGTGGATCAGCTCACCGACGGAGAACTCGTTCTCCAGCAGCTCCGAGATCAGCCGGGTGGAGGACACGGGCTCGATGCCGAGCGCCTCGAAGATCTCCACGTTCTTCGGTGTGGAGACCCGGCTGATCGCGCGCCGCACCCCGAACTCGATGCGTGCCAGCTGACAGGCCACCAGGTTGTCATCGTCCTCGTGGGTGGTGGCGACGAAGGCATCGGCCCGGTCGGTGTGGGCCTGCTCGAGGTAGCGCACGTCACAGGCATCCCCCTCGATGACCAGCACCTCGGTCTCCACCACCAACTGTTCGCAGCGGCTGGCGACACGTTCGACCACGGTCACCTCGTGGCCCTTGTCGTACAGGTCCCGGGCCACGTGCCGCCCGATGCGTCCTCCGCCGACGATCACCACGTACACGGTTCAGGCCTCCCGTGCGCGGCTGCGGTCGAAGGGCTCACGTACCAGCGAGGCGATGCGTCGTGCCGCTGTCGGCTTCATCGCCGCGGTGACCACGTCGTCGCGCTCGAGCCGGTCGGCGGCGTCGGGGATGAAGGTCCGGGGACCCCGCTTGACCGCGGCGATCCGCAGGAGCCCGTCGAGCTCGAACTCCTCCACGGTCATCGCATGCCCGCCGGTGTCGATCTCCAGGTCGACCATGGTGAGCTCGGCGTCGGGGAAGTGGACGTGGAGGGGGTAGCTCTCCTCCTGGAACTCGTTGAGGAACAGCTTGGCGATCACCCCGGTGGAGGAGACGTAGCGCACCCCGAGCTTGCGGTAGACCTCTTCCCGGTCGGGGTTGAACAGCCGGGCGATGGTGCGCTCGACGTCGTAGAGATGCGTGGCGATCTCCACCGCCATCAGGTTGGCGTTGTCGGAGCGGGTGACCGCGATCAACCCGTCGGCATGGTCCACCCCCGCCTGCTCGAGCACGTCGCGGTCGGTGCAGTCGCCCACCACCGTCTCGCCGTTGAAGCCGGATCCGAGCCGGTCGAAGGCCAGGGTGTCGTTGTCGATCACCACCACATCGGCGTGGGGATCGGTGGACAGCTGCTCGGCGATCTCCGCGCCGAGCTGGCCACAGCCGCCGATGATGATGTGCACGTTCGCCTCGTGCGCCAGCGGGAGACGGGGTCCGGCGCGCCTGAGCCCGGTCGTCTCGCGACCGGGCCCTGTCCCAGTATGCCGTAGGCGCGGGCCGCGATGTGTGACCTCGGTACCCTGCGACCATGGATGTTCACACGCTGCTGCTCGCCGCCCCCCGTGGGTTCTGCGCCGGTGTCGACCGCGCGGTCCTGATCGTGGAGAAGGCCCTCGAAGCCTACGGGGCACCCGTCTACGTCCGCCACGAGATCGTGCACAACACCCACGTGGTGGAGACCCTGCGCCGCAAGGGCGCGGTCTTCGTCGAAGACGAGACCGAGGTGCCCGAGGGCGCGGTGATCGTGTTCTCCGCCCACGGTTCGCCGCCGGAGGCCTTCGAGAACTCCACGCGCCTCGGCCACACCCTGATCGATGCCACCTGCCCACTGGTCACGAAGGTGCACCAGGAGGCGCGCCGCTACGCCCGCGATGCCATGGACATCGTGATGATCGGTCACGCCGGTCACCAGGAGGTCGCCGGCACCACCGGCCAGGCGCGCGATCGCATCCACCTGGTGGAGACCGCCGAGGACGTCGACGGGCTCGCCTTCGATGACGACCGCAAGGTGACCTACATCACCCAGACCACCCTGTCGATGGACGAGACCGCCGATGTGGTGGAGCGGCTCAACCAGCGGTTCCCCGGGCTCAAGCAGCCCAAGAGCGATGACATCTGCTACGCGACCCAGAACCGCCAGGATGCCGTCAAGCAGCTCGCGACGCGGTGCGACCTCGTCCTGGTGGTGGGTTCCCAGACCTCCTCCAACTCCAAGCGGCTGGTGGAGGTCAGCCAGGACCGTTCGGTCCCGGCCTACCTGATCGACGACGCCTCCGAGATCGATGAGGCGTGGCTGGAGGGCGTCGGCACCGTCGGCCTGACCTCCGGTGCCTCCGCCCCCGAGATCCTCGTCGAGCAGGTCATCGACTGGTTCACCGCCCGGGGTCTGGAGACCGTGGACACGGTGCTGGTGGTCGACGAGGACGTCGAGTTCGCCATGCCCGCGAACCTCGCCCGGCGGCTGGCGGAGCGTGCCGAGGCAGGCTGAGGGGCGAGGGCGGCACCGCCGCGGGGTTCAGCCGGCCATCCGCTCGCGTGCCGTGACGTAGGCCTCCCACAGCGGTTCGGCGAGCAGCGCCGTCTGCCACGCACGCAGGCCCGCGAGGGCGCACAGCTCGCCGCCGTCCTGTGGGTCCCCCGTGACCGCCGCGCTGAGCACCTTGGAGGGACACAGCACCCCGGGCTCGAGCCCGACCTCCGCGGCGACCTGGGCCCGACGGCTGCGCAGCGCGTCGTGGACAGCCCGTTCGGTGTCCGTCCAGCGGCTCGTGGGGGGGCGCGGCTCGGGCGCCGCGGTGCGTCCCGCCGCCAGCGCGGCGAACAGGACCGGGGCGTGCTCGCGGAGCAGTCCCCGACGTCGGGGGCTGCGTCGCACCAGTTGCGCCTCCGTACGTGGGGGGTCGATGGCCATCTCCCGCAGCACGTCGTCGTGGAGCAGACGGTTGGGTGCGATGTCGTGCTCGCGGGCCGTTCGCTCGCGGGCCTCCCACACCGCGCGGAGCACGGCGCGTTGGGACGCATCGAGGCGTGCGGCGCCCTTGACCCGGGTCCAGTGCCGGTTGTCCTCCGCGCTGCGCGCGAGGGTGGCCGCCAGCTCCTCCTCGTACCACGCGAGGCGCCCCTGAGCACGCAGCCGCTCGGCCAACGCCGCCCACAGCGCCGGGAGGTGGACCACGTCGCCCGCGGCGTAGGCCGCCATGGCGGCGGGCAGCGGGCGCTGCTCCCAGTCGGCCCGCTGGAAGGCGTCCTTGTCGTCGGACAGCTGCACCCCGAGCAGCTCGTCCAGGAGGCGTGACAGCCCGGTGGGAAGCCCGAGGAGGGCGGCTGCCACCGCGGTGTCGGCGATGTGGTCGGCCCGTACACCGAGCGCCCGCAGCGGCGCCAGATCGTTCTCGGCCGCGTGCAGGACCGCGAGGCGGTCGTCATCGAGCAGGGTGTCCAGTTCGGGGAGCGCGTCCAGGGCGACGGTGTCGAGCAGCACGCAGCGGGTCGGCGTCCCCACCTGCACCAGGGCCGCGCGGCGGAAGTAGCGATCCGCGTCGGCACGCTCCACGTCCACGCCCAGCACCCCGGCGTCGAGGGTGCTGAGCGCGTCTCGTACAGCGCCGGGGTCGTCGACGAAGACCGGACGCAGGGGCTCCCTCGCTGGGACTGCTGCTGAAGTCACGCCTACCGTCCGCTCCCTCGAGGCTCAGCCTGCAGGCTACCCCGCACCCGGTCCGTCCCATCGAGGTCCCGACGATGCCCACCACCTCCCCCTCCGCACCACCGGCGACCCTGCTGTGCGTGCACCCCCACCCGGACGACGAGTCGATCGCCTGTGGCGGCGTGCTCGCCCGGGCGGCCGATCACGGCGTCCGGACGGTGGTGGTCACCTGCACCGGGGGAGAGGCGGGCGACAACCTCGCCGGCATCGATCTCGGTGGGGAGCCACTGGCGACCCACCGGCGGCGTGAGCTCGCCGCGGCACTCCGCGCCCTCGGCGTGGCTGCCCACCACTGGCTCGGGTACCGCGACAGCGGCATGGCCGGGCTCGCCAGCAACGATCATCCCGACAGTTTCCACCGCGCCGAGGTCGAGGAAGCGGCCGGTCGCCTGGCCGCCATCATCCGTGCCGAACGTCCACAGGTGGTGGTCTCGGACGATGTACACGGCACCTACGGGCACCCCGACCACGTCCAGGCACACCGGGTCACCGTCCGCGCCGTCGAGCTGGCTGCCGATGTCACGGCGACGGTGACCGGACCACCCTGGCAGGTCGCCAAGCGCTACGTGCACACCCTCGGCAAGGGTCGGCTGTTGGCGGTGCACCGCGCCCTGACCGATGCGGGCCTGCCCTCGCCCTTCGGTGACGGCGATCTGCACCGCATCGAGGACGTACCGCTCGGGACAGCGGACGCGGAGGTGACCACCGAGGTCGACGTGCGTGACTGGCTGCCCGCCAAGCGGGCCGCGCTCGCGGCCCACGCCAGCCAGATCGGGCCCGACTCCTTCTTCCTCAACACCCCCGAGGAACTCACCGACGGGATGTTCGGCATCGAGCAGTTCGTGCTCGAGCAGGGACGCCCCGCACCGGGTGATGGACCCGAGCAGGACCTCTTCGCGGGGCTCGACGTCGCGGTGGCGGGGACGCAGTAGCGTGCGCGGACATCACCGGCAGGAGGCACCAGCGATCGTTCCCCCGCCCGACCCGACCAGCTTCCGCGCCGCGATGGGCAGCTTCCTGACCGGCGTGGCCGTGATGACGACCCACCTCGATGGACGGCCCCACGGCATGACGGCCAACGCCGTCTCCTCGGTGTCGCTGGAGCCGCCGCTGGTCCTGGTGTGCGTCGACGTCGTCGCCACCATGGCCACCTGGGTGCCGCAGGCGGGGGTGTTCGCCCTCAGCTTCCTGGCCGAGGACCAGCGCAGGCTCTCGAACCGGTTCGCCGACCCCTCCCGCGGCGAGGGGGAGGTGGAGTTCGAGGGGGTGGAGACCACAACCGCGGTCACGGGCAGCCCCGTGATCCTCGGCGCGACGGCCACGGTCGACTGCCAGGTCACCAGCATCACCCCGGCGGGTGACCACCTGGTCGTGATCGGGGAGGTGGTGGCGCTGCACACCGGTTCGCGCCCCCCTCTGGCCTACTACCGTGGCGGCTACGGCAGCTACGTCCCCGACCCGCAGGTGTGACCGTGGAGCGTCGGGAACTCACCCTGGAGACCGACGGTCGGCGCATCACCGACGTCACGTCCCACTGCACGCGTTTCGCGGCGGAGCAGGGGAGCGACGGCCTGCTGCACGTGTTCCTGCCCCACGCCACGGCGGGTCTGGCGCTGATCGAGGTCGGTGCGGGCTCCGATGAGGACCTCGCAACCCACCTCGACAGCTGGCTGCCCCGTGACGAGCGCTGGCGCCACCGCCACGGCAGCCCGGGCCACGGCGCCGATCACGTCCTCCCGGCGCTGCTCAGCCCCAGCCTGACGCTGGCCGTGGACGACGGTCAGCTGGCGCTCGGGACGTGGCAGTCGGTGGTGGTGGTCGACACCAACGCCGACAACCGCCAGCGGCGGCTGCAACTGCGCTTCCTCCCGGGCTGATGCGCCGGCGGCGACGGGGATCGCGATCCGGCGGGGTTCAGTGCGGCGTGCCGAAGAGCCGGTCACCGAAGTCACCCAGCCCCGGGACGATGTAGGCGTTCTCGTCCAGCCCCGGGTCGACGGCGGCGGTCACGATGCGCACGCCCGGGTTGTCGGAGAGGACCCGGTCCACCCCCTGTTCCGTCGCCACGACGGAGAGCACGGTGACCTGCTCGGCACCCTCGGCATCGAGCGCCGCGACCGCGTCGGATGCCGAGCCGCCCGTGGCCAGCATCGGCTCCAGCACCAGGACCCACGCGCCGTCGAGGGGCGGCACCTTGAAGTAGTACCGCCGGGCCACCTTGGTCTGCTGGTCCCGTTCCAGCCCGATCATGCCCACCAGGGCCGTCGGGAGCACGTCGTGGAGCCCGCCCAGCAGGCCGAGCCCGGCGCGCAGGACCGGGACGGCGACGACCTGGCGGCCGGGTCCGATGGCAGCGGCAGTGTCCAGCGGCGTGGCCACGGTGGAGCGGACGGCCGGCAGGTCCTGCACGGCCCTGAGGGCCAGGATCGCCCCGAGGCGGCGGGCATGGTGGCGGAAGTGCTCGGGGATGGTCGTCGCATCGCGGAGCGCCGCGAGCTGCAGGCCCGCCACGGGATCGTCATCGAGCACGGTGACCTGGGGCACGGCGACCTCACGGGATCGGAGCGGGACCGACGTCGGGTGGTGGATAGCCTAGGGCGAACGGGGACCAGGGTGGCCGGTCAGCAGGGTCGGGTGTGCAGCGAGCGGGTCGGGTGAGCCAGCGGTGTCGGCCAGGGGGCTCGCCCGCGGCGCTGCTGCTGACGGTCGGCGTGCTGTTGTGGCTGCTGGCCGGCTGCACCAGCGATGGCCAGGAGGAGATCACGCCCACCCCCGTCCCCACGCCGGTCGAGGAGCGACCGTCGTTGCCGTCGGGACGTGACATCGTGGTCGTGCTGCCCCCTGGCGAAGGGTTGGATGACGCCGTGCTCGAGGGGATCGACCGACGCGTGGCCGACCTCGGCTCGCGGCTGCCGGACGGCGTGGGAGGGTTGACCGTGCGGCGTCCTGACAGCGCACCCTTCGTGGTCGATCTCGCCGAGCTCGCCGCCCTGCGCGGCAGCGGCCTGGTGTGCGTGGTGGGCCCGGACACGGCCGTACCCGCCGACACCCTCGCACGGCGCCATCGCGGGGTGCGCTTCTGCGCCCTGCCCACCACGTTGCCGGAGGCGGACGAGGAGGGCGGGCTGACCACCACCCCGGCGGTGCGGGTGGAGCTGCCCGTCACCGAGCTCGGGCAGCTGGTGGGCACCGCGGCGGCCGAGGTGGCGGCTGCCCGGGAGGACCGCACCGTGGTCGGTCTTGCGCTCGAGGGTGACGAGCTGCCCGCAGCCGAGTTCCGCGACGGCCTCCTGCGCGGGCTCGCGGGGGTGCAGGTGGTCGAGGTCGAGGACCCCGAGGCGTCACCGACGTCCGTCGCCGATGCGCTGGTGGCGGCCGGCGCCGGGGTCGTGGTGCTCGACGGTCACCGCGACGCGGCCGCGGTCGCTGCTGCCATCGGCGACCGCGCGGTGTTGATCGGTCCGGTGGACATGGTGGACACCGACGACGATCCCTCCGTCGCCCTCGGGTACCGCCTGCGGCACGAGGTGGGACTGGCGGCGGTGTTCGACAGCTTCGCCTCGGGCAACCTCGGCGAGGTACCCATCCTGCTCGGGGTGGGTGATGACGTGCTCGAGCTGCGGGTGGGCAGCGGTTGGTCCGAGCTGGCCCCGGTGCTGGAGCGGGAACGCACGGCCCTGGCGCAGCGTGACGATCCGCGCGCGCCCGTGCCCGACGGACGGGGGGCCGGTGCCACCGCGGGCCTCTAGGATGGGATCAGACCGCCTCCCCTGACCCGTCCCGCGAGGAGCATCGTGCGCCGCGCCAAGATCGTCGCCACCCTCGGTCCCGCCCTCGACGACCAGGATCGGCTGCGCGCCGCGTTGGCCGCCGGCATCGACATCGTGCGCGTGAACTTCTCCCACGGCACCAAGGAGGAGCACCGCGAACGCCTCCATCGGGTCCGCAGCATCGCCGACGAGTTGGGCCGGGTGGTCGGCTCCCTGGGGGATCTGCAGGGCCCGAAGATCCGGCTCGGAAGCGTGCCCGACGCGGGGATCGAGCTCCATGAGGGCCAGGAGGTGGTGTTCGTCTCCGGCGCCGAGGAGCTCGACGCCTACGAGGAGGACGGCACGCCGATCCTGCCCGTGGTCTACCCGCACCTGGCGGCCGATGTGGAGATCGGCTCGCTGGTGCTGATGGACGACGGCCTGTTGCGCACCGTGGTGGCGGGGATCGAGGGTGACCGGGTCTTCGCACGTGTCGTGGTGGGTGGGCTGGCGAAGTCCCGCAAGGGGGTGAACCTGCCCGGCGTGGCGGTCTCCGCGTCCTCGATGACCGACAAGGACCGCGAGGACGTCGCGACGATGGCCGAGCTGGAGGTGGACTGGATCGCGCTGTCCTTCGTGCGTCGCGCCGCCGACATCCGGGAACTGCGGGAGCTGATCGCCGCGCACGGCGGTCGACAGCCGATCGTCGCGAAGCTCGAACGTCCCGAGGCGGTGAAACACCTCGAGGAGATCGTCGAGGCTTCCGACGCCATCATGGTCGCGCGCGGCGACCTCGGTGTCGAGATCGGTCCCGAGCGGGTCCCCGAGATCCAGAAGGAGATGATCGACCTCGCCAACCGTTGGTCGCGGCCGGTCATCACCGCCACGGAGATGCTGGACTCGATGATCCGCAGTCCCCGTCCCACCCGTGCGGAGGCCTCCGATGTCGCCAACGCGATCTTCGACGGCACCGACGCGGTCATGCTCTCGGGCGAGACCGCCGCGGGCAACTACCCCGTCGAGGCGGTGCGCACCATGGCCCGGATCGTCGAGGTGGCGGAGGGCGAGCCGCATCGCGTGCACCAGGCCTTCCCGGAGACCCGCGACGTCGTCGGGTCGGTGGTGGCCAAGGCTGCCGTGCAGATCGCCGACGATCTCGATGCCAAGGCGATCCTGGTCTTCAGCTTCTCCGGCAACTCCGTGCTGCTGGTCTCCAAGTTCCGTCCCCAACGCCCGCTGATCGCCTTCACCAGCGAGAAGGACACCCTCTACCGCCTCCCGCTCATGTGGGGTGTCGAGGGTGTGCCCACGGCGGAACAGGGGCAGTCCAACGCGTTGATCGTCGCTGCGGATCAGCTGTGCATCGACCGGGGGCTCGCCGGGCTCGGCGACACGGTGGTCATCGTCTCCGGTATCCCCGGTGGCCGCGGCGGCACCAACCGCGTGATCGCCCACCGCATCGGCGAGCTCGTCAACTGACCCCTCAGCGGCCCACGTCCACGGGCTCGGGCGGTGGGCCCTCGATGAGCAGCCGCTCGAGATGGGTGGCCAGGGCCGCGGGCGCCAGCTCCGCATCGGTGGTCGCCAGCTCGTCGAGGCGCCACCAGCCGGCGCGCACGGCGCCAAGGTCATCGAGCGGCGCCTCCTCCGCGTCGGCGGCATCGATGCGGGCCAGGAACCAACGCTCCGCCTGATCGATGGTGCAGCCGCGGAAGGTGAAGGTCACCCGCCGGGACCAGATCCACGGTCCCAGGGGTGCATCGATGCCGATCTCCTCGTGCAGCTCACGCGCGGCGGCGTCGGCGTGGGACTCCTCGGGACGCAGCCCACCCCCGGGTGCGGTCCAGACGGTGCGCGTGTCGTCAGGGGCGTGGGCGACCAACAACACCCGGTCCGTGGCGTCGAGCAGCAGCACCCGGGCCGCGTCACGCACCAGCGGTGCGTCCGGGGTGCCCACCTGTGGCTCCGGTTCGAAGCGCGGATGGGGCGGCACCACACGCGACGACAGGACCCGTGCGGTGTCGATCACGGTCAGCTGCCCGCGACGATCCACGACCAGCAGCGCCTCGGCGTCGGCGCCGATCAGGCGACCCACCACGTCGCTCTGGACCGGGCCACGGTCAGGGTGATCGATCAGCTGGCGCACCGACACGCGCTGGCCGATGTGCTCGGGGGTGACCCGACGGGCGTAGCGCGCCCGCAGCTGGTGGATCTTCGGGGTGCGCTCGGGCGTCTGATCGCTCATCGGCCTGCCGTCTCGTGCACACGGACCTCCACGTCGGACGCGGCAGCGTAGGGCAGCTGCTCCCGCCGTCGGGATCGGGGACGGCCCCGTCCCTCAACCGGCGCGGCCGGGTGCGGCCAGCAGGTCGACCCGGGCCGGATCGGGCCAGCCACCCTCGACCACCCAGGTCGCGACCTTGCGGGGGTTGGGTCGCTGCGGCACGTGCCCCCGCCGCCACAGGGCCGTGAGCGCGGCACCGATCACGTCGGCGTGGCTGCACAGCAGGGCGTCCCGATCGCCGAGGCTGGTCAGCAGGCGGTCGAGTTCCTCGAAGGTCGCTCCCTCGGCCAGGGCCTGCGTGCGCTCCACGGGCAGCCCCCGCGTCTCGGCCAGCGGCGCCACGGTGTCGATGCACCGCTTGGCCGGGCCGGACAGGATCAAGTCGAGATCGCGGTCGGCGTGGAGGGTCGCCAGCGCCTCGGACTGCGCGCGACCCGTCGCGCTCAGGGGCCGCAGCAGGTCGTCGCCGGTCCAGGCGGCACGGTCACCGGCATCGGCGTGGCGGACCAGCAACAGGGTCACGACGTCCCTCCGTCCCGGTGCAGCACGAGCGCCTCGGCCAGCAGCTCGCCGTCCGTGGGATAGGTCAGCAGCGCCGCGGTCTCGTCGACGGGGATCCAGCGTGCCTCGTCGACCTCGCCATCGGCGGGGCGCGCTGCCGGATCACCGCTCACCGGCGACATCAGGTACCACCGGACCCGTTTGACCCCGTCGGGGACGGGGTAGATCGTCTGGCGCAGCTGTGCGCCGACCCGGGCCTCGACCGCCGTCTCCTCGGCCACCTCGCGGGCGGCTGCCTCGGCGTGCGCCTCGCCGGGGTCCAGTTTGCCCTTGGGCAGGGACCAGTCCCCGTGGCGCCTGCGGTGCACCACCAGCACCTGCGGACCCGTCGGCGCGTCGCGCAGCACCACGCCACCGGCGGCCTCCACGTCCGGGGTGCCCTCCCAGTGGTGGGTGAGCAGCCTGTCCTCGGTCATGTGCCACCTCGCTGTCGGGCCCGCTCCTGCAGGGTCAGGTGGGTGTCGATGCCGCGGCCGGTGGGGACCCGTCGCCACCGCGCGTCCGGGCCGAGCTCCCAGGCGAGCACGTCGTCGGCCAGGTTGATCTGGAGGATCTCCTCGAGCCGGAGCTTGAGCCGTGGGTCCTCCACGGGGGTGATGGCTTCCACCCGGCGTGAGAGGTTGCGGGTCATCCAGTCCCCGGAGCCGATGAGGTAGTCGAGCCCACGCTGTTGGGAACCGAACCGGAAGATGCGGGAGTGCTCGAGGTAGCGCCCGACGATCGAGCGCACGGTGACGGTCTCCGACAGCCCCGCGACCCCCGGGCGCAGGCAACAGATCCCGCGCACGATCAGCTCGATGCGCGTGCCGGTGCGCGCTGCGTCGTAGAGGGCCTCGATCACCTCCCCGTCCACCAGGCTGTTCATCTTGGCGACGATGTGACCGTCCTGTGCGTCCCGTTCCCGGGCGATCAGCTCCAGCGTCCGAGAGCGGAAGGTGGTGGGGGCCACCACCAGCTTGCGGTACTCGGCCTGCTTGGAGTAGCCGGTCAGCACGTTGAACAGGTCGCTGAGGTCCTGTCCGAGGTCCGGGTCCGCGGTCAACAGCCCGATGTCCTCGTAGATCCGCGCGGTCTTGTCGTTGTAGTTGCCGGTGCCGATGTGGGCGTAGCGCCGGATCCGGCCGGACTCCCGGCGGACCACCAGCGCGATCTTGGTGTGGGTCTTCAGGCCGACCACCCCGTAGGCCACGTGGACGCCGGCCTCCTCCAGCGCCCGCGCCCACTCGATGTTGGCCTCCTCGTCGAAACGGGCCTTGAGCTCCACCAGGGCGACGACCTGCTTGCCCTCCTCCGCAGCGTCGAGCAGGGCGCGGATCACCGGGCTGCCCGGTCCCGAGGTGCGGTACAGGGTCTGCTTGATCGCCAGCACGTCCGGGTCGCGGGCCGCCTGCTCGATGAAGGCCTGCACCGAGGTGGTGAAGGAGTCGTAGGGGTGCTGGACCAGCACGTCGGCGTGGCCGATGACCTCGAAGATGTCGAGGTCGGTGGTGCCGGCCTCGGCCAGCAGGGGCTGGGTCGTGGGGGTGAAGGAGGGCTGCTTGAGATCGGGGCGGTCGAGGTCGTAGAGCGACCACAGCCCGCCGAGATCGAGGGGACCCGGCAGCTCCATCACGTCGCCACGGTCGATGTTCAGCTCCCGTATGAGCAGGTCGAGCGCCTCCTCGCTCATGTCTGGGGTGACCTCGAGTCGGACCACCCGACCGAAGCGACGGCGCGTCAGCTCCGACTCGATCGCCGCCAGCAGGTCGTCGGCCTCCTCCTCCTCGACCTCGAAGTCGGCGTTGCGGGTGACACGGAAGACGTGGTGGTCGAGGACCTCGAGACCGGGGAAGAGGCGGCCGAGGTTCTCCGCGATGACCTGCTCGAGGGGCACGAACCGCTCACCGTCGGGCATGATCAGGAAGCGCGGGAGCACCGGTGGGACCTTGACGCGCGCGAACCGGCGCTCGCCGGTCGCGGGATCACCGACCAGTACGGCCAGGTTCATCGACAGGTTGGAGATGTAGGGGAAGGGGTGGGCCGGGTCGACGGCCAGCGGCGTGAGCACCGGGAACACCCGCTCCTCGAAGATCTCCTCAAGGTGTGCGCGGTCGTCGGCGTCGAGGTCGGTCACGTCGCAGAAGCGCACCCCGGCGTCGGCCAGTGCAGGGACCAGTCGCTCGTTGAAGATCCGACCGTGCCGCGTGGCCAGCTCGGTCATCACCCCGTCCAGGGCGGCGAGCTGTTGGCTGGGGCTCATCCCGTCGGGGTTGTTGCCGGACACCTCCGCGGCCTGCTGCTCCTTGAGCCCTGCGACGCGGACCTGCACGAACTCGTCCAGGTTGGTCTGGAAGATCGCCAGGAACTTGCACCGCTCGAGCAGCGGCAGTTCCGGGTCCTCCGCCAGCGCGAGGACGCGCTCGTTGAACTGGGTCCAGGACAGCTCCCGGTTGAGGTAGCGGACCGCGTCCAGCGGGGCCGGGTGGGCCTCGAGGATGCCGAGCGTGGTGTCACGGGGATGGGGCAGGGTCCGGGTGACCTTCCCGGGGACCAGCTCCGCGTCGAGGGGGTCGAGGGGCAGGCGGGACTCGACGGGCTCCGCCTCGCCGCGCGGATCGGCGACGGTGGGGCGTGAGGCCGTGACGGTGTCCTCGCGGGCGGTGGCCGTGCGGTTGCGGTGCCAGGGCAGCCAGCGCGTGATGCCACGTGCGCGCCCACCATCCGTCATCTTCGACACCCCTTGGTCACCGCCGGTGGGCGGGGTGGTGGCGGTCTGCCAACCCACCGACCCCGCGGGCTGCGAGCCTAGGTCGTGGTGGTGCACGTCGCCCGTCGGCCACCGCGCCGTGGGTCAGGTGAGGTCGGCCTCAGGTGCACTGGGCGCGTCAGGCCCCTACCCTTTGGTCGCGCCCTCGCGCAGCCGAGCGTCGGCTGGGGCGTGTGGGTGGACGGTAGAGACCAGGAGGTCCAGGTTGACGTACGTGATCGCTGAGCCCTGCATCGATGTCACCGACAAGGCGTGCGTCGAGGAGTGTCCGGTCGACTGCATCTACGAGGGGGACCGGATGCTCTACATCCACCCCACGGAGTGCATCGACTGTGGCGCCTGCGAGCCTGTCTGCCCGGTGGAGGCGATCTTCTACGAGGACGACGTGCCGGACGAGTGGACGGAGTTCACGAAGCTGAACGCGGACTTCTTCGAGGACGAGGTCACCGGCCTCGGTTCCCCCGGAGGTGCGGCCTCGGTCGGGGCGGCCGGCAAGGACCACCCGACCATCGCGTCCTGGGAGGGCTGACCCTCCCGTCTCCTCGGGAGTGCTGAGCTCCCTGCGAGCAGCACGGCGCGCGGCGGTAGCCGCGCGCCGTCGTCGTTGCGTGACCTTCCCCGCGGCTGGGGGCGAGGTGGTGCGCGAGAGGGCCGTTAGACTCCCGCCACGCCCGTGGAGGACCGCAGGAGGAGCGCCCGGTGACCTACGTGATCGCTGAGCCTTGCGTGGATGTCAAGGACAAGGCGTGTGTCGAGGAGTGCCCGGTCGACTGCATCTACGAGGGGGACCGGATGCTCTACATCCACCCCGATGAGTGCATCGACTGTGGCGCCTGCGAGCCCGCCTGTCCCGTCGAGGCGATCTTCTACGCCGATGACGTACCGGAGGAGTGGGCCGGGTTCAGCAAGGTGAACGCCGAGTACTTCAGCTCCGAGGTCACCGGTATCGGCGCTCCCGGTGGTGCCGGCAGCGTCGGTCCCTCCGGCGCGGACCACCCCACGGTGGCGGCCTACGAGATCCCGTGATCCGGCGGCCACGGTGGTCGAGGCGTCGGGGTGCTCCGCAGCCGCCAGCACCCACCGAGCACCTCGATGCCCGGGTGCGCGAGGTGCTCGAGCAGCACCTGGCTGACGGCGACCCCACGGGCTGGTTCGAACCGGCCTACCGCCTCGCCCGCGATGCGGGGATCGGTCTGCCGTGGGTACACGCCGAGCCGCACCCCTACCTGGTGGACTGGCTGGCACAGCCCGTCACCACCCCGCCCGGGCGCCGTGCCGTGGTCGTGGGGTGCGGGCTGGGCGACGACGCGGTGGCCGTGGCGGACGCGGGCTACACGGTGACGGGCTTCGATGTGGCCCCCACCGCGGTGCGCTGGGCGGCCGAGCGCAGCACCCCGGGGATCGACCTGCGCACCGCCGATCTGCTGGCGCTGCCCGACGGGATGCGCGGTGCCTTCGACCTGGTGGTCGAGGTCCATACCGTGCCGTGGCTGCCCGGGGTGGTCCGTGACGCCGCCATGGCGGCGATCGGCCAGCTGGCACGACCCGGTGGGGTGGTGGTGGTGGTCACGGTGCTGGGTGTCGACCGGGCGGCGCTGGCTGCCCAGCCGGGCCCGCCCTGGCCCCAGGCCCCGAGCGAGCTGGCGAGCTACCGCACTGCGGAACTGGTGCGGGTGGCCTTGGAACACCCCGGGGCGCTCACCGGGCAGGCCTTCGAAGCCCGGGTGACCTTCCAGCGCCCCCACGGTGATCCCTCGGACCGTGCACAGCTGCCGACGGTGCCTCCCGGCTGAGGCCCCGCCGCGCGGCCCTCAGTCCTCGTCACCGCCGAGGAGGCGCTCGGTGCGGTCCACGGCCACCTTGCGGGCCAGCACCACGGTGCCGGCGACGACCGCGGACCACAGCAGCAGGTCCCGCAGCTCGGTGTCGCCGCGGACCGACTGGGCGGTGGGAGGTGGTTCGTCCTTGACCAGGGTCCACCCGAGCTCAGCTGCCTTGCGCGCCGCGACGGCCGCCGCCGCGGCCGCCGCGGCGGCGAGCATCCTGCGCAGCACTGCGTTCATGTCCACCTCCAGCTCGGGCGCCCGGACGCCGGGTCCGGGCGGTTGCGACCGTGACGCTAGCGATGCCGGGGCGCCGGCGGTGGAGCTCACACCAACAGGCGGGCGGCGGAGCGTTCGGTGGTCGGTGCGTAGGCCGCCCACGCAGCGGCGAGACGGCGGACGCCTTCCCGGAGATCGTCGGCGGGGCGGGTGAAGACCACCCGTACGCACCGACGGTTCCCGTCGTCCACCGACAGGGCGGGCCCCGGTACCACCAGGACCCCGTGGCGCAGCGCCACCTCCGCCAGCTCGTCGGCGTTGCCCCGCGGCAGGGTCAACCACAGCGAGAGCCCGCCACGGGGGCACGTGAAGCTCCAGTCGGGCAGGTGGGTCGTCACCAGCTCGCACAGCAGGTCCCGCCGGGGGACCAGCTCCCGTCGCCGCTCGGCTCGGACGCGGTCGGCGTGGGTCAGCAGCCGCAGCGCGAGCAACTGGCTGATCAGGGGGGTGCCGAGGTCCGCGACGGTCTTGGTCGCCAGCATCCGGGCCGCCCAGTCATCGGGTGAGCGGACCCAGCCCACCCGCAGCCCGGCCCAGAACAGCTTGGCCGTGGAGCCGATGGTGTGCACGGTGGCTGACGGGGTGAGGGCGGCGATCGGTGGGGGGACGGGGGTGTCGTCGAGCGCGATCTCCCCCATCGCGAGGTCCTCGAGCACCACCGCACCGTGCGCGACGGCCAGCTCGCCGATGTGCACGCGCCGTTCCTCGCTCAGGACCGCGCCCGTGGGGTTGTGGAAGTGGGGTGAGACGTAGACGAGCTTGGGCTTGGCCCGCTCCATCAGTTCCGCGAGCAGGTCCGTACGCGCGCCCTGGTCGTCCACCGGCAGGGGGAAGGTCCGGGCACCGAACCGCCGGAAGACGTCCAGCGCACCGGGGAAGGTCGGGGTCTCGACGACCACGGGGTCCCCCTCGCGGATCGTCTGACGCGCTACCAGCGAGATCGCCTGGTGCGCGCCGGTGGTCACGACCACCTGCTCGGTCCGGGTGGCCAGGCCCGCCGCGTCGAAGCGTTCGGCCACCAGTTCCCTGAGGGAGCGCAGACCCTGGGGGAGGTAGCCGTGGTGCTCGGTCAGCGCCCGGATGTCATCGCCGCTGACGCTGGCGAGCAACTGGTCGACGGTGGGACTGCCCATCACCGCGGCGACGGACAGGTCGATGACGTCGCTATCGTCGCCAGGGCGCTCCCCCGGGCCACTGCGCTGCTCCAGGCCGTCCTCGGAGAGGAACAGCCGTGCCGTGGCCACGGCGTCCACACCGGGGGCGGTGGGAGCATCCTGCGGGCCCCGGACCCAGGTCCCCGACCCGCGGCGGCTCTGCAGCCACCCCTCGCTCTTCAACCGGTCGTAGGCCGCCACCACCGTCGCCCGGCTGACCGAGAGCGAACGCGCCAGTGTGCGTTCCGGCGGCAGCACGGTACCGAGCGCGATCTCGCCGCGGTCGATGGCACGTTTGAGCGCGTCGGCGAGGCTGCGGTAGAGCGGACCGTCCTCCCCGAGCGCAGTGCCCAGGAGACCCGCGAGGTGCGGTCCACTCTCTCGGATTGGCTCGTCCAATAGCAGTCCAAAGTTCGGGGACGGTGCGGTTGGACCGGTCGGGTCGCCGTGGTACCGTAGCACCAGCAGGCCAACCGGCTCGGTCCAACGCGGTCCAACCGGAAGGCCGATCCACTCTCAGGTCATCCGGCCGGGGCTCCTGCTCCGACCTCCTGGTGGAACCGACAACTGCAGACAGGCGCGCGGTCCCTCTCCCATCGACGCGCGCGCCCCGCTCGGTGCGGTCTGGCTCGCTCCCTCTCCCAACTTGCGGCCTCCCACCGCGAGCGAGACGGATGCTCTCCCCATCCGCTCCCGCGAGACCAGGATCCCCGAGCGAACGACGTCCCCCCGGCCCTCCCACCGGGGGGACGCCTCTGTGCACAGACGTGCTTCCCGAGCGGGCCCGCGATCGCGTTCCCGCGTCGGCGCTCCAGCTGCGCTACACCCCAGGGCCTCCACCGGTGCCCAGATCGAGACGTGGCACGTCCTCGAGGCCGTCGAGGACGCGCACGCGCACCCCGCAGGCGCGCAGGAAGTCGCGCACCTCGTCCGAGCTCTCGGAGCGGCCCCCGGCGGCGACCACCTCGGCGACACCGGCGTTGGCGATCAGCTTCGCGCAGGCGAAACAGGGCACCCCGGTGGTGTACAGGCTCGCCCCGGCGCGCTGGTCCGGGGTGGAGGCGAGCAGCACGTTGGCCTCGGCGTGGACGGCGATGCAGCGCGCATCCTCGGCCGCATCGCCGGCCCCCCGCGGACAACTGCCGGTGTCGCAGTGCGGGTAGCGCGCCGGTGCACCGTCGTAGCCCGTCGCCACGATCCGACGGTCGTCGACCAGGACGGCACCGTGCCGACGGCGCAGGCAGGTCCCCCGGATCGCCGCGGTGCCCGCGAGTTGCAAGGCGTACTCGTCGAAGCTCACCCGCGTGTGCACGCCGCTGGCCATGGCCACCCCTCCCACCTCGCCGCTGGCCCGTCCACCACGGGCTGCGACGCACCCTACAAGTCGCGGTCTCCGCGGTGGGGACCGAGCACCAGCACGGTGGTGTCCCGGGCGCGCAGTGACGCACCCAACAGGTAGGCGAACAGCGCCAGACTGCCGAAGACCACGGTCGCCAGCCCCCACAGCGCCCCGCGCACGGGTGAGCGTTCCCGCCAGGCGATCCACAGCCAGCCGAAGAGGAAGGCGAGGTAGATGTCGAGCAGGGTGACCCGGCCCCAGGTCAACGCGAGCAGGGCAGCGCCGTCGGCGGTGAAGGACGCCTCGGCGAAGCCACCCACGATCGCGGTGGTCATCGCCGCCACACCGACGGCGGCGACGATCCGGATGGCCACCAGTTGCACCGGCACGCTCGGTCGGACGGTCACAGGTTCCCCCTCGCTGCCTGGGCCCGCTCGATCGCCTCGAACAGCGACCGGAAGTTGCCGACGCCGAACCCGCGGGCCCCCTGGCGCTGGATGATCTCGTAGAACACCGTGGGGCGGTCCTGGACCGGCTGGGTGAACAGCTGGAGCAGGTAGCCCTGTTCGTCACGATCGACCAGGATGCCCAGCTCGGCGAGATCCTCCCACTGCTCCTCCACCGCGCCCACACGCTGCCGGGCATCCTCGTAGTAGGTGATGGGGACGTCGAGGAAGCGCACGCCCCGGGCCTTCAGCGCCCGGACGGTGGCGACGATGTCATCGGTGGCCAGCGCCAGGTGCTGGACGCCGGCGCCGTCGTTGGCGTCGAGGAACTCCTCGATCTGCGAGCGCTTGCGACCGATCGCCGGCTCGTTGATCGGCAACGTGACGCGTCCGTCACCGTCGCCCAGCACCTTCGACATCAGGGCGGTGTACTCCGTGGAGACGGCCTCGTCATCGAAGTGGCGCAGCTGGGAGAACCCCAGGATGCGCTCGTAGAAGCCGGACCACTCGTCCATCTCGCCACGGGGGACGTTGGCGACCACGTGGTCGATACGCGTCAGGCCGACCGCAGGTGCGCCGGGCATCACGCCATCGTCGGTGACGGGTTCGTACCCGGGACGATGGACACCGTGGTAGCGGTCACGCTCCACCAGGGAGTGGATCGTGTCGCCGTAGACCGCGATCGCGGCGACCACCAACTCGCCCCGGGCATCCTCGAGCACGGTCGGTTCCTGCAGCGGTCTCGCGCCCCGTGCGGTGGCCAACTCGAAGGCGCGGGCGGCGTCGGGCACCTGGAAGGCCACGTCTCGGATGGCGTCACCGTGGCGGGCGTGGTGGGCGACAGCCGGGTGGTGTGGGGTGAGGCCGGCGGTGAGGACCAGGCGGATGTCGCCCTGCTCGAGCACGTAGGAGGCGATGTCGCGCACCCCGGTCTCCGGGCCGGCGTAGCCGATCAGCCGGAACCCGAAGGCCGTGCGGTAGTAGTGCGCCGCCTGGTGGGCGTTGCCGACGAGGTACTCGATGGCGTCGTAGCCGCTGAGCTGCGGTTGCTGCCCTGACATGGCGCCTCCTGGACGACCCATCAGGGTACGGCCTCGCAGCGACCGGGCTCAGACCGGCGGGATCTCCCCGGGAGGCAGGTCGCTGCGACCGGCCAGGGGCGAGAGCGCGAACTCCTCCCGCCCGATCCGGAGGAACTCCACGGGCCGGTCGTCGCGCAGATGCTCCTCGACGATGCGGGGCACGTCCTCGACCGTGACACCGCCGTACCACACGTCGTCGGGGGCCACGTAGACCGCCGGGCCGACCATGCACGGCTCCAGGCAACCGCTCGCCACGACCTTGATGTCCACGAGGCCGAAGGCGCCCGTCTGCTCCCGGAACGCCTCGAACAGCGAACCGCTGCCGCGCCGGATGCACGAGGGGCGCGGATGTTGCTCCGGGCGCTCGTTGATGCACACGAAGACGAACTTACGGGGCATCCCCGCGCGGGCCATCTGCGCTCCAGTGTCCGGGTTCGGGGACGCCAACGTAGCCGGCTGTGGGGTCTGCTCCGCAGCGGATCGTCCTCTGCCGGCCATCCCGTCCTCGCACCGGTCGCGTACCACCTCCGACGATCACCCCGCAGCCCATCACCTCGAGGAACTCCCGTGAGCCTGCGCACCACGGCTGCCGCCGCAGCCACCCTGTCGGAGCCGGTCGTGCTCGTCGCCGGCGAGCACCGCTTCGAGCTGCGACCCGGGGCCCCCGCGGTCATGGGCATCATCAACACCAACCCCGGTTCCTTCTCCGACACCGAGCACCTGGCCACCACCGAGGCCCAGCTCGCCAAGGCGCTGGCGCTGGTCGAGGCAGGCGCCGACATCATCGACGTCGGTACCGACTCCGGCGTGGCCCATGGCGAGCCGATCGATCTCGAGGTCCAGATCGCCTCTGCCCTGCCGCTGGTGCGTGCCCTGGTCGCGCGTGGTGTCCCGGTGTCGATCGACACGCCGCAGCTGCCGGTCGCCGAGGCGATGCTGGACGCGGGCGCGGCGATGATCAACGACGTGTCCGGGCTCGCGGAGCCGCGCATCGCCGCTGCCTGCGCCACGCACGGTGCGGCACTGGTGCTGCTGCACACCCGCGTTGCCCACAAGCAGGAGGCCTTCCTGTCCTTCGATGACGTCGTCGCCGACGTCGAGCAGCTGTTCACCGAACGGATCGAGGTCGCGCGGCAGGCGGGGCTGGCGCGCGCCTCGCTCGTGCTGGATCCCGGCCTCGGCTACGCCAAGCACCCCCACGACGACGTCGAGGTCCTGCGCGCCTACCCGCGCTTCGCCGCCTACGGCCTGTCGATACTGACCGGCGCATCGCGCAAGTACTACGCCGGGGTCATCACGGGTGCGCACCCACCCGAGCGACTGCCGGAGACCTTGGCGACGGTGGAGGCCGTCCGCCCCTACCCGGGGTTCGTACGGGTCCACGATGTCGACGAGGTGCACCGTTACCTCGCGGTCATGGAGACCCTCGAGGGGCTGCGCGCGCTCCCCGAGGTCGACACCAGCGTCGCCCGGCTCAAGTGGGTCACGCCGGCCGGGTGAGCCCCGGGCTCAACGACGGCGGTACCGCAGCAGCAGGTCGCCGTCGGACTCGAAGGCGCTGACCAGCGCGAGCGGCGTGGCGACCTCGAGCTCGCCGGCGATGATGCGGCTGGCCGGTCCCCCCACCAGCGTCGGTGCCAGGGTCAGGAAGAGCTCGTCGAGGTGGCCGCCGGCCAGCATCACCTGGTTGAGCCGTGGTCCACCCTCACACAGCACCCGCCTGAGCCCGAGCGCCGCCAGGGTGGTCACGATCGCCTCCGCGTCGAGGTCCGCATCGGCCACCACGTGGATCTCCGCACGATCCTCGATCGCCGTCAGGGCAGCGGCGTCGGCGCTGCGGGCGGTCAGCACCAGGGGACGCTCCGCAGGGTCGCCGAACACGGCCAGGTCGGGATCGAGGTTGCCCGACGCCGTCACGATCGCGAGCCGGGGTGCGGGACGCAGCCCCCGTGCAGCGCGGTCGGCACGGCGCGCGGACGTGCCCGTCAGGGGGACGTAGCCCTCGTCGCGCACGGTGCCGGCGCCCACCACCGAGACGTCGTTGGCAGCCCGCAGCCGGGACAGGGCGCGCAGGTCCGCGGGACCGCCGAGGCCCCCCGAGAGCCCGTCGACGGCCACCGCCCCGTCCGCGGAGGAGACCATGCACATCGCGACGTGTGCGGGACGGCCGTCGCGGGGTTCGGCGAGGGTGAGCCCCGCGTACAGCTCGTCGAGCGTGAGCTCGGCCGGGTCGGGAAGGATGCGACGTAGCACGGCGGGCTCCTCGCTCGGGTACCGGCGTGCAGCATCCGGAGCCGTCAGGGGTCGTGGACCGCGCCGGCCCCGCGACCCCGGTGCTCAGGTGAGGAACTCCAGGATCGCCGCCGCGATGGCGCCCGGGTCCTCGAGCGAGGCCCAGTGGCCGACGTGGGGGAGGACCCGGACCCGGCTGACGGGGATCGAGGACTTCAGCTCCTCGGCCATCGCCAGGGGGGTCGAGCGGTCGTGGGCCCCGGTCAGGATCAGGGTGGGCTGGCCGAGTTCGTCGCGACGGATGCGGGGCGCGTCGGCCAGGGCACGGCAGGACTTCGCGTAGTTCTGGGGCTCGTTGCGCAGGAACAGCTCCCGCAGCAGCCCGACCATGCCGCCGTGGGTGGCGTGGGACTGCGGTGAGACCGCCCCCTCCAGCCACGGATCGACGAGCTGGTCCAGCCCCTCGTTCTCCACCAGCGTCGCGCGCTCGCGGTAGGCGTCCGCGGTGGGGGGCTGGAAGTAGGAGATGCCGCCGAGCAGTACCAGCTGATCGACCGCGTCGGGGACGCTGTGGGCGAGCTGCTGGGCGACCAGCGAGCCCATCGAGTGGCCGACCACGGTCACGGCGGGTAGCTCGAGGTGGCGCAGCAGCTTCTGGACGTCCTTGGCCCACCCCTCGATCGTGAACTTGCCACGCCCCTGGCTGCGGCCGTGGCCCCGCAGGTCCATCGCCACGCAGTGGTGATGCTGCTGCATCGCCTGCATCACGCCGTGCCACACGCTGGAGGAGCCGCCCAGCCCGTGGATGAACACCACCGGCGGGCCCTCGCCGTAGCTGACGTAGTGCATCGTGTTGCCGTCGATGTCGGCGAACATGGTCAACGCTCCTCGAGGTCGCGCGGGCGTGGTGGTCGCAGCCGGTCGGCGCGCACGCGGACCAGGCCCGGAGGGTGCAGACTAACGGTCCGCAGGGGGCGTTCCCGCCCACCCGCGCCCGTCCTCGCCGACGGGTCGCTGCGAACCCCGCTCATCGCGACAGGAGGATGGCCATGCGCCTCGAGCTCACCCAGGACGTCCGCGCGCCGCGCGCCGTGGTATGGGAGGTGCTGACCACCTGGGAGCGGCAGCCGGAGTGGATGCTGGACGCCAAGGCGGTCCACGTGCTCACCCCCCAGCGCACCGGCGAAGGCGTGACGATCCGTTGCCCCACCAACCTCATGGGCGTCACGGTGCAGGACGTGATGCGCGTGACCGCGTGGGAGGAGCAGCGTCTGCTCGAGGTCACCCATCTGGGTCGCATCATCACCGGGTTCGGTGCCTTCGAGTTGGCCGACGACGGGCCCGAGGCCACGACGGTCACCTGGTGGGAGGAGGTCGACCCCCCGCTGGGCGCGCTCGGGGAGTGGGGCGCCTCCACGCTGGTCCTCCCGATCCTGCGGCGCATCTTCAGCCGGAGCCTGCGCAACCTCGCGGCGTTGGCGGAGGCCGACGCGCAGGCCGCGCGCTCGAGCTGAGCAGCTCGGACCTCAGCCCCGTCGGGCCGCCACCTCGGCGTCGTAGGTGGTGGCGGGCACGACACGCTGCTCGAAGGACGCCCGGGCCACGATGGTGCCACGGTGGCGGGTGAGCACCTCGCAGGTCACCCCCGAGGGGTGGACCGTGGCGACGGTGGCGGTGAGGGTCACCTCCTCGCCGGCGGCGACCGGCGCCCGGTGGAGCAGTTCGAGCCGCACACCCACCGCCACCTCGTCGGGCTCGAGGTGGGGGCGGACGAGCTGGTGGCACACCCGCTCCACGTCACTGGTCAGTGACGTGGTCGTGTAGGTGGCGGCGGCGTTGCCGTTGCCGGTGGCGGCAGCGCCCTCCACCGTCACCGTCAGGGTGGTGGTGGCGCCGCGAGGGGGTCCAGGTCGCATGACCGCGCAGTGTCGTCGAGAGGGACCGCGGGGACAAGTCCGACCCTGCCGGCCCTGGCCGTCTCACCGCTCCCGGCGCGCGCCGAGCAGGGTCTCGACCGCACGTCGCAGGGGGTTGGGGCCCTGGTCGTCGAGGTGCACGGCGGCGGCGACGGCCTCGACGTCCGCGGTCGCGGGGTCCTCGGGTGCCGCACCCGGGGGGGAGGAGGCCGCCAGCACGATGAGCGGATCGGCCATGCGGTTGTCGATGCCGTGCACCGTGTCGGCGGGTACGAGCATCGCCCCCAGCGGGTCGAGTCCCACCTCGCCGTCGTCGGTCACGAACCAGGATCGGCCACCGATGACGGTGTAGGCCGTGTCACGGTCCGCATGGTGCAGCACACCGGTGCTGGCGCCCGGCTCGATACACCACAGGTCGACGGCCAGCTGCGCGGTGGCGAACACGCGCACACAGGACGCCGGGCCCCGCCGGAAGTCGGCGTAGTCGCGCAGGTCCACGGGCCGTACGCCCGGGGTAGGCCCCGGGGGCGCCGGGGACCGTTCGCGCTCGACCGCAGGTTCGTCCATGGGGTGTGACGGTACTGCAGCACCCTGGTGGAGCGCCGCACGGGCCGAGGCCCGGCAGGCGTTAGGCTCGCGGGCGCACCCCAAGGAGGACCCCGTGCCCGTCGTTGACGTCGTCAGTGCACCGCTCGAGGCCAGCGCCGCCGATCTGGTGGCCATCGGCGCCTTCGCGCCCACATCGGGGGAGCGCACAGATCCGCCGGAGCTCAGCGCCCCGGCCGCGGCCCTGGCTGACGCTGCGGGGGTGGACCTGACCGCGGAGTTGGCCGCCGCCGGCTACGACCCGGCGGTGGGCAGCACCCTCAGGGTCCCCACGCGCGGCAGCCTGCCGGCCGCCACCCTGTTGGTCGTGGGGCTCGGCGCCGCCGAGGGTGCCACGGCCGCGACCCTGCGGACCGCGGCCGCCGCGGCGGCCGCGGCGGCCGAGCGCGTGGAGACGCTCACCCTGGCGCTCGCCGACGCCATCGACGATCTGCCGCCGGCGGTCGGGATCCAGGCGGTCGCCGAGGGAGCGCTCCTCGGCAGCTACCGCTTCGGTGACTACCGCTCCGAGCAGCGGCCATCGACGCTGTCCACCGTCGGCATCCAGGCCGTCGGTGACCTCGATGCGGCGCGCGGTGCGGTGGCGGTGGCGCGGGTGACCGCCGCCGCCCAGTGCCTGGTGCGCGACCTGGTCAACACCCCGCCCCAGGACAAGCGACCGCCGGTGCTGGCGGAGCGCGCCGTGGCCGAGGTCGCCGGGCTCCCCGTCGAGACCCGCGTGCTCGACGATCAGGCGCTGGTCGAGGGTGGCTACGGGGCGCTGCTCGGGGTGGGGCAGGGCTCCGAGGCACCGCCGCGGTTGGTGGAGCTCAGCTACGCCCCGGCGGGTGCCAGCCGCCACGTGGCCGTGGTCGGCAAGGGCATCACCTTCGACACCGGTGGGCTCTCGCTCAAGTCCAACGACGCGATGATGACCATGAAGCTCGACATGGCGGGGGCCGCCACGGCGCTCGCGGTGGTCAAGGCCGCGGCGCAGCTCGAGCTGCCGGTGGCGGTCACCGCGGTGCTGGCGCTGGCGGAGAACATGCCCTCGGGCACGGCCACACGGGTCAGTGACGTGCTGACCGCCAAGGACGGGACCACCATCGAGGTGACCAACACCGATGCGGAGGGCCGGTTGGTACTGGCCGATGCCCTGGTCCACACCGGCGAGCTCGAACCCGACGCCATCATCGACGTCGCGACGCTGACCGGCGCTGCGACGGTGGCGCTGGGGGACCGGATCGGTGTGCTCATGGCCAGCGATGATCCGCTGGCCGACGGTCTGCTGTCCGCGGGCACCACGGCGGGCGAGCCACTGTGGCGCCTGCCGCTGGCCACCGCGGAGTACGGCGATCGGCTCGAGGGCGCCATCGCCGACGTGCGCAACACCGCGGGCCGGGCAGCGGGCACGATCTACGCCGGGCTGTTCCTGCACCGCTTCGTCCCCGAGGGCACACCCTGGGCCCATCTCGACATCGCCGGGACCGCCTGGACCGACGAGGCCCGCGGTGAGCTGTCCAAGGGCGGTACGGGTATCCCGGCCCGCACCCTGCTCGCCTGGCTCCGGACGCAGTGAGCCCACCGGGCGCACACGCCCCCGCACGCACGGGGTGTGCTCGCGTCCCACGTGCGGCGTCGGTCCCCACGTGACCGACGCCGTGTCGTGCGTCTACGGTGTCGATCCGACGCCGGGGAGGGCGCGATGGGTGAGCAGGTGCACGGCGGGCGGTTGGTGGCCGACCACCTCGACGACGAGGGTGTGGACGCGCTGTTCACGCTGACCGGTGGGCACATCAGCGCGATCTACGACGGCTGCAGGGATCGTGACATCCGGGTGATCGACGTCCGCCACGAGCAGGCGGCCGCCCACGCCGCCGACGCCTACGGTCGGCTCACCTTCCGGCCCGGGGTCGCTGCGGTGACCGCCGGCCCCGGCGTGACCGACGCGGTCACCGGGGTCACCAACGCTTTCTACGCCAACGCACCGATGGTGCTGCTCGGCGGGCGGAACCCCCTCTCCCTGGAGGGCATGGGTGCCCTCCAGGACGCGCCGCAGATCGAGTTGCTGCGGCCCGTGACCAAGCGGGTCGACACCGCGCTCGAGACCCGGCGGATCCGCGAGGTACTGGACGCCGCCTTCCGTTCGGCGCTGGCCCCGCGGATGGGCCCCACCTACGTCGACCTGCCGATGGACGTGCTCATGACCCCGGTGGCGCGCGACCAGCTCGCGCCCGCTGGTGGGCAACGCTCCACGGTGCCGCCCGCGCCGGATCCCGATGCCGTCGCCGCCGTGGCCGCGCTGCTGGCAGCTGCCGAGCATCCGGTCGTGTTGTGCGGCTCGGGGACCTACTGGGCGCGTGCCGGACAGGAGCTCGACACACTGGCCACCACGGCCGGGGTGCCCGTCTTCGTCAACGGCATGGCGCGGGGCATCCTGCCGAGCGACCATCCCAACCTGCTGGCGCTGACACGTCGCCACGCGCTCCGGCAGGCCGACCTGGTGCTGGCGCTCGGCATCGACTTCGACTTCCGCGTCGGCTACGGGCGCCCACCGACCACCCGCGATGACGTGGCGGTGGTCCACGTCGACCCGCAGCCCGACCGCATCGGGCACAACCGGCCCGTGGCCCACGGCATCGTCAGCGATGTGGCCAGCTTCCTGCGGGCCCTGCTCGGCCATGACGACCGGTTCGGCCGCAGTGGGCCGTCACCGTGGTTGGAGCAGCTCCGGGCAGAGGAGCAGCGTCGTCGCGCCGAGCGTGCGGCGGCATCGCGGTCCGATGCCAGCCCCGTCCATCCCCTGCGTTTCGCCGCGGAGGTGGCCCGCTGGGCCGACCCGGATGCCATCGTGATCGGCGACGGTGGTGACATCGTGGCGCACACCGCGGCGCGGGTGCGCGTCGATCACCCCGGCCACTGGATGGACCCCGGCCCCTTCGGCTGCCTCGGCGTGGGGGCGCCCTTCGCGCTGGCAGCCCGGCACGTCCACCCGGACAAGCAGGTCCTCGTCGTCTACGGCGACGGCTCCTTCGGCTTCAACGCCTTCGAGTTGGAGTCGGCCGCGCGCCAGGGCCTGCCCTTCGTCGGGGTGATCGGCAACGACGGCGCCTGGGGCGAGATGAAGGCCTTCCACGAGCGGGTCTACGGCCCCGAGGACATGGTCGCCCAGGACCTCGGTCAGCAGGTGCGCTACGAGGACGTCGCCGTCGCGCTCGGCGGTCACGGGGAGCGGGTGGACCGCCCTGACCAGATCGGCCCGGCGCTCGACCGCGCAGCGGCCAGTGGCGTGCCGGCCATCGTCAACGTCCTGCTCGACCCGGACTTCCGGCGCGAGTCGGCCGCGGCCTACGGGGCGTGACCGCTGCGTCACCCCACGGGCGGGTGCCGCTGTTCAGCAGCCGGTGACCGTGGGGGCCAGCTTCTCCAGGAACCGCTCGCGGTCGACCAGCACCCGTCGGTGCTTGACCAGCGCCACCTGTTCACCGTCCTGCTCCACGGTGATGCGGAACTCCAGGCGACGGTTGTGGTGCCCGATCAGCGTGGCGTGGGCGCAGACCGTCGCGCCGACGGGGGAGGCCTTGACGTGCTCCACCTCGGCCCAGGTCCCCACGGTGGTCTCGGAGGGGTCCAGCTCCTCGCCCAGCGCCAGTACGCAGGCCTCCTCCGCCAGCGCCAGCAGCGCGGGCGTGGCCAGCACGGGCACATCGCCCGAGCCGATCGACGCCGCGGTGTGCGCCGCGGTGACCTCGAGGTTGCGGGCATGCTTGAGCCCCGGGTCGCACTGCCCCATGTCGCATCGCTCCGTCACGACGGGCGGCCCTGGGCTGCGCTGGGACCGGCCCCCCGACCAGACTCCAGCGGCTCGGCCGCATCACCGGCGCAGCGTAGCGTCCTGCCCCGGCCGTTGCGGTGGGTTCGCCACCCTGCCCGCAGAGGTGGCACCCTGTCGCCGTCCGAGCGCGCGACGCGCTGCTCCTGCCCGTGGCCGCCTCCGTCGAGGGCGCCCCGAGATCGAGGCGACACCACCGTGACCGCCCCTGCCGCCGTGCTGGCCACCGTTCTGGCGACCACCGCTGTCGGAAGCACCGTGCTCCTGTGGTTCGGGCCGACCTTCGGTCAGCTCCGACGCGGCTACGACGCCTTGACCGGCGTCAGCATCGCGCTCCTGGCGCTGGGAGCCTGGGCAGCCTTCGAGGGGCCGATGGGTGCCCTCGAGGGCACGGGGCTGGCCGACCAGGGGGCGCTGGCACGCACGCTGCTGCTGGCGTTGAGCGCTGTGAGCATCGTCGCGGTGGTCGCGCGCACCCTGCGGGCACCGGCGGTGGTGGTGCGGGTCCTGGGCGCGGCAGCCAGCCTGCTCGGTGCGGGCAGCTTCCTGCCGCTGGCGGTGATCCGGGCGGAACGTGGCGGTGTCGGAGGGGTCCCCCAGGGTCTCGCGGAGCTGGCCCTCGGGGCGTTGCTCATGGGCGGGATCTGGGTCGGGCTGATCCTCGGGCACTGGTACCTCGTCGAGCGCCGCCTCTCCAACCGCTACATGCTGTGGATCGCCTGGACCAACGTCGCCGCGATCGGCGCGGGGCTCGGCTCCGTGCTGCTGTCCTGGCGCAGCCCGCCCCCCTGCGCGGATCTGCCGTCGGGGGGAGCCTTCGAGCAGTGCTCGATGCTGTTCTCGCCCGTGCTGCAGATCGGGTCGATGTCGGTGATCCTCGGTCTGGGCGTGCTGTCGCTGCTGGCGCTGATCGCCGGCTTCAACGTCAAGCTGGCCCGCGAGGGCGGCCGCTCGATCCAGGCCTCGACCGGGATGTTCTACCTCGCCGTCATCCTGGCGCCCGCCGTGGAGTTCGCGGCGAAGGTGCGCTTCTTCTGAGGCACGGGCACCCGCCCGGGTCGCTGGACCCGCATCAGGCGGGTGGCGCGCCGGCACGCCGGGTCGCGAGCAGCAGGCCGTCGTCCACCCCCAGCACGGTGGCGTCGAAGGCGCCGTCCTCGGCCAGGGCAGCCAGCGCCGCGGCCAGGGGTTCGGCGTGCTCGCCGCCGTGCAGCGCCCCGCGGACCAGCAGCATGCCACCGGGTCGCAGCAACCGCTCGGCGTGGGCGAGCAGCTGGGGGGTCAGGGCGGGTCGCGCCTGCAGCAGCACCAGGTCGTAGGCGCCGTCCGACAGCCGGCTGAGCACCGTGGTGGCATCACCGAGGATGGCACGTACCCGCGCGCCCGCCCCCATCGCCGCGAAGGCATCGGTGGCCAGGGCGTGGCCGTGGGCATCGGGTTCGATCGAGGTCAGCACCCCGCGCGGCGGCAGGTCCGGCAGGATCCAGGAACCCGAGACCCCGCCGGCGGCGCCGACCTCCACCACCGTCCGCGCCCCGATCGTGCGCACGGCCCAGCGCAACAGCGCACCGACCTCCGGGTCCGGTGGCTGGGTCGACGCGGCACGTTGACGGGCGGTCACCGTCGTCTCCGACTCCGGAGCCAGCACCCTGCGTACCTCGGTGAGCACCGTCTCGTCCACGCCTGCGTCTCCTTGGTCGCGTGGCAACCTAACGCGTCGCTGGTCGGAACGGGTCGCCTACCTTCGCCGCCGAACTGTCCGGTCGCGGGTGTCGAACCCCTCGGGCAGGTAAGGCACCATCAAGGCACCATCACGGGGACGATGGCACCGGAGGATGACTGTGGGCTACGACCGAGACGAGTGGCGCCGCCCCTGGCGTGCGGTCGATCCCGCCACAGCGGCCGACAGCGCCGACGAGCGCCCGCCGGGCGCTGCCTCACCGGCCATCACCCGTTTCCCCCAGCCACCGCCCAGGAGCTGGGGCGCGTCGGCAGCTGGCCCGGGCTCCCCCGTGGGTTCCGTGCGGCCACCGGACACCGTGGGCACGGTCGACGCGCCTGCAGCGCCGCGGCGCCGCCCCCTCGGCGTGCTGATCGGCGCCCTGCTCGGTGCGGTCATCGGCACGGGTGCGACCCTGGTGCTGACCGGTGCGCTGGACGGTGACCTCGACACGCCCAGCGTCGCACAGGTCGACGCCGAGTCGGACGCCCCGTCGGTGGTCGCCGCGCCCAGCATCGAGCCCTTGAGCGAGAGTTCGATCGTGCCGGCGGTCGCCGAGGCGGTGACGCCCTCGGTGGTGCGCATCGACGTGCGCAGCGGTGACGGCACGGGGCTCGGCCCGGGAGGCCAGTCGGGGTTGGGTTCCGGTGTGGTCTACCGCTCCGATGGCTACATCATCACCAACCACCACGTGGTCGACGGGGCGGAATCGGTCGAGGTGCGCCTCGCGGAAGGCGACGTGCTCGAGGCCGAGGTGATCGGCTCCGACGAGCTCAACGACATCGCCGTGGTCAAGGTCGACGCCACGGACCTGCCCGCCATCAACCTGCGTGCGGAGGATGAACCACTGCTCGTCGGGGAGACGGTGATCGCGATCGGCTCGCCCTTCGGGCTGGATGCCTCGGTCACCGCCGGGGTGATCTCCGCGCTGAACCGGGAGATCCGGCTGGACGAGCAGGTCCCCGGTGAGGGGGTACAGACGATCCCCTCGATCGTGCAGACGGACGCGGCCATCAACCCGGGGAACTCCGGTGGCGCCCTCGTCGATGCGCAGGGCCGGCTGGTCGGCATCAACACCGCCATCCTCAGCCGGTCGGGTGCCAGCCAGGGTGTGGGCTTCGCCGTCGGCGTGGAGCAGGCCGTCGACTCCGCGGACCAGCTCATCGAGCAGGGCTTCGTGCGCCACCCGCTGCTCGGCATCGCGGGGACCGACGTCTCCGCCGAACAGGCCGACGAGCTGGGTCTGCCCGCCCGCCGGGGTGCGATCGTGGAATCCGTGCAGCCCGACAGCGGTGCGGCGGAGGTCGACCTGCGGCCCGGTGATGTCATCATCAGCGTCGATGGCGAACCCCTGGCAACCATGTCGGAGCTGGTCGCCGAGGTGCGTCGTCGCGCGCCCGGTGACGTCATCGAACTGGAGGTCTTCCGCGACGGGGAGACGCTCGAGCTCGAGGTGGAGCTCGGCGAGCGGCCGCGCTGAGCCCGACGGCTACCCTGCCACAGGTCCACCCCCTGAGCGCCGAGGAGCGAGACCGACCGTGCCGGGCCCGCAGGAACTGCTCGTCATCGCCGTCATCGCCCTGCTGGTGTTCGGCCCCGACCGTCTGCCGGAGCTCGCGCGGACGGCGGCGAAGTGGATCACCAAGCTGCGCAGCGAGACCTCCCGCAACGTCGAGGAGCTGAAACGCCTCAGTGAGATCCAGCAGCTGCAGGCCGAGCTCCAGAGCCTCAAGCACGACATCGACGGTGCCCGTGGAGACGTTCGTCGCGGGGTGCGGGAGGTGACCGGGCTGGTCAACGACGGTGCCGCGGGCACGTCCCGGGGTGGCACTGCTCGCGGGGACACCGCCGCCTCACCCCTGCCGCTGCGGGCGGAGGACGATCCCCCACCCTTCGACCCCGAGGCGACGTGACGGCTGCCGCGACCGCGGCGGGTCCGCGGACGCGGGCCGTCGCGATGGCCACCGCCACGGTGCTCGGCTCCTGGCTCACGGTGCGTGCGTGGGGGGCAGCCCCCTTGGATCGGCGTATCGAGGCGGCACTCGCCCGACCCGACCCGCGCGTCGGCGACGTCACCCTGGCCACCGCCACCGATCTGGGCTCGAGCTTCGGGCTCGCCGGGGTGGCCGCGAGCCTCGTCGCGACGGGGCACCGTCGGCTGGCCGCCGAGGTCGCTGCCGCCGGTGGCGGCGCGTGGGTCCTGGCCCAGGCGGTCAAACCCGCCCTGGGCCGCGCGCGTCCCTACCAGCGCGGCGGCGCGCCGCGGCTGGTGTCGTCACCGGCCGGCTCGTCCTGGCCCTCCGGGCACGCTGCGGTGGCCGCCGCGATGGCGTGTGCCCTGGCACGCGAGCGCGGTCCGGTAGCGGGTCTGCTCGCCGCAGCGGGGGCGGGTGCCGTCGGCATGTCCCGGGTCGCGGTGGGGGTCCATCACACCAGCGACGTGCTCGCCGGGTGGGGCGTGGGCGTCCTCGCTGCCGAGGGGACCGCGAGCGCGATCCGCCTCGGCGCGAGGTGGTGGCCCCGTCTTAGGAGACGCTGAGCGGCAGGCTGCGTCCCAGCACCGAGCGTGAGCGGGCCGCGACCTGCTCGGCGATCGAGGTGATGGCCTGGGAGGCGGGAGCGTCGGGGTGCGAGAGCACCATCGGCACCCCGGCGTCGCCGCCCTCCACCATGCGGGGGTCGAGGGGGATGCGCCCCAGCAGGTCCGTCTCGAGGGCGTCGGCGAGCTCCTTGCCGCCGCCGGAGCCGAAGATGTCGTGGACCTCGCCACTGGCGGGATCGGTGAAGCCCGCCATGTTCTCGATGACACCGGAGACGGTCATCCCCGTCTGTTCGGTGGCCTTGCCCGCGCGCAGCGCCACCTTCTGGGCGGCCTGCTGCGGGGTGGTGACCACGAGCATGTCGGCGTTGGGCAGCATCTGCGCGAGCGAGATGGCGATGTCACCGGTCCCCGGGGGCAGATCGCACAGCAGCACGTCCAGATCCCCCCAGTGGACATCGGAGAGGAACTGCTGCAGGGCACGGTGCAGCATGGGGCCGCGCCAGATCACCGACCGGTCGGGATCGGTGAAGAACCCGATGGAGATCACCTTGCAGCCGTGCGCCTGCAGGGGCATGACCATGCCGTCGAAGGCGACGGGCTTGCCGGTGACGCCGAACATGCGCGGGACGGAGTAGCCCCAGATGTCGGCATCCATCACCCCGACGCGCAGCCCCTGTTGTGCGAGCGCCGCGGCGAGGTTGACGGTGACCGAGGACTTGCCCACCCCGCCCTTGCCGGAGGCGATGGCGATCACCTTCGTGGGGGAGTCCGCGCTGGCGAAGGGGATCTCCATCTCCGGGTTGGCGGCGCCCCGTTCGGCGCGGAGATCCGCCGAGAGCTGCTGGCGCTCCTCGTCGGTCATCGACCCGAACACGACCTGGACGTCCTCGACGCCCTCGAGCCGGCTCACCGCCGCGGTCACGTCCTTGGTGATGCGATCCTTGAGGGGACAGCCCGGGATGGTGAGCTTGATCTTGACCCCGACCCGGGAACCCTCGATGGCGATGTCCTCCACCATCCCGAGTTCGGTGATGGGCTTGTTGATCTCCGGGTCCTCGACCTCTGCGAGGACCTCCATGACCTGGTCGGTGGTGGGCACCTGCGAGCTCCGTCCATGTGGATACGTGCGGTGTTCCCGAGGGTAGCGAGCACCCCTGCAGCTGGGGCCGTCAGCCGGGATC
>JAWLFQ010000007.1:50826-55656 GCA_041685505.1 Nitriliruptoraceae bacterium
TGGTCGGTGGTGGGCACCTGCGAGCTCCGTCCATGTGGATACGTGCGGTGTTCCCGAGGGTAGCGAGCACCCCTGCAGCTGGGGCCGTCAGCCGGGATCGGGGGTCATCCGCACGGCTTCCTCGACGGTGATCTCGCCGCGCCACGCCCGCCCGGCCGCGTCCTGGCGCAGGTGCACCAGCCCGTCGCGCTCGGCCTGCTGGGACAGACGGCGTTCCGCCGCGCGCTCCACGACCAGTTCCCGCAGGTCCGGGGAGACCGACAGCAGCTCGGTGATCGCGATACGTCCGTGGCTGCCGGATCCCTCGCACGCCCGACACCCCTGCCCGCGTTGGAAGCGGGGCTGCCCCGCTGCCGCATGACCGCCGGGAGGCGGCCCGAGGCGCTCGAGCAGCTCAGCTGCCGGCTCCTCCGTCACAGCGCAGGCGGTGCAGACCCGCCGCGCGAGACGTTGGGCGAGCACCAGCAGCAGCGAGGAACCGATCAGGAAGGGGTCGGCGCCGAGATCGACCAGGCGCGCCACCGCGGAGGGGGCATCGTTGGTGTGCAGGGTGGCGAGCACGAGGTGACCGGTGAAGGAGGCCTCCACCGCCAGTTGCGCGGTCTCACGGTCGCGGATCTCGCCGACCAGCACCACGTCGGGATCCTGGCGCAGCACGTGGCGCAGGCCCCGGGCGAAGGTCAACCCGATCCGCGACTCGATCTGGGTCTGGTTGACACCCGGCAGCTGCACCTCGACGGGGTCCTCCAGGGTGAGCACGTTGCGGGTGGGGTCCGCCACCTCGGCGAGGCCGGCGTAGAGGGTGGTGGTCTTGCCCGACCCCGTCGGCCCGGTGACCAGCACCAGCCCCTGTGGCCGTCGCAGCGCGTCGGTCAGGGGCGCGCTGGTGTGCGCCGACAGCCCGAGCTCGACGAGCGATACCAGCGCCGTGCCCTGGGGCAGGACCCGCAGCACCACCGTCTCACCATGCAGCGTCGGCATGGTGGAGACCCGCAGGTCGACCTTCCTGCCGTCGACCCGGGTCGTGGCCCGGCCGTCCTGGGGCAGACGACGCTCGGCGATGTCCAGCGCCGCCATGATCTTCAGCCGCGAGGCGACCTGCCGCCCGAGTGCCCGCGGCAGGTCCATCGCACCTGTCAGCGCACCGTCCACCCGCAGCCGCACGCGCACGCCGTCGGCGTGGGGCTCGACGTGGATGTCGCTGGCACGCGCCGCCACGGCGTCGGCGATCAACGAGGACACCAGCCGCACGACGGGCTGCTCGTCGGCGTCGGTCTCGTCCACCTCCGGTGCGACGGGGCTCGCCTCCTCGATCACCTCCTGTTGGGCGTCGGCCCGGTAGGCGCGCCGACGGGCCCGGTCGACGTCGGAGGCGGGTGCCGCGAGCCGCCGGACGCCACGGACCGCGGCGACCACCCGGACGTCGTCGACGGCGACCACGTCGGCGGGATCGGCCATCACCACGGTCAGCACCCCGTCGTCCAGGGTCAGGGGGACGAGCTGGTGACGCTCGGCCAGCCGGGCCGGGACCCGGTCGACGGCAGCGGGCTGCGGGGTCATCCCGGTGAGGTCGGTCACCTCGATACCGAGCTGGCTGGCCAGCGCGTGCGCGACCTCGAGCTCGTCCACCATCCCGAGGCGGATCAGGGTCTGGCCGAGGCGTTCACCCGGGGGCGACACCGACAGGGCCTCGCGCAGCTGTTCGTCGTCGATCACCGCCGCGTCGACGAGCAGTTCGCCGATCCGGCGCCGCCGCCCCGGGGGGCCACCTGCTGGCGTCGTCCCCGCCGGCGCGTCGTCGAAGCTGCTGGGAGGTTCGATGGTCACCGCTGGCTCCCTGGTCGGTACGGCACCGGAGGTCGGTAGCCTCGCGCCGACCCGACCGACCGGACCGGCCGCATGCTAGGCGTCTGCGTACCCGCCGCACGGGTGGTCCTGCTGGGGCTGCTGGCCGTGCTGGCCGCCGGCTGCCGGATGGACCTGGTCGCGCCGATCGAGCTGCGCGCCGACGGCAGTGCCGTGGCCGGGTTGGAGGCCCGCTTCGACCCGCGCATGCTCGCCGAGCTGGACGCGCTCGGGGTCGATCCCACCGCGGAGCTGGCGACGGTGGTGGGCGCCGACGACGCGTGGACGCTGACCCGTACCCGGCAGGAGGACGGCGGTCTGACCGTGGCGTTGCGTCGCGAACTCGCCGACGCCGCCGAGCTGCCGGGGATCTACGCGCAGCTCCAGGCCGGGTTGTCGTCCGCGGATCCCGCCCTGTCCATCGATCTGGAGCGCGTCGAGGTGGCGGGGGGACGGTCCCACCTCGAGGGAACGGCCACCTTCCGCCCCCCGAGCACCTCGGGGCTCACCGTCGACGGGGAGGCCGTGGGTGAGGAGGACGAGGAGCTCGCCGCCCTCGTCGAGGACGCGGTCGCGGTCGGTGTCGAGGTGGTGATGCCCGGACCGGTGGAGGAGCACGACGGGTTCCGCCTCGAGCGCGACACGGTGCGCATCGAGCTCGAGCAGGGGCAGCCGCGCCGGTTCACGGTCACCTCGGCACCGCCGCCGTGGTGGTCCCGGATCCCGACCGATGGCAGTGCGCTGCTGGTGCTCGGCGGCGTGGTGGTCATCCTGCTCGGCGCGGTGTTGGTGGTGCTGGGGCGGCGTCGGGCTACGCCCGAGGCGTGAGCTCCACCAGCGTGCAGGTGTCCTTCCACCGCTGCAGCGCCGCTTCACCGTCGCGCAGGTTGAGGCGCGTGCCCATGCCCATGGTCGCGACGCGCTCGAACTCCGCCTCGTCGGTGACGACCCGCACGGCGGCGGGCATGGAACCGATCGTGGCCTTGACGTCCTTGGACTTGACGGTGACCGTCACCTCGCGGGCCTGCTCGAGCCCGGGCAGCTCCTGCTCGTCGGGTCCTTTGAGGACGAACAGGGTCTGACCCTGCTGGACGTACCAGGCCGGCCGCGACAGGGAGCTGCCGTCGCGTTGGGGGATCGTCAGCCAGATGATCGCCCCCTTCTTCAGCGCGGTCTCCGAGGCCTGGAGCAGCACACCGGTGGCCTGCACGGACTCCGGCGCGTCGATGAAGACGGGCACCCGGGCCACGAGCTGGCCGTCGAGGTAGTAGGCGAGGGTGTGCTCACGGATGGAGGAGATCTCGATCCGGTCGCGGACCGTGCGCCGGAACAGGTCCTCGAACATCTCCCCGCGCAGCTCGATCACCCGCGGCTGGGACTCCCAGATCACCTCGCCCTCGGGGTCGGCGATCGCCACGACCTCCTCGTACATGCCCTGGGAGCCCTTGTAGACCCCGTGCAGTGCGAAGGGCTGGGAGCCCCCGGGCAGCTCGCCCTTGACCCGGATCACCGGGTCAGCGACCCCGCTCTCCTCATAGCTCTCGAGGTCGTAGGCCATCCCCGACAGCAGCTTGACCCGGGACATGCAGCGCTCGATCGTCGATGGTGGTGAACCGGCAGGGGCAGCCTAGCCGCGAGGCCGGCCCGGCCCGATGCCGGCGCGAGCGGTCCGGGTGCGGGTGATCCCGGTGCGAGGCTACGGTGATGCCTCCGACGGACCGGGGCAGCGCGGATGGCGGGGCAGGCCCCCTCCCCGCGGAGCCGGGCAGCGGAGGTGGTGGGGTGGAGGACGCGGAGCTCGCGGCCCTGCGCGCATCGGTGCGGGCCTTCTGCGACGCGCACGTGCGCCCCACGGCGCGCGAACGCGACCGTGCGGAGGCCTACCCCGCGCAGCTGCTGCCGGGGCTGGTCGAGATCGGGGTGCTGGGCGCGGTCATCCCGCCCGAGCACGGTGGCGCCGGACTGGATGCGGCGGGCTACCGCGTGGTCATCGAGGAGCTCGGCGCGGCCGACTCCTCCCTGCGCTCCCTGGTGTCGGTCAACCTCGGACTGGTCGCTCGCTCGATCCTGCGGTGGGGGAGCCCCGCGCAGCAGGCAAGGTGGCTGCCCGGCCTCGCACGCGGTGCGCTGGGTGCCTTCGGGTTGACCGAGCCGGGGGCAGGTTCCAACCCCGCCGAGATGACCACCCGGGCGGTGCGTCGCGGTGACCACTGGACGATCGATGGCGCGAAGATCTTCATCACCAACGGCACCCGCGGGGCCGTCACGATGGTCTTCGCGCAGGCCGTCGTGGATGGCCATGAGCGCGGCATCACCTGTTTCCTGGTGCCGCAGGACGCTAACGGCTACACCGGCAGACAGATCCACGGCAAGCTGGGCCTGCGTTCGGGGGACACCGCGGAACTGTCGCTCACCGGTGTCACGGTCGGCGACGATGCCGTGCTCGGTGAGGTCGGCGGTGGGATGAAGGTCGCTCTCTCGGCGCTGGACGACGGCCGTTTCTCCCTGGCGGCGGGTGCGGTGGGACTCGCCAGGGAGGCCCTGGAGGTCTCGCTGCGGTACGCCGCTGAACGCGCGCAGTGGGGTGGTCCGATCGCCGGCAAGCAGCTGGTCCAGGAGCTGCTGGCGGCGATGCACGTCGACATCCAGGCCGCCAGCGGGCTGGTGGACACGGTGGTGGCGCGCAAACTGGCTGACCAGCGGTGCACGCTGGAGGTGTCCACGGCCAAGCTGTTCGCCACCGAGGCGTCGGTGCGCTGCGCCGACCGGGCCGTGCAGATCCACGGGGGGTACGGCTACATCGACGAGTACCCCGTCCAACGCCTGCTGCGCGACGCCCGCGTCACGACGCTGTACGAGGGCACCACGCAGGTGCAGCACCTGATCATCGGTCGCCTGCTCACCGGGGAGAACGCCTTCTGATGGCCGGCTACGACCTGCACACCCACTCCACCTTCTCCGACGGCGTCACCACGGTCGAGCAGA
>JAWLFQ010000052.1:0-6782 GCA_041685505.1 Nitriliruptoraceae bacterium
CCGAACTGTTCGTGCGCTTCGAGCACGAGGGGATCGTCGCCGAGGGGTCGCGCACGCTCGAGTTGCCCGCGGCTGCGCAGGAGCCGGAGGAGCCCGAGGCGGATCCGCCGGTCGAGGACGACACCGCAGCGGCGGCATCGCCGAGCCCGCCCCGCGAGCCGCCCGCAACGGGGTGGTGGACTGAGCCCTGGGCCTTCAACACCGCGATCGTGGTGTTCGTCGTCGGGCTGATCGGTGGACTCATCTACACCCACGGCTGGCGACTACGCGACCGCTTCAGCGACCAACGGTGACGGTCGCTGCGTCGCGGCCCGTGGGAAGTAGGCTCGAGCGGCCCCACCGTCGACCGGGAGACCGCCGCGCCGTGCCCAGCCTGCCTGCCGTCCACGTCACCACCGACCGGATCGACGACCTGGCGGTGGACGCCCTGGTCGTGCCCGTGTTCCGCGGCGCGATCGAGGGGCCCGGCACCGACACCGCCCTGCGCGCCCTGGGGCTGACCGAGGTCCCCCGCGACGTCGACTTCCGCGGCAAGCCCGGCGAGGTGCTCCACCTCACCGCGCCCGGACAGCCCTGGGGACGTGTCACCCTGGTGGGGCTCGGCCGCCTCGACGAGCTGGACACCGCCATGCTGCGCCGTGCCGCGGGTGCGGCGATCCGGTCCCTGGCCGCCACCGCCGCCACCGTGGCCACCACCCTGCCGCTGGTGGAGGCCTCCGTCGCCTCCGTCCAGGCGGCGGTCGAGGGCGCGCTGCTCGGCGCCTACCGCTACGACGAGGCCCGCAGCGCCGCCCCACCCCACCGTCTCACCGACGTGACCCTGGTCGTGCCCTCCTCGCTGTCCGACGCCGCCGCCGGCGCGGTGCGCCGTGCCAGCGCGCACGCCCGCGCCCAGTGCGTGGCCCGCGATCTGGTCGCCACCCCACCCAACCTGCTCGGGCCCCAGGAGGTCGCGGCGTGGGCGCAGGAACACCTCGGTGCCGGCATCGAGGTGGAGGTGTGGGACGAGCAGCGCCTGGCCACGGAACGCTGCGGCGGGCTGCTGGCGGTGGCCGCGGGTTCCGCACGCCCACCCCGCCTCGTCCGGCTGCGCTACCAGCCCGCCGACCCCGTGGCACGGGTCGCCCTGGTGGGCAAGGGCATCACCTTCGACGCCGGTGGGATCTCGCTGAAGCGCCCCTCCACGCTGATGGACGCGATGAAGAGCGACATGGCGGGCGCGGCGGCGGTGCTCGGGGTGTTCAGCGTGCTGGCGGAGCTCGGGCTGCCCGTGGAGGTCCACGGGGAGCTGTGCCTGGCGGAGAACATGCCGAGCGGCAGCGCGACCCTGCCCTCCGACGTGGTGCGCTACCGCGACGGCACCACCGTGGAGGTGATGAACACCGACGCCGAGGGCCGGCTGGTGCTGGCCGACGGGCTGCTGCTGGCGGTGGAGTCCGAGGTGGACGCGATCGTGGATGTCGCCACCCTCACCGGCGCGGTGTCACGGGCGATCGGTCGGCACGCCATCGGGGTGTTCGCCAACGACGACGACCTGCTGCGCCAGCTGCTGGCCGCCGGACACGACGCCGGTGAACCCTCCTGGCATCTGCCGCTGTGGGAGGAGCTGGTCGAGGGGCTCGAGTCCGAGGTGGCGGACATGAACAACATCGGGGACCCGGACCTCGGCGCCGGCGCGTCGGTGGGCGGGCTGTTCCTGCGCCACTTCGTCGACAAAACCCCCTGGGCGCACCTCGATATCGCCGGACCCGCGTGGCGCGACCACGACCGCGACCACCTGTCCCGGCACGGCACGGGGGTGCCGGTGCGGACCCTGCTGCGGTGGCTGGAGCAGGCGGACTAGCCCGCCGGCGCACGCCCGAGGCTGGCGACCACCGGCCAGCGGCTGCGCTGCACCAGCTGGTGGGTGACGTCACCGGGGATCCGGCCCTCGCGCTGTCCCACGGGTGCCACGATCAGCACCGGCGGCGGCAGGGACTCCGCGAAGGCCAGCAGCGAGGTGGCGACGGTGCCACCCACCAGGCTGACGGCCGCGCTGGCGATACCGCCGTCGGCCAGCTCGCGCACCAACGGCCCCAGCAGCGGGTCCTGCTCCCCCGCCGGGAAGCTGGTGACCCCGCCGAGGAAGCCCTCCTCGGCATGGCGCCCGCCGGCCATCTCCTGGCGTCGAGGTTCCCCGTGGCCGCCGGCCGCGACCGGCGGCAGGACCGTGGCCACCACCACGTCGGCGTCCATGGCCATCGCCCACCGGCCGCTCAGCTGTGCGGCCCCCGCGGGCAGCTCCTCGCTCGCGGCCACCAGGATCGTCGCCGGCGGGGAGGCCACCGCCTCCACCTCCCACCCGGGGCCGACCACCACGACCGGTGCCGCACCGCCGTCGATGAGCTCGTCGACCAGGGTCCCGTTGAGGCGGCGGTGCAGCCCGCCCCGGGCACGGCTGGCCATGCACACCAGCGCCCCCGGCTGCTGGTCGAGATGGTCGCCCAGGGCGGCGGCGACGCTGCTGCCGTGCAGGACGAGGTCCACCGCACCCTCGGCGTCGACCAGGCCGACGGCGTCGTGCGCCCCGGTCGCCACGGTGACGCGCGCGAGGTCGGCGTCGAAGGCGGCGCACAGCCAGCGGGCGACGGGCAGCGCGGCCTGCGCGGTCGCGGTCCCGTCTGTGGGGACCACGACGGTGGCGGGCGTCAGCGGCGGTTCACTCTCGACCCGGCCGAGGTGCAGGGAGGTCTCCATGGAGCCGCTCCTCGCGAGCCCACCACCATCGGTGCCCGCGCAGGGAGCATACGGGCCCGCCGGGTCGGGGGGAAGGGACCCGTGGCCGCCACCTCGGTGCCCGTGGCCGTCGCCGCCCGCCTCAGGCCACCGGGCCGGTGAGCCAGGCGATCGCCTCGGCCAGGGTCGCCACGGGCACCAGCGCCATGGGACCGGGGTCGAAGGTGGCCAGCACCGCCTGCTGGCTGGCGGGGAAGAACAGCACGTCCGCACCGGCCCGCTTGGCGGCGCCGGCCTTGGCAGCCAGCCCGCCGATCGGCACGAGGGTGCCGTCGCCGCGGATCCCGCCGGTGCCGGCGATGTGGCGCCCCGCCGCCAGATCGCCCTCGAACACGTGCGCGTAGGTGGTCAGCGCCACCATCATCCCGTGCGAGCTGCCCAGCGACAGCTCACGGAACCAGTCCACGGGCAGCAGCTCGGTGGCCGCGAAGGAGATACGGGCATCGAAGGTCCGCGGGGCGGTGTCGAGGGTGCGGACCACGCGGTAGGGCAGCCCGCCGGTGGTGCGCTGCACCTCGAACACCCCCGCGGTGGCCGTCTCGAAGCTGAGATGGTCGGGGACCGTCGCGGCGAGCCCGTCCTGGCCCTCGCCGGTCTCGGTCACCTCCAGCAGCGCGGTGGCCTGCTCCCACGCCGCACGGTCGGTCAGCTGCGTGCCCTGCAGCCGGGTCAGGACCGCGCGCTGTGGCAGCCCGTCGATCAGGGGGTCGTAGGCCTCGACGATCAGGCCCAGCGGGATGTCCACCCCGGCGTGGCGCAGCCCCACGGCGGCGGCGGCGGGTTCGGTCAGCGCGGGACGCAGCACCAGCGCGTCGCCGCGCATGTCGGTGGGTGGGTCGTCGCTGCCGAACACCGCGTCACGCACCACCTCGCCGACCAGGGCGGGACGGCCCACCGCCAGCCAGGACCAGCGGCCCGGCGGGTCGATCGTCTCCCCGTTGACCTCCAGGCGACCGTTGAGCCGCCAGGTCGTGCCCAGCGGATCGTCGGAGATCACGTGCAACCACGGCACCGGCAGCAGTAGCACCACCACCACGAGCAGGGCAGCGCGCAGCCCCCAGCGTCGTCGTCGCACTGCGCGGAAGCGCGCCATGTGGGGACCCTCGGATGCTCGGGAGCCGGACGCACGGCCCTGCGGGGGCGGTGTGCTGCGCCGTCTCACCCGTCGGCCGCGACCACCCCCACCTTATCGAACGGACACTGTCCGTTCGAGTGCAATGGCAGGCGGGCACCGGGTCGGGGCACCAGCGCCGCCGGGCCGCCGTCGCGGGAGCGGTGCACCGCTGTCGGCAGCGCGAGCAGCTCCGGCTCGACCGGGAAACCCAGGTGGAACCCCTGGCCGAGGTGGCAGCCCAGCCCCTGCAGGGCCGCGCGCTGCTCCGCCGTCTCGATGCGCTCGGCCAGGACCTGCATGCCGAGCTCGTGGGCGATGGCGCACACCGCCCGCACGATGGCCCGATCCTGTGGCCCGTCGACGACGTTGGCCGCCAGGGACCCGTCCAGCTTGAGCACGTCCAGGGGCAGCTTGCGCAGGTGGGCGATGGAGGAGAACCCGGCACCGAAGTCGTCCATGGCCAGCCGCACGCCGAGCCCCACGAGGGCGTTGGCCGTGGCCACCACCCGGTCGTCGACCACGGCCATCTCCGAGACCTCGAAGCCGATGCGCTCGGGGCGCACGCGGTGGCGGGCCAACAGCTGCTCCACGCGGCCCACCAGGCGCGGGTCGGCCAGTTGCCGCCCGGCGAGGTTGACGAACAGCGTCCACGGCACGTCGTCGTCGAGCTGTTCCTGCCACCGCGCCGCGTGCTCGAAGGCGCGCTCCAGCACCCAGTCCCCCACCGGCAGGATCAGGTCGCTGAGCTCCGCGATGGGCAGGAAGTGGCCCGGGCCGAGCCGGCCCTGCTCGGGGTGGTCCCAGCGCAGCAGCGCCTCCGCGCCGACGGTGGCGTTGCCGTCGAGCTGCCACAGGGGCTGGAAGACCAGCGCCAGCTCGTCCTCGGCCACGGCACGTTCCAGCTCGCGTTCCAGGGTGCGGCGTCGGGCGTGGGCGGCGCCGAGCGCCTCGTCGAAGGTGGCCATCGAGGGGCCCGGCTGGCCCTTGGCGACGTACATCGCCGTGTCGGCCTGGGCCAGCGCCTGCTCGGCGTCGCGGACGCCGTCGTCCACCGCCGCCAGACCGAGGCTCGCGGTGATGCGCACGGTGCGGTCGTCGACCTGGTAGGGGCGCTGCAGCAGCGCGGTGACGCGGGTGGCCACGGCGTGGGCGGCCTCGTCGGACAGCGCGTCGCACACCACCACGAACTCGTCACCGGCGAGCCGGCCCACGGTGTCCTCGGCACGCACCACACCCAGCAGCCGGCGTGCCACCTCCATCAGCACCTCGTCACCGGCCTGGTGTCCGAGGTCGTCGTTGACCCGCTTGAAGCCGTCGAGGTCGACGAACAGCACGTGGGTGCTGGTGCCCTCCGGATGCCGCCGGACCAGGGAGTGACCGAGCCGGTCGAGGATCAGGGTGCGGTTCGGCAGCCCGGTCAGGGCGTCGCGCACCGCGGCATCGTGGAGCATCTCCTGGGTCGCCTGGCGCTCGATGGCGACGCTGATCAGGTTGGTGATGGCGGCCAGGAAGCTGTGATCCTCGGCGCTGAAGGGCGTCGCGCGCTCGGCGCGCAGGATCCGGCCCTCCTCCTCCACGGGCAGCTGGGCCTGGCCGGGCAGCGCCGGGCCACGTCGCGCGGGCAGCAGGCCCGGGTCGACGACCTCGCAGGTGCTGGTTTCGAGCAGATCGGCGCACCGCGACATCGCCTCGGCGATCAGGCCGTCGACGTCGCGACCGTGCAGCGCGCGGCGCCCCAGGTCGGCCAGGACCTGCTGACGTTCGGCGCGACGTCGCAGCTGCGCACGGGTGCGCTCACGTTCCATCGCCAGCCGGCTCAGACGCCACAGGACCAGCAAGCCGAGCAGCATCGAGGACAGCACGGTGATCAGCTGCTCGCCGCTGACCCCCCGGGCCAGCAGCGTCGCGGGGGCTGCCAGCAGGGAGCCGCCGAGCACCACCAGCCGCGCGTAGGTGAAGCGCCGGTACCGCCGGTCCACGGGGGCGCTCAGCTCGGTCATGGACGGATGGAGGGCGGCCAGAGCGATGACGATGTAGGCGATCAGCACCAGCACATCGGTGGGGACACCGCGTTCGTAGGTGCCCTGGGACAGCAGCACCGCACGGGCCGTGTTGCCCAGCAGTGCGGTGACCGCGGCGGTGACCATGAACCAGGCCGACGCGTTGCGCAAGGAGCCCACGAACAGCACCCGGAAGGACGCCGCGGAGATCGCCGACATCATCAGCGGCGCCACGACGGTGTGGAGCAGGCGGGAGCTGAGCGCCACCTCACCGGCGAGGGTGTCGGGGTGGTAGGCGGTGCCCGCCAGCACGGTGGCCATGGCGATCATCACGATCGCGCCGTCGATCGCGCTGTCGCGGTCGCCGCCGGGGACCTGGGTGCGGGTCAGCGCCAGCGCACCCAGCCCGATCAGGGGGAAGGCGAGCATCGCCAGCCCGTCGGCGATCGCCGTGGCCGCCGGCACCGCCCACAGGGGGTAGTCGACCAGGTTGGCGACCAACAGCGTCAGCAGCGCCGACAGCAGCAGCCACCACGGATGCCGGCGGGCCGGCCGGTGGTGGCGCACACCCCACACGATGCCGGCGGAGGCCGCGACCAGCACGACCCGCCAGATCGTCTCACGCACCAGGAGGTCGCCGGACAGCAGGTACCCGACCGCGGCCAGGACACCGAGGCCGGATCCGAGCTTCCATGGCTCCAGGCGCATGGGCACCCATCGGCCGCGCGCGTGCCGACTTGAGCATCCGAGCGGTGGGCGCCACCACCGCTCGGCGGTCGCCACAGCCCCGTCCGGGCGGTCGGCACAGCCCCGTCCGGGCGGTCGGCACAGCCCCGTCCGGGCGGTCGGCACGGCACCCGCCGCCGGGCCCGCTCACCCGGTGAGGACGGCGC
>JAWLFQ010000052.1:6882-16837 GCA_041685505.1 Nitriliruptoraceae bacterium
GGCGGTCGGCACAGCCCCGTCCGGGCGGTCGGCACAGCCCCGTCCGGGCGGTCGGCACGGCACCCGCCGCCGGGCCCGCTCACCCGGTGAGGACGGCGCCGTCCAGCGCGACCCGCAGCGCGTAGTCGGGGTCGCTGACCAGCAGCTCGGCATGGGTCCCCCGGGCCACGATCCGGCCCTGGTCGATCACCACCACCTCGTCGACCACGGGCAGCGCGCGCAGATCGTGGGTGAGCAGCAGCACCCCCCGCTCGCCCGCCGAGCGCAGGGCGTCGGTCAGGAAGCCGCGGCCGGTGACCGCGTCCAGATCGGCGGTGGGCTCGTCCAGCACCAGCAGCGGGGCGCCCACCAGCAGGGTCCGGGCCAGGGCGAGGCGATGCCGCTGTCCACCCGACAGCCGCGCACCGGCCTCGCCGATCGGGGTGTCGAGGCCCTGCGGGAGCTCGGCGACGAAGGTGTCGAGGCGTGCGGCGCGCAGGGCGGCGTGCAGCGTGTCGTCGTCCACGCCGGGTGCGGGCAGTTCGAGCTCGGTCCGGATCGTGGGTGCCAGCACGTGCGCGTTCTGGGGACTGAGCGCCACCGCCGAGCGGATCTGCTCGCCCAGCAGCTGCGGCAGCGGGGTGGCACCCAGCCGCACCTGCCCGCTGTCGGGATCGAGGAAGCGCACGCTGACCGCGGCCAGGGTGGACTTGCCCGCACCGGACCGGCCCACCAGCGCGACCCGCCGACCGGGTGTCAGGGTCAGGGTCACGTCGTGGACGGCCGGCTCGCCGCTGCCGGGGTAGGTGGCGGTGACCGCATCGAGGTGGAGGGCGGCGTCGCGGGACGGGGCCGGGCGCGGCGGTGCGGCACGGTCCCCGGACGGGTCGCCAACGGGGTCGGGTGCCGGCGGGGGGACGTCCAGCACCTCGCGGAGCCGACCGGCGGCGGTCGCCGCGGTCACCAGGGCCTGGCTGGCCATCGGCAGCGGACCCACGGCCTCGGCGGCGGCCAGCGCCAGCACCAGCAGGGAGGCCAGCAGGACCCCGTCGAGCTGACCGGCGCCCACCGCCGGCACCCCGACCAGCACCAGACCGAGCACCGTGGCCCCCAGCACCAGCTGCACCGCGGCGTCGCTGGCACCCATGCGGACCACCCCCGAGCGGTCCGCGTCCACCACCTCGGCGTCGAGGGCGTCGACACGTCGCTCCGCCGGCTCGAGCTGGCCCAGCAGCCGCAGCTCGGGCGCGGCCTGCAACAGCTCGACCAGCTCCGCGCTCAGGCTGCCGCGGGCCGTGGCCAGACGTCGCTCCGGGCGGCGGGCCAGGCGCCACGCGGCCACGGGCACGGCCAGTCCGGCCACCACCAGACCGAGCAGCAGCACGGGTCCGGCGGTGGGCAGCAGCACCGTGCCGATCAGCACCAGCACCACCGCCGCCAACCCGGCACCCAGCGTCGGGATCACCCCCCGCACCAGGGCCAGCTGGAGCCGCTCGACGTCGGCGACGACCCGGGCCAGGACGTCGCCGGTGCGCCACCGTGCCAGCCCGGCGGGCGCCTGGGGCAGCAGCCGGCTGAAGGCGTGCTGGCGCAGGTCCACCACCACCCGCAACGCCACATCGTGGCCGGCCAGGCGCTCGAGGTAGCGCGACACCCCCTTGCCGACCGACAGCGCGCGCACGGACACGATCACGATGGTCAGATCGAGCAGGTTCGGCCGCAGCGCCGTCCGGGAGATGAGGTAGGTCGACACCGCCACCAGCACCACGCCGGCCAGCGGCGTGATCGCCCCCATGCCGACCGCCAGGGCCAGCGGGCGACGGTGCGGGTGCAGCAGCGCCGTGAGCTCACGCAGGCGCCTGCGCCACGCCCGCTCCCCCGCGCGCACCTCGACCGCCGCCAGGGGATCCTCGGGGGCCGGGGCAACCGGCGCGGGGTCCGGACCTCCACCGTCACCGCTGCCGGCCACCGCACGCGCCGCGGCCGCCGGCAGGGCGGCGGCGCGGGGCACCTCGGCCACCTCGGCTGCGGTCAACGGGGCCGAGGCGGCCACGAGCCGCGCGTAGGCCCCGTCGGCGGCGCGCAGCCGCGCCGGGGGGCCCTGCTCGACCACCCGGCCGGCATCGAGCACCGCCACCCGGTCGCAGCTGGCGGCCAGCGCCACCCGGTGGGTCAGGACGATGACGGTGCGGTGCGCGGCGAGCGTCTCGATGGCGGCGCGCACGGCGCGCTCGGCCTCCACGTCCAGGTCGCCGGTCGGCTCGTCGAGCACGACCAGGCCAGCGGGCCTGAGCAGCGCCCGGGCGATCGCGAGCCGGCGCCGCTGTCCCGCCGACAGCCCCCGCCCGCCGGCCCCGATCACGGTGTCGAGGCCCTCGGGCAGCGCGGCCACCTCGGCGTCCATCCCGACCGCGCGCAGCGCGTCCTGGATGGCGGCGTCGTCGGGACGCGGGACGACCCCCAGGGTCACGACCTCACCGACCGTGCCACGCAGGGGGGCCGGCGCCTGCGGCACCCACGCGCACCGCTCGTGCCAGGCGCGGTCGTCGACGTCGGCGAGGTCCCGGGCGTGGTCGTCGCCGAGCAGCAGCCGGCCGTCGTCGGGTGCCCGGAGTCCGAGCAGCACCGCCGCCAGGGTGGTCTTGCCCGCACCCGAGGCGCCCAGCACCGCCAGCCGCTCCCCCGGCGGCACGGTCAAGCCCACACCGTCCAGGGCCGGCGCGGACCGGCCGGGGTAGCGCACGGTGACCGCGTCGAGGTGGAGCGGGACCCGGGCGGGATCGGGTGCCCCGTCACGGGCCGCACCCACCACCTCGACGCTGTCGTGATCCTCGAGCAGGTCGAGGAGCCGGTCCGCGGCGGCGGCACCGTCCTCGTTGGCGTGGAACTGCTGGCCCACCTGGCGCAGCGGCCAGAAGGCCTCGGGGGCCAGCAGCAGGGCGATCAGCACCGGCTCGAAGCCGATGCCCGTGCCCTCGGCCAGCCGCACCCCGGCGATCACCGCCACCGTCGCCACCCCCAGCGCGGCCAGCAGTTCCAGGGCCAGGGCGGAGATGAAGGCCACCCGCAGGGTCTCGAGCGTGGTGCGCCGCAGCCGTTCGGCAGCCTCGCGCACCGCCTGCCCGACCCGGGTGGCCGAACGGGTCACCCGCACGGTGGTCAGGCCCTGGAGCACCGTCAGCAGCTGGCCGGACAGGGCCGTCAGCGCCCGGAACCGCTTGCGGGTGGCGGCGCGTGCCGCGAGCCCGATCAGGACCATGAACAGCGGGATCAAGGGCAGGGTGACGATCAGCACGACCGCCGAGGTGGGATCGATCGTCAGCACGTAGACCACGATCGTGGCCGGCACGATGATCCCGGACAGCAGCGCCGGCAGGTAGCCGCCGAAGGTGCCGTCCAGCGCGTCGATCCCGTCGGTGAGCGCAGCCGCCAGCGCCCCGGTGTCCTCCTCGGAGGCGCCCGGGGGGCGGCGCGCCTGGCGTGCCACCACCGCGCGCCGCAGACCCGACTTGACCTGCGCGGAGGTGCGCTGGGCCAGCACCTGGGTCAGCCAGGTGGCCGCGGCACGCACGCACACCGCGACGACCAGCGCCAGCAGCCAGCCGCGGTGCGCGGCCAGCTCCGCCCCCTCGAGGAAGGTGCGCGCGACGATCGCGCCCAGTGCCGTCGCCTGCACGATCAGCGCACCGGCGGTCACCAGCGCCAGCAGCGCACCGATGGCCAGCAGGCGGGGTACGGCGGGGTCGAAGCGCAGCAGCCGCGGGTCGACGGGCGGGCGGGTCGCCTTGTCACGGACGCGTTGGTCCGGGATGGCGGTGGCGAGCTCGCCGCCGGCGGCGGCCGCCGGCGGCGCCTGCCCCCCACCGCCCGCCTGCGGCGCAGCTCCCGGCAGCTGCACGCCTCAGCGCGGTGCGTCGTCGTCCGCAGCTGCCTCGGGCCCGTCGTCCGAGTCGCGCCGCGGCTCGCCCCGCGCACCGCCCTTGGCCGACTGGCGCTGGGCGATCCGGCGGTCGACGACCTGCAGCGGGGTCTCCGAGGGCGCCTCGATGGAGTCGCGGCTGACCCGGTGGCGGAACACCCAGTAGCTCCACGACTGGTAGGCCAGCACCACCGGCAGGATCACCAGGGTCGCCCAGCTCATGATGGTCAGGGTCAGGTCGCTGGCCTTGGCGTTGGTGATGGTGATGTCGAAGGCCGGGTCGATCGAGGACACCAGCAGGCGCGGGTAGAGGTTCAGGAACAGCGTGAGCACCACCAGCGCGATCATCGAGGTGGTGGCCACGAAGGCCCACCCGTGCAGCCGCTCCCGGATCAGCAGCGGTGCGGCCAGCGCCGCGCCCATGGCGGAGACGGGGATGATGCCGGGGACCACGCCGGTGTCACCGAGCGACAGCGCGTTGAGGTAGGTCCATCCGAGGAAGGCGATCACGCCCACGGCCACCACCAGCGACAGCCACTGGGCGAGCGTCTCGGCGCGCTGCTGGATCTGCCCGCCGTCCTCGGTCTTGAGCGCCAGGTACATCGCGCCGTGCAGGGTGAACATCAGCAGGGACGCGACCCCGCCGAGCAACGCGTAGGGCGAGAGCAGATCGAACAGGGTGCCCACGAACAGCCCGTCCTGCTCGATGGGGATGCCCTGCACGAAGTTGGCGAAGGCCACCCCCCACAGCACCGCCGGCAGCAGCGAGCCCCAGAAGATCGCCTGGTCCCACCACCACTTCCAGCGCTCCTCGGTGCGCTTGCCGCGGAACTCGAAGGCGACGCCGCGCACGATCAGGCCCACCAGGATCAGGAACAGCGGGAGGTAGAAGCTGGAGAACACCGTCGCGTACCACAGCGGGAAGGCCGCGAACATCGCCCCGCCCGCGGTGATCAGCCACACCTCGTTGCCGTCCCACACCGGTCCGATGGTGTTGACCATCACCCGACGGTCGGTGTCGTCGGAGGCGAGCACCTTGGTGAGCACGCCCACCCCGAAGTCGAAGCCCTCCAGCACGAAGTAGCCGATGAAGAGCACCCCGATCAGCGCGAACCAGAGGGTCTCGAGGTTGAACCAGTCCATCGTGGGTCTCCTCCTAGCGCGCCAGGCGCGTGTGGGGCTCCAGGGCGCCGCTCGTGACGCGCCGCAGCGCGTAGGGCCGCGGCCGCATCAGTACGCGCCGCCGAGCGGAGCGAAGGTGCGGTGCTCCTCGTCGACGTCCTCGCCGGTCTCGGCCGGTGCCCCCTTGTCGATCTGGCGTTTGATCAGCCCGACGGTGACCACCATCAGCACGCCGTAGACCAGGGTGAACCCGCCGAGGGTGAGCACCACCTCCCAGGTCGACACCGACTGCGACACCCCGTCCTCGGTGCGCAGCAGGCCGTAGACCACCCAGGGTTGGCGGCCCATCTCGGTCAGCACCCAACCGGAGGTGTTGGCGATGAAGGGCAGCGCGATCGCCCAGGGCAGCACCTGCAGCCACAGGCGGTTCCACCGACGGTCGGTGGCGGCGATGCGCCCCTGCAGCGAACTGAACAGCCCGAACAGCGCCAGCGCGATCATCGCCATGCCGGCGCCGACCATGATGCGGAAGGACCAGTAGGTCACGCCCACCGCCGGGATGTAGTTGCCCGGGCCGAACTCCTCCTCGTAGCGGGCCTGGATGTCGTTGATGCCCTCCACCTCGGCGTCGAGGGTGTTGGTGGCCAGCAGCGACAGGCCGCGGGGGATGCCGATGTCGACGATGTTCTCCCGGTTGTCGACGTCGCCGATGGCGAACAGCGACAGCGGGGCGCCCTCCTCGGTGTCCCACAGCGCCTCGGCGGAGGCGATCTTCATCGGCTGCGCCTCGGTGAGGTGCTGCGCCTGGTCGTGGCCGACGAAGGCCACCCCGATCGAGGTGATCACCGCGATGGTCACCGCGGTGCGCGCCGCCGGGGCGAACACCTCGACGTCGCGGCCCTTGAGCAGGTAGAGCGCGGAGACCCCGAGCACCACGAAGGCGCCCGTGGTCCACGCCGCGAAGATGGTGTGGGAGAACTGGCCCGCCAGGTAGGGGTTGGTCAGGACCTCGATGAAGTTGTCGAGGCGGGCCTGGCCGGTCTCCGGGTCGATCGTGAAGCCGACCGGGTGCTGCATCCAGGAGTTGGCGGCGAGGATGAAGTAGGCGGAGAGGTGGGTGCCGATGACCACCAGCCAGATCGTGGCGAGGTGCAGCTTCGGCGACAGGCGGTCCCAGCCGAAGATCCACAGCCCCAGGAAGGTCGACTCGAGGAAGAAGGCCAGCAGCCCCTCCAGCGCCAGCGGTGCACCGAAGATGTCGCCCACGAACCAGGAGTAGCTCGACCAGTTCATCCCGAACTGGAACTCCTGCACGATCCCGGTCACGATCCCCATCGCGAACAGGATCAGGAAGATCTTGCCCCAGAACTTCGCCAGGCGGCGGTAGCGCTCCTCACCCGTACGCACGTACTGGGTGTGGAAGATCGCGACCAGCGGCGCCAGGCCGATGGAGATGGGCACGAAGAAGAAGTGGTAGATCGTGGTCGAGCCGAACTGGATGCGGGCGAACTCGAGCGCTTCCACGGGCGTCTGCTCCTCCTCGGCCGCGCCCGTAGCCGTCCGGCGCGTTGTCCGGACAGCTCGTTCGGCGGGGCCGCGGTGCGGCGGGTGCGTGTGTGGAGACGCCCCCTCCGCGGGGCCCCTCGGGCGTGCACGATGCTCGAACGCGCGCGCGCGACATAGGGCCGGCTAGGCGGAGAACTCGGGACCTTCTACCCGTGCGTCAGGCGCACGTTCGGGGTCCCCGCGGGGTGCGGGGGGCCGGGGTGCTCGCCGCGAACCCGACCCGCAGAGGTGCTGGCTTGTCCGGACCTTGTCCGGCCCGTGCCCGGGCCGAGCCCGGACCCCAGGGCCGGGACCGGCCCTGCCTCGCGTGGCCGTCAGTCGCCCACGGGGGGTGCCACCGGCAGGGCCACGACACGGTCGCCACCGGTGGCCTTCGCGCTGTACATCGCCGCATCGACGGCGTCGAGGTCCAGGGCGTCCGCGGCGAAGGTCCCCACCCCCGCCGAAGCCGCCAGACGGGCGTGCTCGGCCGGTGGCGGCAGGTGATGGTCGCTCCAGGCGCGCAGGATCGCGTCGGTGCGTTCGACCGCGACGTCCTGCGCGGTCCCGGGCAGCAGCAGCAGCCACTCGTCACCGCCGTAGCGCACCAGCAGGTCGGTGTCGCGCACGTGCGCACGCACCAGCCTCGCGAACTGCCGCAGCGCGGCATCGCCCACGCTGTGGCCGTAGGCGTCGTTGATCTCCTTGAAGCCGTCGAGGTCGAACAGCACCACCGCCAGCTGCGGTGCGCGCTGTCCGACCCGGGACAGGAACCGCTCGAGGAAGCGTCGGTTCCACGCCCCGGTGAGCGCGTCGGTCAACGCCATGCGCTCCACGTCGTCGATCTGCGCGGCGTAGGTCAGCGTGCGCCACCACCCCGTCTCGAGCTCCTCGCGCAGGACCTGCTCGCCACGGGTGGTGGCGCGCTCGCTCGCGGCGCGACCCGGCGCGAGGGCCAGGTCGGCCACACCCGGTTCGGCGTGCGCGAGGACACGTTCCGCCTCGCTGACGACCCAGCCCGGGTCGGTACCCACCAGCGGGGAGAACAGCCGGCCACGCTCCAGCGACCCGGCAGCGACCACGGAGGCGAGGTCGGTGGCGACCAGCCCGGCGGTCACGGCCTCGGACAGCACCAGCACGTTCCACTCGTCGCTGATCGGATCCGCAGCGTCGAGCGCCAGGTAGTGCACCCCCGCCGGGATGCGGGCGTCCGCGACCTCCTGCGGTGTCCCGGCGAAGCCCACGATGACGTTGCCGACCTCGGCGAGGCGGGCGTAGCGCTGCCGTTCGTAGCCGAAGTAGCTGGCGTGCTCGAACAGCGACACGATGGTGAAGGTGTCGCCGTGATCGGCGAGCTGCTCGGCCAGCGACTCCATGGAGCGCGACACCTGCAGCAGCGCGCGCTTGGTCGCGCTGCTGCGGCCGTCGGCGGCGCGTCGTCCGACGCCACGGCCGATCAGTTCCTCGATCTGCACCTTCTCACCTCACCGTCGCGGACCAGCGGTCGCGCCCTGCGGCCGCCGACCACTCGCGCACGCGCGCCGCTGGCGTTACTCAGCGTATGTTTTCAACCACGGTACGACGCCTGGTCGGTCGCTGTCACCTGTGCTTCGCGGCCACGGCCCCTGTGGTCCTGCTCCGTGCCTCGCCCGCGACCCCCGCGAGCTCCCCGTGACCCGACGAACGCAGCGGATCGACCGCCACGAGGTCGATCCGCTGCGAAGATGCCGTGCTCGGGGGCATCCGCGGCCCGGCGCGGTGCCGCGCGGGTCAGGCGAAGGCGCTCGGCGGTGGGCAGGCGCACACCAGGTTGCGATCGCCGTGGGCCTGGTCGATCCGGCTGACCGGTGGCCAGTACTTGTCCCGGCGCACCGCCGGCACCGGGTAGGCACCGACGTCGCGCGGGTAGGGGCGGTCCCACCGCGGGGCCAGCAGGTCCTCGGCCACGTGAGGCGCGTTGACCAGCGGGTTGTCGTCACGCGGCCAGGTGCCGTCGGCGATCAGCTCGATCTCCTCGGCGATGGCCAGCATCGCATCCGCGAAGCGGTCGAGCTCCTCGCGTGACTCCGACTCCGTCGGTTCGATCATCAGGGTGCCCGCCACCGGCCAGGACATGGTCGGCGCGTGGAAACCGTGGTCGATCAGCCGCTTGGCCACGTCCTCGTTGGTGATGCCCGCACGCTCGTGGGCCCCGCGGACATCGATGATGGCCTCGTGGGCCACCAGCCCCCGCGCGCCGGTGTAGAGCACGGGGAAGCCCTCCGACAGCCGCGCAGCGAGGTAGTTGGCGGCCAGGATCGCGGTCACCGTGGCCGTGGTCAGCCCGCTCGCGCCCATCAGCCGCACGTACGCCCAGCTGATCTGGGCGATCCCCGCCGAGCCCAGGGGCGCGCCGCTGATCGGCCCGGTGCGCAGGGCCGGATCCAGCGCCGCGGTGGCCGGGTGCCAGGTGGTCGGATCCATCGGGTGCGCGGGCAGGAAGGGCGCGAGATGGTCACGGCAGGCCACCGGACCGACCCCCGGGCCTCCCCCGCCGTGGGGGATACAGAAGGTCTTGTGGAGGTTGAGGTGGCTGACGTCCGCGCCGAAGTGGCCGGGCTTGGCCACGCCCACCAGCGCGTTGAGGTTGGCGCCGTCGAGGTAGACCTGCCCGCCATGGTCGTGGACCAGCCCGCACAGCCGGGTGATGGCGGTCTCGAAGACCCCGTGGGTCGAGGGGTAGGTGACCATCAGGGCAGCGAGGTGGTCGGCGTGTTCGGTGACCAGCCGCTCGAGGTCGTCCACGTCGACGTTGCCGGCCTCGTCGCAGGCGACCACGACCACACGCAGGCCCGCCATGACCGCCGAGGCCGCGTTGGTGCCGTGCGCGGAGGAGGGGATCAGACACACGTCGCGGTGGCCCTGTCCCCGTGCCCGGTGGTAGCCGCGGATCGCCTGCAGACCGGCGAGTTCGCCCTGCGCCCCGGAGTTCGGCTGCAGGCTGACGGCGTCGTAGCCCGTGATCTCCGCGAGCCACGCCTCGAGGTCGGCGACGATCCGACGGGTGCCGGCCTGGCGCGCCACCGGTGCGAAGGGGTGGATGGCGGCGAAGGCCGGCCAGGTCACGGCCTCCATCTCGACCGCGGCGTTGAGCTTCATGGTGCAGGAGCCGAGCGGGATCATGGACCGGTCGAGCGCGATGTCCTTGGCCTTGAGCTGGCGCAGCCACCGCACCAGCGAGGTCTCCGAGCGGTGGGTGTGGAAGCGCGGATCGGTCAACACCTCCGAGGTCCGGGTCAGCCGCGCCGGGACACCGTCGGTGGCCTCGCCGCGCGAGCCGACGGCGGCCGCGACCCGCTCGCTGACCCGCTCCCCCGCGACCTCGGTGCCGGTCAGGGCGGTGAGCACCGC
>JAWLFQ010000133.1:0-4079 GCA_041685505.1 Nitriliruptoraceae bacterium
GTCAAGGTCTGCGTGGGTCAAGGTCTGCGTGGAGGCGGTCGCGCGGGACCGCCGCCGGGGCCCGCTCAGCTCGTTGGCCGGGCCGCTGCCTGACGGAGAACGCCACCCATTGGTCCGGACATTTCTGCGATGCGCGCCGTCAGGTCCCTTGCGCGCTGAGCGCACCAGAGGTGGCTCGCTGCCCGAAGGCTCCGAGCGCCGTCGCCGCGTCCGGATGGACCCGCCCCGCGAAACGGATGAGCAGGTGGGCACGTTCCATGGGCGCAGCGACGCCAGCGCGCACCCCGGCCAGGCGCAGTTCCACCTCGGCGTTCCGGCACGCGGCATCGGCCATGGCCAGCGCGTTGACACCGGAGACGTCCGCGCTCGGCACACCGGCGAGGTCGAGGACCAGGTGGGTCGCACCCGGACGCGAGCTGCCCAGGTGGTCCTCGATCGCATCCAGCAGGCGGGCCGAACTCGCGGGCAGCAGGTCCCCCTCGACGTGGAGCACGGCCCCATCGGCGGCCGGCTCCACCTCGATGCGGGGAACGCCGACGCGCCACAGCGACAGCAGCAGGCTGACCGCGATGCCGATCCCGATGCCGATCTCCACGCCGAGCAGGAGCGTGGCCAGGAAGGTGACCGTCAGCGCGATCCCGTCCGTGCGCTCCACCTGCCAGGCATGCCGTGCCTCCCGGACGTCGACGAGCTTCGCGACGGCGACCAGGACCACGGCGGCGAGGACCACCTGCGGCAAGGTGGTGAACAAGGGGGCCAGCACCAGCAGGGCGAGCAGCACCCCGGCGGCGGTCACCAGCGATGCCAGGGGGGTACGGGCTCCTGCGGTGTGGTTGACGGCCGTGCGGGAGAACCCTCCGGCGACGGGGAAGGCCTGGAAGACGCCGGCGGCGAGGTTGGCCGCGCCGGAGGCCAGGAGCTCCTGGTCGGGGTCGATGCGATCGCGCGTGCGAGCAGCGACGGCCCGGGCCACGCTGATGCCCTCCATGTAGGACAGCAGGGCGATGATGAGCGCCCCGGGCAGCAGCGCCACCAGGGTGTCGAGCGGGGCGGTCGGCAGGCTCGGCCTCGGCAACCCACCGGGGACCTCACCCAGGATGGCGACGCCGAGCTCCTCGAGACCGAGCAGCGGCACCGCGGCGGTGGTCGCGATCACGACCAGCAACGGTGTGGGGACCCGGGGTCCGAGCCGTCGCCCGAGCACGAGCGCGGCGATCGCGACCACGCCCACGAGCAGGGTCGGCAGGTGCGTGGCCCCCAGTCCGGACAGGATCGCCCCGATGCGTTCGAGCCATCCGTCCGGGCGGCCGATCCCGATCCCGAGCAGCTTGTCGAGCTGGCTGGTGGCGATGACGATCGCCGCCGCCGAGGTGAACCCGGAGATGACCGGGTGCGACAGCAGGCTGGTGAGCCGACCGGCACGCACGAGCCCGAGCAGCATCTGGATGGCGCCCACCAGGAGCGCCAGGATGCCGGCCAAGGCGACGTAACGTCCGGGATCACCCTCGGCCAGCGGTGCCAGGGTCGAAGCCGTCAACAACGAGACGATGGCCACGGGACCGAAGGCGAGCTGACCCGAGGTGCCCAGCAGCGCGTAGGCGACCAGCGGCACCGTCGAGGCGTACAGGCCGGTCACCGGGGGCATCCCGGCCAGCGCGGCGTACGCCATGCTCTGGGGCACGAGCATGGCGGCGACGGTCAGACCGGCCAGCACATCGGCGCGGTGCGAACCGGCATCCGCCCGCCGGAGCCAGCCCAGCAGAGGGAAGTGCCGCCCCCAGAAGGTGCCCGACCGGCCCCGATCGGCGATCGCGCCAGCTCCGGACGATGTGTCGGTGGGCGCCGGATCGGTCACGAACGTTCCTTCGCTGACTCAGGCCGAGGTCGGCCGGTTGTACGGCAGCTTGGTGAGCAACATGCCCATCGCGCAGGTGTTGGTCACGGCGGCGAAGATCAACCCGGCACCGAGGAAGCCGGCGATGAAGCGCGCCGGTGGGAAGACGACCGAGAGCAGGATCGAGACCAGGACGATGACGCCGGCCGCGAAGCGGACCTGGCGCTCGAGGTCCCAACGGATCACATCCTGGACGACCGGGCCGTCGTCGGACTGCCAGGCGAGCATGCCACCCTCGAGGATCGGCAGCCGCGGCAGCCCTGCCTCGACGAGCGCGTCCTGGGCCTGGTGCGCCCGCGCACCCGACCGGCAGACGAGCACGACCTCGCGGCCCTGGTCGACCAGCTCCCTGAGGTGATCGACGGAGGCGTCGAGCGCATCGAGGGGATGGTTCTGGGCGGACGGGACGTGGACGCCCTCGAACTCACCGGGCGTGCGGACGTCGATGAACTCCACGTCGTCGAGACGGTCGTACAGCATCTTCGGGTCGACGCAGACGGTGGGGGCGGCGGTGGTGTCGGACACGGTGTTTCCTCCGGGAGCGGTGGGGCTGGGTATGTGGCCGTGTGGGACGTCGCGTAATGTACGGACAAATGCTCCGAACCGCTACCCGGGGCCACCGGGGGACCGCGGGGCGCACACAGCAGACCGCCCACGGCGTGGCCGTGGGCGGGGTCGGGGGGACGCGAGGCCGCAGGAGCGCTCGCGCCGGAACTCAGGTGCGACGTGGGCGGTTGTAGGGCAGCTTGGCCAAGCCGAGCGCCATCGTGCAGGTGTTGGTCACCGCGGAGAACACCAGCCCGGCACCGATGAACCCGGCGACGAACCGGGCCGGCGGGAACACCAGGCTGAGCAGGATCGACGCCAGGACGAGCGATCCGGCGGCGAAACGCACCTGGCGCTCCATGTCCCAGCGCAGCACGCCCTGGACCACCGGGGCGCCCTCGGCCTCCCAGGCGACGATGCCACCCTCGACGATCGGCAGGCCCGGCAGACCCGCGGTGGCCAGCATCTGCTGGGCCTGGCGGGCACGGTTCTCCGTCCGGCAGGACAGCACCACCTCGCTGCCGGTGTCGACCAGCGCCCGGACCTCGTCGAGACGTCCGCGCAGCTCGTCGAGGGGGAGGTTGCGCGCGGTCGGCATGTGGATCGACTCGAACTCCCCGGGCGTGCGGACGTCGATGATCTCGACCTCGTCGATGCGGCCGCGCAGGGAGCGCGGGGCGTAGTGGCCCGTCGGGGCGATGGCGGTGTCGGACATGGCGGGACCTCACGGCGAACGGCTGATGGGTGCGGGATCGGCCGGACCTCGACCTCGAGGTCAGCGCTGCCGGACGGTAGCCAGGCCGCCATCGGCCACCGGGGTGCGCCAGGGGGAACCGGGCGAACCCCCCGCCCAGCCGTTCCGGCAGGGCGAACCGCCCCGCACCCGCGCGCCGGGACCGCGAGGGCGTCTCAGTCGGTGATGCCGAACCGATCGAGGACACGGCCGATCGCGGCATCGATGCCCTCGGGAGCGGTCCCGAGCTCAGCCACCACGGCCGCCCGCACCGCTGCCCGTAGCCGACGTCGAGGGACGTCACCAGCACCGCCAGCGGCCGGTGCTCGCTCCACCTCGACGATCGCGACCCCGCGGTCGTGGGCGCGCTCGCGGGCCAGGTCGGTCAGGGTCGTCAGCGCATCGACCTCGAGGCGCGACCGACCGGCAGCCGCCAGCTCGTCGATGTCCTCAGCGGTCACGAAACGACGGCCCATCCCCACCTCCTCAGTTCCCGCTGACGCCCTCGAGCGCCGCCACCGCGGCGTCGCGCGCCGCGAGGACGTTCGCATCCGCCCCGGCCATCCACAGTCGGCCGAACCGCCCGACGGAGGTGAGGTGGACGAGGTTGACCGGCGCCGTCTTCTCCGCCTCGTTGGCCGCGTAGCCGATGTAGGCCGCCGGTTCGCACTCCAGGACCAGCAGCGTCTCGCCGGCGACCACCATCATGCCGCGCGCCATCCGGTTGAGCAGCTGCGCCTGGTGCGGCTGGACGTTGGTGATGATCTGGGCCGAGGACAGCGAGGGGGCGACGCGGTCGGACAGGGCCAGACCCAGCTGCTCGAGGACCAGCTCGCCCGCCCGCTCGACGTCCGACGGCGAGGTGCCGTGGACCTCGAACATGCCGAACTCGCGCTCGACGACCTG
>JAWLFQ010000053.1:0-16381 GCA_041685505.1 Nitriliruptoraceae bacterium
CGGAGGCTGAGGGATTTGAACCCTCGAGGGCCGAGTAGACCCAACGGGATTAGCAATCCCGCGCCATAGACCAGACTAGGCGAAGCCTCCTGGCGCCCGTACCGCGACCGTAGCCGCGATGCGGCGCCCGGAGAGTAGCAGCCGTGTCCGAGACCAGCACACGGCCGTACCCTCGTGGAGTGCACCCCCTCTCCAACGCCCTGATCGACCACACGCCACGTGTGGCGCGTCGTCCTGTCATGGTCAGCGTCCGCACGGTGGACGGGGCGATCCACGACCGCCTCCCCGGGCTGGCGGCGGAGACCGCCTTCTACGTCATCCTCTCCCTGCCGGCCCTGATCGTCGCGTTGGTCGCGGCCATCCCCGCCTTCCTGCCGGAGTTCAACGGCCAGAACTGGCAGGACGATCTGATCGACCGGATCTCGGAGGTGGCAAGCGTCGCGCTGACCTCCACCACGATCGAGACCGTCATCGAGCCCATCCTCGAGCGGTTGCTCGAGGGAGGCGGGGCGGGGGTCGTCTCGACCGCGTTCATCGCCGCCATCTGGGTGTCCTCGCGGGCGGTGAAGGTCATCCTCACCACCACCGCCCTGGTCTACGGGGGAACCTCGCACCGTCCCGGCTGGTTACAACGCGCGCTCGGGTTCGCCGTGACCTTCGGCGCCCTGCTCGTCGGCACGATCCTCGCCCCGCTGCTGCTCGCGGGCCCGGGGTTCGCCGAGCAGGCAGAAGCCTGGTTCGAGGTGGATCTCGGGCCCCTGGTGGCGATCTGGGAGGTGGCCTACTGGCCCACGGTGATCCTGCTTGCCGTGGCCGCCATCGCCGTGCTGTACCGCGTCGCGGTCCCACACCGCGGCAGGTGGTGGCGTGACATCCCGGGTGCGTTGGCTGCCGCCGGCGTATGGCTGCTGGGCAGTGCAGGACTGCGCCTCTACGGTGGCTACCTGGCGGGCACCGACAGCGTGTACGGGCCTCTGGCGGGTCCCATCGTGGCACTGCTGTGGCTGTGGTTGACCGCGCTCGCCGTCCTGCTCGGCGCGGAGCTCAACGCCCAGCTCGTCCGCGCGGCGCTCGAGCAGGAGGACGACGAACTGGCCGGGGGCGGCATCGTCACCGACGACAACGACATCACCTCGGCCGTGCCCGAGGCACGTCGAACCTGAAGCGGGCCCCGCCACCATCGCCCGACGCCACCGACAGGCGTCCCCCGTGGGCACGCACCACCTCGGCGGCCAGTGCCAGGCCCAGGCCGAGACCGCCGGTGCTCACACGGTGCGACTCGTCACCCCCGCGGTAGAACCGATCGAGCACGTGCGGCAGGTCGTGCGCCTCGATCCCGGGTCCGTCGTCCATGAGCTCGATCACGACCCGATCGCCGTCCTCCCAGGCGCACAGTCGGCCGGTCGTTCCCGGCGGGGTGTGCCGCGCCAGGTTGAGCAGCAGGTTGTCGGTCACGTGCTCGAACAGCTCATCATCGACCCGCACGAGGGTCGCCGGCACCACATCCACCTCGACGGGGTGCGCCGCGAGCACGTCGTGGAGCCGGTCCATGGCGGCCCGTAGCAGGCGGCGGAGCTCGACCTCGCGCGGCACGGGCTGCAGGGCACCACGGCTCAGCTGTGAGGTGTCGAGCAGCCGTGTCACCATGGTCGCCAGGCGGTCGGCGTTGGCGTCGATACGTCGCAGCAGATCATCACGCCGCTCGTCGTCCAGATCGTCCCACCGCTCGTCGAGGGTACTCCCGAGCCCCTGGACCACCGTCAGCGGCGTGCGCAGCTCGTGCGACACGGTGGAGATGAAGTCCTGGGTGCGCTGCTCGAGCCGCCGGAGCTGCTCGACGGTGGACTGATCCCTGCGGTACAGCCGGGCCCGCTCCAGCGCGGCACCGGCCTGTGCCACGAGCAGCTCGGCTGCGTCCGTCACGCCACTGCCCACCGCACGGTCGCTGGAGCCCGCCGCGACCACCGCGACCATCTGCCCGTCCTCGAACACCGGGAACAGCAACGCGGAGTACAGCCTCAGGTCCGCGAGGTTCGCCGGCTCGTCGGGCCCCGGACCGAGCAGCACCGGTTCCTCGGTGCGCAGCAGCAGGTCGAACTCCGGGGCTTCCAGGGGCAGCTCCTCCTCGACGACCAGCTCACCGCGGGCGACACCCTCGATGATGCGGGCAACACCGCTGTCGCGGTCGATCTCACGGACCGCGGCCACATCGAACCCGAGCCCGAGCAGGCCATCGGCGACGCTGCGCAGCACCACCGCCGGGTCGAGGTCGTGCGTCCGCAGCAGCGATGCCAGCAGCTCCGCGCGCTGCTCGGCGGCCAGACGGGCGCGGTAGGCCTCGTCGTAGCTGCCGGACAGCGCCTCCGCGGTGCGCACCACCGTGACGGCGAGAGCGAGCCCACCGGCGAGGTGCACCAACAGCACCGCCGGCGCACGCTCGCCGCTCAGCGCGACGATGGCGACCCAGATGGCCAGCTGCCAGCTCAGCAGCGGCCATCGCAGGGCGCGCGGTGGCAGGATCGCCGCCAGCAGCAGCAGCAACCCGAACAGCGGCGCGAAGGGCTCCACCGCTACCTCCACCGCCGCGAGGAGCAGCACCGCGATGAGCACGGGACCGAGGAGGGCCACCGCGGCGGACCAGGTGACCCCCGGGTGCCAACCGGCGGCACGCAGCCCGGCCGGCAGGGGACGGAGGAAGGAGCCGAACAACAGCAGCAGACCGAGGACGGAGGTGACCACGAACACGCGCGCGTCCACCGGGGTCCCCAGCACCGCCGCCAGGGCGATGGTCAGCAGCACGGCGCCGAGCAGGCCGACGCGGACACCCGGCTCGTCCAGCAGTTCCCACGCCACCCGGTCGGCGGCGTCGTCCGCAGACAGCAGCGCACGCCGACGGATCATGGCCGCTCCCCCGTCGCGGCGTGCGCGTCAGCGACGTCGAGGTGGATGCGTGCCGACGAGGTGTCGTCATCGACCTCCAGCTGCCCACCACCGGCGCTGAGCAGTTGCACCGCGAGCTGCACCAGCACGCTGGACGGTGGTCCCACGTGCCGACGCTCGAAGGCCAGCGTGACGACCTCCGGGGAGGTGCGCACCGTGGCCCACGGCGCCCGCACACCGTCCTGCACCCCGGAGGCGAACAGCAGGCGCAACGCCGGTACCAGCAGCTCGAGGTCGACACGGACCAGGGGACCGGCACCGCTGCCGGGGTGATCGTGGTCGACGTCGCAGGTGGCGAGCAGGCGGGTGAGCGGCACCGTCGCCAGCCGGGGCTCCACCCGTCGCGCGTGGTAACGCGAGAAGTCGAGGATGGTGTCGATGACCAGGCGCAGATCGTCCGACTCCCGGCGCACGCGGCCGAGCAGCCTGACGCGCTCAGCGGTGTCGAGCCCCCCGCCGTGCTGTCGCAACAGCTGGGTGCCGAGCCGCAACACGGTGAGTGGATCGCGGACCTCCTCGGACACCGCTTCGAGGAGGCTCTGGCTGATGCGGTCGAGGTGCGCGGCCTGTTCGAGCAGTAGCCGCTGACGTCGCTGGCCGGCATGGTTGGCGAGGACACCGCCGAGGTGTGCCGCCATGACCTCGGCCACCTCCACCTCGTCGTCGCTGGGCGGCTCGGGGTCGGCACGCACGCCGACCAGGACACCGACGGGACGACCTTCGATACGGATGGGGGTCACGACCATGCCACGTGCCCCACGACGGCTCTCCAGCCGCTCCGGGAGCTGCTCGTAGTCGCTGACGGTGAGGGTCCGATCCTGCTCGATGGCCCGCCAGGCCAGCCCCTCGCCACGGCGCAGCGCGGTTCCCTTGCTGGCCAGTCCGTCCAGCATCCGCTCGACGAGGACCTCGCCCTCGATGACCGCGACGCCGGCCCCGTCGAAGGCCAGCTGCCGCAGGGTGCGGGTCACGGCCCGCTCGGCCTCCTCCACATCCCCGCGTGGCAGATCACGCACGGCTTCGAGCAACCCGCGGCGCCGCTCCGCCGCGCGGCGAGCCTGCTGCTCCGCGTCCCGGATCCGGAACAGCCGGAGCGCGGTGACATCCGCCAGCATCACGACGACCAGGCACAGCGCCATGATGGCTGCGGTGACCGGCCACGACACCCCGGCGCGCACCATGGCTACGCACAGGACGACCAGGACGGCGGTCTGGAGGACCCACACGCTGCCACGGTCGGGCGACACCGCCACCGCGACGCACAGGGCGATGGCCACCAGCAGCAGATCCAGCACCGAGCGGCCCACGGCCAGCAGGACGAGCAGGAGCCCGACCACAGCCGCCGCGGCCATGAACCGGGTCAGCAACGCATGCGCCGCTGCGTCCACGGGCCTGACCCGCACCGTGAGCCAGATGACCCCGGCGGACAGCGCGACGACGAGCACGTAGGCGATGACCCCGGGCGACGCGTCCTGCGCCGCCAGCAGGGGGAGCATGACCAGGCTGGCGACCAGCAGCAGGGGCGGCCACAGACGCCCCTGGGCACGCGACGCCGGCAGACGGTCGTCGCGGAGGGTGTGGGATTCGAACCCACGGTACGGCTCACGCCGCACGGCGGTTTTCAAGACCGCTGCCTTCGTCCGCTCGGCCAACCCTCCCGGATGCGCGCACGGTAGCGGCCGCCGCCGCCGGGGTCGCAGCCATCGGCCGCGCCCGGGCCGCCCGAGGTCACTGCCCGTAGCCGGGGAAGACCCGAAGGGAGGGGTCGGCGTGGTTGGCGGCGTGGTTGGCGGCGACGACCGCCTCACCGAAGCTCGCGGAGATCAGCTTGAGCTTGCCCTCGTAGCCCGTGATGTCGCCGGCGGCGAACACCCCGGGCACATCGGTGCGCATGCAGCGGTCGACGGGCATCGCCCGACCCTGCAGCTCGATCCCCCACGTGGCGACGGGCCCGAGATCGGCGTGGAAACCGAGCGCTGCGTAGAGCTGGCCGGCAGGCAGGGTGTGGTCCGTACCGCTGCGCTTGTCCCGGACCTGTACCGACGCCAGCTCTGCGTCACCCTCCAGGCCCACCACCTCGGCATCGGTGAGCACCCGTACCGACGAGCGGCGGAGCGCCTCGACCCGGGCCTCGTGGGCGCGGAAGCGGTCACGCCGGTGGACCAGCGTCACCGAGCGGGCGAGGTCCTCGAGCTCCAGCGCCCAGTCGACCGCTGCATCGCCACCGCCCACGATCACGAGATCCTGACCGCGGACCGCCGCAGGATCACGGATCACGTAGCACACCCCGTGCCCCTCGAACCGCTCCGCGCCGGGGAGCCGTCGCGGCGTGAAGGTGCCGAGCCCCACCGCCACGATCACCGCACGGCAGCGCACTCCCTGACCGTGTTCGGCCCCGAGGATGAAGCCATCCTCGTCACGATCCAGGGTCTCCACGCGGGTCTCGAGCTGCAACCGGGCACCGGCCGCCTCGGCCTGGTCGGTGCAGCGTTCCACCAGCTCACGTCCGGACACCCCGCGGAAGCCCGCGACATCGTGGATGTGCTTCTCCGGGTAGAGCGCGGTGATCTGGCCCCCGGGTGCCGGCAGCGTGTCGAGCACGACCGACCGCAGGCCCCGTAGCCCCACGTAGGTGGCGGCGTAGAGCCCGCCGGGACCGGCCCCGACGATCGCGACATCGACCTCGTCCACCGGCATGCGCAGCCTCCCCTGAGGGCCACGTGTTCGACGGTAACGCCGGGCAGGGCCCCGCCGGCAGGGCCGTTGCGCCCGATCCCGGGGATCAGCGGGCGAACAGCACCTCGCGGCCGATGTGGGGCTGCAGCGCCGCGGGGACCACCACGGTGCCGTCGGGCCGCTGGTGCTGCTCCACCAGGGCGATGATGGCGCGCTGGACCGCGAGCGCGGTGCCGTTGAGGGTGTGGACCAGCACGTTGTCACCGCTGCTGGAGCGGATGCGCGTCTTCAGCCGCCGAGCCTGGTAGTCGGTGGTGTTGGAGCAGGAGGTGACCTCGCGGTAGGCGGACTGGCCCGGCAGCCACGCCTCGAGGTCGAACTTGCGGGCAGCGGACGCGCCGAGGTCGCCGACGGGGATGTCCACGACCTGGGCATGGATCTCCAGGCCGGTGAAGATCTCCTCCTCGATCGACAGGATCCGCTCGTGCTCGGCGTCGGAGGCGTCGGGCGCCACGAAGGAGAACAGCTCGACCTTCTCGAACTGGTGCACCCGCAGGATCCCGCGGGTGTCCTTGCCGTGGGCACCGGCCTCCCGCCGGAAGCAGGGCGAGTACCCGACGTAGCGCACCGGGAGCTGGTCGGTCTCGAGCAGCTCGTCGAGGTGGAGACCGGCGAGCGGGACCTCGGAGGTCCCGACGAGGTAGAGGTCATCGTCGCGCGTGGCGAACAGCTGCTGCTCGTCGGTGGGCAGGAAACCCGTGCCGTACATCGCTTCCTCGCGCACCAGCACCGGTGGGATCACCGGGGTGTGGCCGTGGCGCATCGCCACCTCGATGGCGTAGCGCACGAGCGCGAACTCCAGCAGCGCGCCCTCGCCCTTGAGGTAGGCGAACCGCGCGCCGGCGACCTTGGCGCCACGTGCGAGGTCGAGCGCATCCGCCGCTTCGAGCAGGTCGACGTGATCGCGCGGGTCGTCGATGACCGGTCGCGCAGGCCCGATGGTCCGCAGCACGACCCCGTCGCCCTCCACGCCGTCGGGCGCGTCGGCGTGGGGCAGGTTGGGAACCCGGGCGAAGGCCGCGGCGTGCTCGGCCTGGACCTCGGCGAGCTCGGACTCGAGGCGGGCCACCTCCTCCTTGAGCGCCTGGGCCGCTTCGATCAACTGGGCACGCTGCTCGGCTGCCGCCCGCCCGATGTCCTTGGAGGCCGCGCGCTGCTCGGCGCGCGCGCGATCCACCTCCGAGATCAGGGCACGACGCCGGTCATCGAGGGCACGCAGGCGCGCCAGGTCGTCACGGGTGATGCCACGTCGGGCGAGCGCCGCTGCCGTGCCATCGGGGTCGTCTGTGAGCAGTCGCGTATCGATCATGACGCCCAGGCTACTCGCACGAGCGCCGGGCCCTGGAAGGTGCGGGCATCCCAGGACCCGGCCCCGACCGCCGGAGCGGCCGGTGGAGACGGCGCACCGGCGGAGGTCGCACTCCCGTGGAGGGCGGCCCCTCGCGGGGAGCGCGCGGTACGCCGCCACCGTCTTGTGCGCGGTGACACCTCGGGTTCGCGCCGCGACCAGCCCTGGATGGGAGGACCCGGTCAGCCGCGCTCACACCGCAGCAGGTGGACCACCGTCGGGGTGCTGGACCATCGGTCTGCCGTCGACCTGGACCACCCGCGGTTCGATGCGCCGCAGGTCCACGCTGCCGCTCCGGGCGGCGCGCAGGACCTCGGCGGCGCTGGTGTGGGCGGCGAGCTGTCCGAGGGTGCAGCGCGTGGGGTAGATCACGTGGAGCTCGCCCCGCTCGTGCGCTGCGAGCGCCGCAGCGGGGGCGATCCAGCGCATCGCGGTGGTCTCCACCGCATCGTGGCTCGCCTCCTGGTGGGCGGGCAGCGCGGCGACGAGGAAACGGGTGTCGAACCGCTTCGGGAGCCCTGCGGGGGTCACCCACCACGACCACATCTCGAGCGAGGACAGTTCGAGCACGATGTTGCGCTCGGTCAACCAGCGGGTCCAGTCGTGCGCCCCGTCGCGTGCCGCCATCAGCGTCCGCAGCTCGGTCACCTCGTCAGCCGGGAGCGGTCGTTCGGCCAGGCTGGTCCCGTCGGCGTGGCGGGCGAGCAGGATGCCGGACTCCTCGAAGGTCTCACGCACCGCAGCGACCAGCATCGCCCGGGCACGCTCACCGTCGGGGAGACCGAGCCGGGCCGCCCACGCGTGTGGTTCCGCCAGGTCGACCCGGTCCGGGGGCAACGCCGCGTCCGTCGGGTCCAGCTTGCCTCCGGGGAACACCAGGGCCCCGGGCGCGAAGGCACTGGCGCCGTGGCGTTGGAGCAGGAGCACCTCCAGACCGCCCGCTTGGCCGTGGCTCCCCCCGTCCCGAGCAGGTGCGTCACGCACCAGGATGACGGTCACGGCGTCCACCGCCTCGACCGGCACGGACACCTCGTCACCCCGGTGCGGCGGCGTCACGTGTTTGTCACCTCGATGAGCGCCTCCACCTCGACCGGGGCACCCAGCGGCAGGCTCGCGACCCCTACCGCGGAGCGGGCGTGCACCCCGGCATCGCCGAGCACCGCGCCGATCAGCTCCGACGCACCGTTGGCGACGAGGTGCTGCTCGTGGAAGCCCTCCGCCGACGCGACGAAGACGGTCAGCTTCACCACCCGGACATGCTCGAGACCGCCCGCGGCGGCGGCAGCGACCGCGAGGATGTTGAGCGCGGCCGCTCTGGCCTGTTCCGCGCCCTCGGCGGTGTCCAGCTCGACCCCGAGCCGGCCCGTGCGCGGCAGTGCCCCCGCGACCAGTGGGAGCTGGCCGGCGGTGAGCACCAGCTGCCCCGAGCGCGCCCAGGGCTGGTAGGCCGCCGCGGGCTCCGGCACATCGGGCAGCGCGAGACCGAGGGCGGCCAGTTGCGCGTGCGGGCCGCCGTTCACTCGGCCGGGCGCTTGAAGTAGGCGACGTTCTCGACCACGGTCACCAGTTCCCAACCGTCCTCACCCCACTGGTTGAGGATCTGCTGGAGGGCGTGGCTGATCAGGGGGGCGGTGGCGTACTCCCAGCGGGTCACGGGGTGCTCCTGGTGCTCGAGGTCCTCGGGCGGATGGATGCTGTTGCCCCGACGTGGGCAGCAGGGGCGTGTCGTACCCCACCGTGGCAACCGGGTGCAAACCCCGGCCCGCGGTCGTGTCGATCGGCTCACCCGGCCCGGGCGACCCGGCCACTGCGCTCGAGGACGGCTCGGCGTTCCGCTTCGCCCATACCACCCCACACCCCGTACAGCTCGCCCTGTCGCAGGGCGTGCTCACGGCAGGCGACCAAGGCGGGGCAGTGCGCGCAGATGGCCTTGGCCGCCTCCTCCCGGGCGGTGCGGTCCCGCTTGGACTCGAAGCCATGGGGGCCGAAGAACAGGCCACCGTCGGAACCCCGACAGCGGGCATCGAGTTCCCACCGACGTCCGACGTCGGTGATCTCGCTCACCAGGGCGAGATGGTTGCCCGGTACGGGCCCTTGCTGTCCGGCGTCCACAGGCCTCCCCCTGCCGTGCACACTTCCTCCCGGGCGTGGGCGGCAACGCTGCACCCTATGACCCGGGGAGCGACGACACCAGCCCCCTGGCGCTTGCCATCAGCAAGCAGTCGTGGCGCAGCGGGATCCGTGGCGGGCGGTCCGCCGGGGCGGGATCACCGGCTCAGGCCCGGCCGTCCCCCTCGGCAGCACCGGCGGATGTGGGTTGTGTGGCCGGCGCCTGCGGATCGGCCGAGCTGTCGCCGCCCTGCCCGGTGTCGGGCGTGCCGCTGCTCGCGGGGTCGTAGGGCTCCACGAGCACCACTGCGCCGTCGACGTCGTGGACGCGCACGGGCGTGCCGACCTTGGCCCGCTTGGTGGCACCCGTCCACCGTGCCCGCCACAGGGCGCCATCGATGTAGACGTGGCCCTCGGGGTTGAGGACGGACCGCACGATCCCGGGCCGACCGACCAGATCCTCGACCGTGACGCCCTCGGGCCCCGCCTGTGCCCGCAGGACGGTGGTCATGATGAACACGAAGAACACCAGCGCGGTGGCCGTGGTCGCGGCGATCAGCCACCAGGGCAGCGCGAGCGCATCGGCGGCGTAGAGGTTCGCCGAACCGACCGCGAAGGACGCCGTCGCCGCCAGGGTGAGCCACCCGAAGCCCGCGATCGCGGTGTCGATGGCGTACAGGAGCAGGCCGAGGACCACCAGGGCCACTGCCCACCAGGTCACTGGCAGCACGAACAGACCGAACACCCCGATCGCCGCGGTGATCACCCCGGCCAGGCCGGCGACACCGAAGCCGGGCTGGAAGACCTCGAACAGCAGCATCCCGATGCCGACCACCAGCAGCAGGTAGATGAAGGGCGCCGTCGTCGCCGCGTGCAGGAGCCGGCGCACCAGACCGAGGGAGTGGAAGCGCACATCGACCTCGTCGGGCCGGATGCTGAGCGTGGTGCCACCGACGGTGATGCCGTCGAGTTCGACGAGCAGGGGCTCGAGGCCCTGGGCGGTCACCGTGACGAGATCGGTGTCCGCCAGCGAGGCCGCAGGCACGGAGCCGGTCAGCAGCGACCCGGAGAGGTCGGTGTCGACACCGGCCGCGGTCAGGAACGCCGCGGTCCGGGTCGCAACCGGGTAGCTGCCGTCGATGTCGGCGAGGTCCACCGGCTCGAGCGGGCCGACGCTCGCGTCCGCGGACAATGCACGGATGTCGGATGCCAGCCACAGCAGCCCGGCCGCGCCGACCGCCTCCGCGGAGGTCCCCAGGGGGCCGATGAGGGTGGCGACAGGCACCGGGGACGCCTCGATCTGGCGCAGCAGATCGTCCATGTCCACCGACACCCCACCGCCCGAGCTGTACTGCAGGACCACGAGGTCGGAGCCGTCGCGTTCCGCGATCTCGAGCACGTCCCGGATCTGGGCCGAGACCGGAGGGTCGATGAACCCGCCCCGCAGGGGAAGGATCTCGACGGAGGTCACCCCGCCGTCCTCATCGGCCCCCTGATCGGCCCCCTGGGCCCAGGCGCTGCCCGGCACGAGCAGGAGCGCGAACAGCGCGACGACGACGACCGCAAGGGCCACAGCGCGGCGCGGAAGGACGGGTGAGCATGACATGGCCGGCAGGATATCCGCCGTACCCGGGCCCTCGGACGTCGCCGGCGCCGCCCCCGCGCGACCCGCGGTCCGACCGGCGACGAACCGCCTCGCGCGCGCCGTTAGGCTCTCCGACGGCCCCGCGCGCCCCACCGACGACGTACGCCGAGCACACCCAGGGAGGTCGTTGCCCGATGCGCAGCCCCGACCGTGCGCTCGAGGGCTACGACGCGCTGCTCGGCCCCCACGTCACGATCGTCACCGGGAAGGGTGGGGTCGGCAAGACCACGGCCGCCGCGGCTCTCGCCCTGGCCGGGGTCGCGTCAGGCCGCCGGACGCTGCTGGTCGAGGTGGAGGGTCGCCAGGGCTTCAGCCGGGTGTTCGGGACCCAACCCTGGGACTACGCGGAGCGGGAGTTCCGTCCCGGCCTGTGGGGCGCGGCGATCGACCCCGCCGAATCGGTCTACGAGTACCTGGAGCTGTTCTACGGGCTGAAGCGTGTCCAGTGGATGATGGAACGCTCCAACGCACTGGACTTCGTCACCACCGCGGCGCCCGGGCTCCGCGACCTGCTGCTGGTGGGCAAGCTGTACGAGATCGAGGCGCGACGGCGCCCGGACGGACGTCGCGCCTACGACCTGATCGTGCTCGATGCACCCCCGACGGGTCGGATCGTGCCCTTCCTGCAGGCGCCCGAGGCCGTCACCGACATCGTGCGGGTCGGCCCGATCCGCCGACAGGCGGGGCAGATCAAGGAGATGCTGACCGACCCCCGGCGTGTCCAGGCCGTGATCGTCACCCTGCTGGAGGAGATGCCCGTCCGCGAGACCACGGAGGGCATCGCCGCGCTGGCGACCGCCGGGATCGCCACCGGACCCGTCCTCGCCAACCAGATCACCCTCCCACGGGTGGACGCCACCGCGCTGGAGCGGCTCCGGGCCGTGGGGCCCGCGCAGCTGCGCAGCCGTGCCGAACAGCACGGCGCCCGGATGTCGGGCCGCACCGCGCAGCTCACCCTCGACCTCGCCGCCGCACACGTCGACCGGCAGCAGCACCAGGCCGGCCTGCGGGCCGATCTCGTCGGAGCGGGCGCACACGTCCTCGGCCTCCCCCTGCTCGCCGGCAACACCTTCGGGGTCGAGGATCTGGAGGTGCTCGCCGACGTCCTGGCGCTGCAGGTCGGCGAGGACGGACCGCGAGCCGCGGAGCGTCTGGACGCCAGCGGCTACGCCACCGTGGCGGGAGGCGGGGTGTGACCACCGGGCAGCAGCGCACAGCGCACGCCGGCCTCGCGGGCGCGATCGCCGACGCGCACATCCTCGTGACGACCGGGGCGGGTGGCGTCGGCAAGACGACCACCGCCGCAGCCCTCGGGCTCGCTGCGGCGCGCCAGGGCCGTCGCGCGCTGGTGCTGACCATCGACCCCGCCCGACGGCTCGCCCAGGCGATGGGACTCGAGGGGCTCGGTGACGAACCCACCCGCGTCCCGCTGCCGGCTGGACACCTGGCTGCCGGCGGCGAACTGTGGGCGATGATGCTCGACATGCAGACCACCTTCGACCGGCTGATCGAGCGGCATGCCAACAGCCCCGAGGAAGCGGCCGCGATCACCGCGAACCCGATCTACCGCCAACTGTCCTCCACCTTGTCGGGCACCCAGGAGTACATGGCGATGGAGCGTCTCCACGAGCTCCACGAGGAAGGCGACTTCGACCTGCTGGTCATCGACACCCCGCCGACCCGCTCGGCCCTGGACTTCCTCGATGCCCCACGACGGATGACCTCGTTCCTCGAGGGCCGCCTGCTCAAGCTGCTGCTCAAGCCCGGGGTCGCCGCGGGCCGCGGCATCGGCAAGATGGTCGGTGCGGGCGCCACGGCGTTCATGCGTGTGGCCGGCCGGGTGACCGGGATGGAGCTGCTGCAGGACCTCGCGGACTTCTTCCGGGACTTCGAGGGCATGTACGACGGCTTCAAGCAACGTGCCGAGGAGGTCCTCGTCCTGTTGCGCGATCCAGCCTCGCGCTTCGTGGTGGTGACCTCCCCCGAGCCTCCGCCCCTGCGTGAGGCGCGGTTCTTCCTCGAACGCCTCGAACAGGAGGGTCTGCACGCCGCGGGGGTGGTCGTCAACCGGATCCGTCCGGAGGTGCCCCGCGATCCCTCCGACGCCGGACTGCGCCGGGCGGTGCGCAGCCTCCAGGAGCAGGCGGGCGTCGATCCCGACGCGCCCGAGGATCTCGACCCCGGCAGCAGCGATGCGCTGGCGCTGGCGGGGTGTCTGCAGCTGCTCGGCGACGTCCGCAACCTCGCTGCCCGACAGCGACGCGACGTGGCGGCAGGGCTGTTCGGCGTCGACGTCGCGTCGCTGGTGGAGGTGCCGCTGCTCGGTGGCGACGTCCACGACCTCGACGCCCTGGAACGCATCGCCGAGACCCTGCGGACCGGCCGAACCCCCTGACCGATGACCCGGATCCCCACCGTGGGCGGTCGGAGCTGCGAGCCGGCGCGCCGCCGGCCGGTACCCTGACGCGCCGAGATCCTCGGGCGCTGCACGACCACGGAACCCGCCGCTGGTTCGTGCCGTCCTACCGCCGTGTGACGTGACGGCTCGCAACCACCGAGGTCCAGGGTGAACCAGCACAGCGCGGCCCCGCTCGGGCTCCGGGTCGCCGGCCGCCTCGGTGCCATCGTCGGGCGGCTGGTCCTCATCGTCCTCATCACGGCCGCGACCGGTGTGCTGATCGGGGCGATGTTCCTGCCCGGCGCGCTGGCCATCGACCGCCTCCTCGCCGTCGTACGCACCGATGTGCTGGACGTGCCACCCCTGGGTGAGGCCGACACCCCACCGCAGAACTCCTACGTCTACGCCTCGGACGGCACCGAGCTCGCGGAGCTGACCTTCGAGGAGAACCGGGTCCCCGTCGACCTCGAGGAGATCCCGGAGGTCGCGATCGATGCGGTGCTGGCCACCGAGGACGCGTCCTTCTTCGAGCACCAGGGCGTCAACCATCTCGCCATCGCACGCGCGGCGCTGACGAACTTCCGCGCCGGTGGCATCGAGTCCGGCGCATCGACCATCACCCAGCAGTACGTGAAGACGACCTTCCTCACCCCCGAGCAGACCCTGGCCCGCAAGCTCCAGGAGGCGATCTACGCGATCCAGCTCGAGGAGGAGCTGTCCAAGGACGAGATCCTCGAGCGCTACCTCAACCGCAGCTACTTCGGGGTCGGTGTCTACGGGCTCGGTACCGCCGCGGAGCGCTACTTCTCCAAGCCCATCGGCGAGCTGACCCTGGGTGAGGCCGCCATGCTCGCGGGTCTGCTGCGCGCGCCCGAGGCCAACAACCCGATCAACTCCCCCGAGAACGCCGAGGGCCGTCGCAACATCGTGCTGCGCCAGATGGCCCAGCACGGCTTCGTCACCCCGGCGCAGGCGCAGGCCGCCATCGACCAGCCGCTCGAGGTGGAGATCTCGGAACCACCCGCCCCCTCCAACCCCTTCTGGAGCGACTGGATCTCCCAGCTGCTGGTCAGCGAGAACACCGCCCAGGCCCTGGGAACGCAGCTGGACGCGCTGGACGCGATGGGTGCGACCGCCGAGGAGCGCCGCCGCTTCGTGTTCCAGTCGGGACTGCGGATCCACACCACCCTCGACCTCGAGATGCAGGCGGAGGCCGAGGCCGCGCTGCGACGCGCGCTGCTGACCGAGGATGCAGGCCCCGAGGAGATCGCCCGGGCCCCCATGGGCTCGATCATGTCCGTCGAACCCGGCACCGGGGCGATCCGCACGCTGGCCCTCGGCCCGCACTCCTTCGGCAGCTGCATCGAGGACGATCGCTGGGCGGACCAGCTGGACAACGGCGAGCTGCTGTGCGACCGCACCAAGGTCAACGCGGCGGTGCCGGGGATGGGCGCCTCGGGTCGGCAGCCGGGCTCCGCCTTCAAGCCCTTCGTCTCCGTGGCGGCCATGGAGGAGGGCATCTCGGCCGGGACCACGCTGGATGCCCGGGGGCCGCAGCCGATCGAGGGCTGCCCCGACAACAGCAACGCCAGTGGGCTGTGGGAGCCCCGCAACACCGGTGGCAACGACATCCTCGACATGTACGGCGCGATGGCGCGCTCCAGCAACGTCTACCACGCCCTGCTCATCGGTGACATCGGCCCGAGCAGGGTGGCAGAGACCTTCGAGCGCCTCAGCGGCTACGGGGTCCCCGACGCCCAGTGCCCGCTCGCGCTCGGTGCGACCGACACCTCGCCGCTGGCGATGGCCTCGGGGTACGCCACGCTGGCCAACCGGGGTGAGTACTGCCCCGCCTACCCGATCGAGCGCATCGAGGGACCGGACGGTCGGATCATCTGGGAGCACAACGGCGACTGCGAGCGGGTGCTCGAGACCGACATCGCCGACCGCGCCGTCGATCTGCTCGCCGGGCCCGTCGAGCAGGGCGGCACCGCACCCGGCGCGAACCTCGGGCAGTGGCCCACGCGCGGCAAGACCGGCTCCACCAACGAGAACCGTGACGCCTGGTTCGTCGGGTTCATCCGGCAGCTGTCCACCGCCGCGTGGATCGGCTACCCGAACAACGACCGCATCTTCGAGACCGAGGAGCAGGCCCTGGCCGCCTGTGGTGAGAGCCTGGTGCGCGAGAGCAACCCCCGCGAGTGCATCCGACCCTCGAGCCAGGCGCAGCTGATGCGCAACGTGACCATCGCCGGACGCAACTACGGCCAGGTCTTCGGCGGCACGATCCCCGCCCCCATGTGGGCCGACTACATGTCGACCGTCGCGGAGCGTTACGAGCCGGAGGCGTTCCCCGATCCCGGACCGCTGCCGCGCGCGCCGGTGCCCGACCTGCTGCAGGCCGGGTCGGAGGAGGAGGCCGAGGACATCGCGCTGACCGCAGGCTTCCGTTTCAGCGCCACCGAGGTGGAGGACTACCGCCCTGCCGGCACCTTCGTCGGCCAGTCACCGGATGCGGACTCCAACCAACCCCTGGGCTCGATCATCACCCTGGAGATCTCCGACGGCACGGGAACCCCGCCCGAGATCCCGGACGTGACGGGGCTGACGCTCGAGGCGGCAGCGGCGGAGTTGGCCGAGCGGGGCTACCGCAACCTGTTCTCGCGCGAGGTGCCGGTCGAGGACGAGGAGCAGTTCGACACGGTGGTGGGCGTCGAGCCCGGCGTCGGCACCCCGGTCGATCCCAACGATGACGATCAGCGGATCGTGCTGCTGATCGGCGTGCCGCCACCCGAGCCCGAGGAACCCGAGGAGCCCGAGGACCCGGAGGACCCCGAGGACCCCGAGGAGCCCGAGGACTCCGAGGACGAGGATCCTGAGCAGGACGGCGATGGTGACGGAAGTGGCGGGCAGGGCCAGGGCGCAGGACAGGGCTCCGGCGACCAGTCAGGTGACGCGTGAGCCGCGTTCTGCGCCGCACCTGGGGGGCTCTGGCCCTGGCTGGTGCGGGCGCGGTGGCCTACGGCACGCTGATCGAGCGGCGGTGGTACCGGCTCTCGCGCCTGCGGCTCGACGGTGTGCTGCGCAGGCCGGGCGGCCCGCTCCGGATCCTGCATGTCACGGACCTGCACCTCATCCCGGGCCAGGACCATCGGGTGCGCTTCCTCCACGACCTCGCGGACCTCGATCACGACCTCGTGGTCGC
>JAWLFQ010000054.1:0-2044 GCA_041685505.1 Nitriliruptoraceae bacterium
GGGTCGGTCTTGGCGCAGACGATGACGAGGTCGGCCTGGATGCCGTTGGTGATGAAGGTCTTGGCGCCGTTGAGCAGGTAGCTGCCGTCGTCCTGGCGGATCGCGGTGGTCGACATCGATGCCAGGTCGGAGCCCGTGCCCGGTTCGGTCATCGCGATGGCGGTGATCAGTTCGCCTGCGGCCATGGGTGGGAACCAGCGCTGCTGCTGCTCCTGTGTGGCGTGCGCGAGGAAGTAGGGGACGATGACGTCGTTGTGCAGGGGGAAACCCACACCGGATGCACCCGCCTTGGCCAGCTCCTCGGTGACGATCACGTTGTAACGGAAGTCGGGGACCCCACCGCCGCCGTACTCGGTGGGCACGTCGGTGCACAGCAGCCCCAGCGCCCCCGCCTTGGTCCACAACTCGCGTGGGACCATGCCGTCCTGCTCCCACTGGTCGTGGTGTGGCACGACCTCGTCCGCGACGAAGCGCGCCACGAGATCGCGGAACACCTCGTGCTCCTCACTGAAGATGTCACGCTGCACCCTGCGGCCCTCCCACATCGACGGAACGAAGTCAGAGGATACGTTCCACCGGGCGCGCGACGGTAACGAGCCGCGACGCGACCGCCCACCCCGCGCGCTCTGCAGCCGCTCGCGAAGGCGCAGCTACCAGATACCGGCACGGTCGATGGCGACCACGCCGATCACGGTCAGCACCACACCGAGCCCCACGCGCAGCCACAGCGCCGTGATCCGTGAGGGTGGGACCGGGCTGCCGTCCTCCGAGCCGGGGAAGACGCCCGTACGGTGGTAGCGCAGCAGCGCGGCCAGGGTGCCGATCGCCATCGCCGCACCCACCGCTGCGAAGCTGCCCACCAGCAGGAACGCCCAGGACGTCTCGCCCACCGTCACCTCGTCATCGGCCGCGGCGCAGTGTAGGGCGCAGGCGGCGTCCATCCGCCCGACGGCGACGAAACCCCTGCAGAAGGCAGACACCCGCCATGGCCGCCGAAGCTGCGGTCCGGCCATGGCGGTCGCGCTGCCACCACCCGGCCCCAAGGAGCGACACATGGCCCGCATCAGCGAACCGCTCGAGGTCCCCCTGCCCGTGGAGACCGCCTTCGATCACGTCGCGGACTTCACGACCACAGCTGCGTGGGATCCCGGCATCACCCGCGCCAGACGGCTCGACGAGGGCCCGATCGGGCTCGGCTCCCGCTTCGAGGTGCAGCTCGCGCTCGGTGTGGTCACGGTGCCGCTGGAGTACGAGATCACCACCTACGAGCGTCCTCACCGCGTCGTGCTCACCACGCGGGGGCTGATCTACCGCGGCGAGGACGACGTGCGCTTCGAGGCGACCGAGACCGGTACCCGGGTGACGTGGAACGCGTTGTTCGCGCTGCGCGGTCCGGGCCGTCTGCTCGATCCGGCGCTCGCGGTGGGCTTCCGGCGTACCGCCGCCAAGGCCGTGTCGGGGCTCGAGCACTCCCTGCGCGCCCTGGCCGCCAGCTGACACCCGCTGCTCACCAGCACCGCATCGATCGCCATGCCCTCCTGCCGGGAGGCGGCCACACGTGCAGCCACCGGGCTGCAACCCACCGGACCGTCGCGACGTCCCACCGTGTGAGGATGCCTGTACGGGCAGCGAAGACGCGGATCGAGGACCGACATGCAGATGCGACGGACCACCGACAGCTCGTGGCTCGCGATGACCCTGGCTGTGGGTGTCGCGGTGCTGGTCGCCGCCTGCGGCCCCGCAGATGACGGGGACACCCCGGGAATCGAACCGGGTGAGGAGACCATCGAGCCGGACGCTGACGACCCCGACGAACCCGATGACGCGGCCAGTGACAGCCGGGAGGTCACCCTGGCGAGGGCCGACGCCGCCGAGCGTCTGGGCGTGGACGAGGACGAGGTCGAGCTCGTCACCTTCGAGACGGTGACCTGGCCGGACGGTGCCATCGGCTGCCCGGAACCGGGAGAGATGTACACCCAGGCACTGGTGGAGGGCTACCGCATCGTGCTCAGCGCCGATGGGACGGAGCTGACCTACCACGGTG
>JAWLFQ010000054.1:2144-16347 GCA_041685505.1 Nitriliruptoraceae bacterium
CCGGCGCCACCGGCCCCACCGCTCGGGCCGCGTGCGAGGTTCGCGAACTTGGTGAGGTGGTTGAGGAATGCGAGCTTCACCACGCCCGTGGCACCGTTGCGGTGCTTGGCGATGATCAGCTCCGCGATGCCCTTGTCAGGGCTGTCCTCGTCGTAGACCTCATCCCGGTAGATGAAGCCGACGAGGTCCGCGTCCTGCTCGATGGAGCCGGACTCGCGAAGGTCGGCGAGCTGCGGGCGCTTGTCGGTGCGGGATTCCGGTTGGCGCGACAGCTGCGACAGCGCGATGACCGGGACGTCGAGCTCCTTGGCCAGCATCTTCAGGCCACGTGAGATCTCGGCCACCTCCTGCTGACGGGAGTCCACCCGACGGTGCGACTGCATCAGCTGCAGGTAGTCGACCACCACGAGGCTGAGCCCCTGCTTCTGCTTCAGCCGACGGGCCTTGGCCCGGATCTCCAGCAGGGAGATCGACGGGGTGTCGTCGATGAACAGCGGCGCCTCTGCCAGCGTGCCGAGGGCATCACCGAGCTTGCGCCAGTCGGTGTCCTCGAGCCGTCCCGTGCGCAGGCGGGAGGAGTCGATGCGTGCTTCGGAGGACAACAGCCGGTTGACGATCTCGAGCTTCGACATCTCCAGGCTGAACAGCAGGGCCGACTGCTGCAGCCGCGCCGTGGCGAAGTGGCAGATCGCCAGGGCGAGGCTCGACTTGCCCATGGCCGGGCGGGCCGCCAGGACGAACAGGTTCTGCGGTTGGAGTCCGGCGGTGAGCCGGTCGAGATCGTCGAAACCCGTCGCCAGGCCCGTGACCTCGGAGCTCTGCTCGGCGAGTGCTTCGATCTGCTCGAAGGACTGGTTGAGCAGGTCCCCGAGACGCTCGTACTCCGAGGTCGTGGTCGTCTGGGCGACCTCATAGACCAGCGACTCCGCGCGGTCCACGATCGTGCGCGCGTCGTCGGTGCCCTCGTAGCCCAACCGGGTGACGGCGGTACCAGCGTCGATCAGGCGTCGCAGCAGGGCCTTCTCCCGCACGATACGGGCGTAGTAGGCCGCGTTGGCCGCCGTCGGCACGGCGACGGTCAGGTCGTGCAGGGCAGCTGGGCCGCCGACCTCGTCGAGTCGGTCGCGACGCGCCAACCAGTCGGTGACCGTGACGGTGTCGACGGGCTCGCCCTGCCCGTTCAAGGCCCGGACCGCCTCGAAGACCACCCGGTGGGCGTTGCGGTAGAAGTCCTCGGGCTGCAGCGACTCGACGGCGTCCGATGCCGCGCCCCGCGACAGCAGCGCCGAGCCCAGCACGGACACCTCCGCGTCCAGGGAGTGGGGCGGGACGCGGTCATAGCTGCGTCCCGCCCCACCGTTGGACGACGGGGCGATGTCCGGTGCTGGCGGCTCGCCGGGTGAGGGGGGGAAGGCGCCGCTCACGGGACGTCGATCACCGCTGTGACGACGACCACGATGTCGGCCTCCCTCAGCCCGCGGTGGGCTCCTCGTCGACGGTGCCCTCGACCTCGGCAGCCACGACCTCCTCGGCGACAGCCTCGGTCTCTGCCTGCTCACGCTCGTAGGCCTCAGCGGCCTCCAGCGCCTGCTCGGCGAGCACGTCCTCGTCGGTCTCGGTGCCGGCAGCCGCGTCCTCGGCCGCTGCCGCCACCGCCTCGGTGTCGACCAGTCCACCGCCCGCATCGCGGCGCAGACGGCCTTCCTGGTCGACGACGTCGACCAGGACCGTGGCGGCCACCTGCGGGTGGACGTGCACCGGGATCTCGTAGGTGCCGATCTCCTTGATCGTGCCCTTGAGCTCGATGCGCTTGCGCGGGATGTCGTGGCCCCGCTCCTTGAGCACCCGCTGGACGTCCTGGGCGCTGACCGAGCCGTAGAGGCCGCCACGGTCGTCGACGCGCACCGGGATCCTGAGGGTGCGGGCCTCGAGGGCGTCCTTCGCAGCGCGCGCGCTGTCGAGGGTCTTGGCCTCCTGGGCCTTGCGGCTGCGGATCAGGGCGTCGGCCTGCTTCCTGGCCCCGGCGGTGGCCGGCATCGCCAGACCCCGCGGCAGCAGGTAGTTGCGGCCGTACCCGTCCGCGACATCCACGATGTCGCCCGCCAGGCCGAGGTTGTCGACCTCGCTCTTGAGGATGACCTTCATCGTCGCGACCTCCTCAGCGGGTGGTGTAGGGGATCAGTGCCATCTCGCGGGCGTTCTTGACCGCCGCAGCGAGCTGCTTCTGGCACTTCGCGCAGGCGCCGGTGGTCCGACGCGCCTTGATCTTCGCCCGCTCGTTCAGGAAGGGCTTGAGGGTCGACAGATCCTTGTAGTCGATGTACTCGATGCCCTGGGTGCAGAAGGGACAGGGCTTCGGCTTGCGCGGCTTGTTGCGGTCCTTGGGCTTGGCGGTACGGGGCGGCATGGGCGAGCTCCTCGTCGAAGGGCGCGGCCGGTGCGGTGCACCGGCGCCGGGGGTGGGAAGGGAGTGGGTGGTGGGAACAGGGCCCGGTAGCGATCGCAGGACCGGGCCCGAGCTGGTGCGGCGCGTCTCAGAAGGGCACGTCGTCGTCGGAGGGTGGCGGTGGGGTCCCGGCGCTCTGACCGCCGCTGGATCCACCCGAGGTGCGGTTGACCTCCGCACGTGCCCAGCGCAGGCTGGGAGCGATCTCGTCGGCCTCGATCTCCGTGGTCCAGACCGTCTGGCCCTCGCGGTTCTCGTAGCTGCGGACACGGACCCGACCGATGACCACGACGCGGTCCCCCTTCTTCAGGGACTCGGCGGCGTTCTCGGCGAGGTCGCGCCAGCAGTTGACGTTGAGGAAGGTGGTCTCCTCCTGCTGGTTGCCGGCGCGGTCGGTGAACCGGCGGTTGGAGGCCACGCGGAAGGACGCGACAGGCGCGCCGTTCTGGGTGAACCGCAGATCGGGGTCATCGGTCAGGTTCCCGATGAAGGTGATGATGTTGGACTCGAACGCCACGGTGCAGACCTTCCTGGTCGTCGGGGTGGTGCGTACCGGCCGTCATGGGAGGACGTGGCCGCTGCACACGACACCTAGGCCGAACGGACCCGGATCTCCGGACGGACGGTCTTGAAGCGGGTGACGTCATCGGAGATCTTCAGCTGGCGCTCGAGCTCGACGACGGCATCGGTGGTCGCCTCGAAGTCGAGGACGCCGTAGAAGCCGTGGTCGCGCTTGTCGATCTCGTAGGCGAGCTTGCGCTTGCCCCACCAGGCCTCGTCGAGCAGGTTCCCGCCCTGTGCGGCGAGGACGCTCTTGGCCTTCTCGAAGGCGGCCTGAGCGGCCTCCTCGTCGAGGCGGTCGGTCATCAGGACCATCAACTCGTAGCGGCGCATGTGCACCTCCTCTGGTCGCGCCGCCCCGCGCTGGTGCGCGGTGCGGGCCGGCCGGACACCCGGTGGTGTCGCGGCTGGCTCTGTGGCCCCCGCGGGCGCGGCAGGCACGGTCTCCCGTGCACGCCGCCGCAAGGGGCAGGGGTGCGTCCTGCGGATCGCGCGGCGGTGCTCCGTGCGCGTGATCCAGCGGTGACGAAGGGCGCGCGGCGCCGTCAGGCCCCGCGCGGACCTTCGAACCGTACAGCAGGCCCCTTCCTCCCACAACACGAGGGACGATACGCGGCATCTGCGACACCGGCGCTGCGCAGCACCGCACGCCTGTGGATATCGGTACGGGTCCGGGTCACCCCCGGTCCCTGAGCCCGGAAGCCAACCTGCGGCCGGCGTCACCGGGCGTCCGGGCGAACCGTTCCATGACCGCAGCGGCCCCGATCAGCGCCACACCACCCGCGGTGAGCCACGCCCAGGTGGGCACGCCGACGACCACCGCCAGGGTCTCCACCACCACGACGGCGACGACCAGCCCGACCCCCACCAGCAGGGGGCCCCGCAGACCGCGTGCACCGCCGATGGTCACGGCAGCGACACCCACGGCCCCGGCGAGCAGGCCGTGCCAGCCGGGACCGCCCCACACCCGCTCGAGCACCGCCGGCAGGCCGACGAGCAGGATCGCCGGGGCGTAGGCGATCCAGGAGGAGGTGTCACCCGCCCGCCGGGACCCGGCACCCGCGAGCCCCAACTGCACGGCGACCGGCAGCAGGAACAGGTCGAGGTCGGTGCGCCCGAGCTCGACCAACAACGACCAGGTGCCGACGGTGGCGATCGCCGCGCCGATGTGGGCCAGCGCCCATCGACGCGCCGCCAGGCCGATGGCCAGGCCGCCGGTCCCCACCACCAGCAGGGCGCTCGCCCGCAGCACGGCGGCGTCCCCGAGCAACCACCAGCCCATCGGTGCCACGATCACCGCCACCACCGCACCGGCGATCACCGCCGCGCGCGGCAGCGAGGCGGCCCCGACCCCCGCGACGAGGGCCGCCGTGGTACCGACCGCCAGCAGCACCGCGCCGACCACCTCGACGTCGATACCGCCGGCCAGGCTGAGGGCACCGGCCGCGCGTAGCAGCACGAGGCTCGCTGCGGTGACCGACAGCGGGCTTCGGTCCCGCAACGCGTCCACGACCAGGAGCAGGCCGAGCAGGAGGCTCGGCAGCAGGGCTCCCGACGACGGGCCCCCGAGCTCGCTGACCAGGCGGGGAACCACCGGATCGGCCACCTGCCAGGGGACGAGAGCACCGGCCGGCAGGGTGGCCGTGAGCCCGGCGAGCGCCGCCACGGCCCTCCCCGCGTCGGCCAGTGGTCGTGCCGCACGGCTCACGGCAGCGATCGCCAGCGCGGTCACGCCGACCAGGACACCGGCCAGTCCGACCGGCAGCTGCCCCGCGACCAGCCCCGTTGCGCCGAAGGTGCCGACGATCGCGACCAGGAGCAGAGCAGCCGGAACGGTCACCAGACCGGTCGCCGCGAGACCCCTCGCGACCAGTGGTGCCAGCAGCGGGAGGACCAGCAGCGGAGCGACCAGTGCGACCACCAGGGCGTCGACGCGGCCGGCGGACAGCCCCTCGGTACCGCCCAGCAACAGCAGCACCGCCACGAGCTCGACCGCCGCGGTCCGCGGCGTCGTTGACGTGCGCCAGCCGGTCACCCGGGAGAGGAGCAGGAGCGCAGCCACCAGCAGGACGGCGGCGAGCAGCAGACGCAGGTCACCACCGGCCAACACCCCTGCGGCGACCAGGTGCCACAGGGCGAGGAGCCCGACCAGGGGCGCGGCCGGTCGACCATCCACCTCGGCGCCGAGGAGCGCGTCCCCGTGCCGGGCGAGACGCCAGGTGACGCTGGCCCACGCGAGCCCGGCGATGCACACCGCGCCGCCGAGCACCGCATCCGTGGCCACCACGGAGGGCTGGAAGACCACCCTGATCACCGCGAGCGCGACCGGGATCGCCAGCAACTCGGCGGTGAGCAACACACCGGGCAGCCCCCGCCCGACGCGCGCAGCTCCCCCCGATCCCGCCGCGCGGGCCACCGCCAGACGGGCGAGCTCGAGCCCCAGCCACAGCATGCCCGGGGTCCACAGCCGTACGACGCGCGGGGTCTCGGGTGGCAGGACGAGATGCAGCAGCCCCACCGTCCCGGTGACGACGGCCACGGTCAGCAGGCGCGCATCGCCGCGCCGCGCACGCACGCCGAGGGCGGTGAGCACCAGCGCCGTCGTGCCCGCACGGACCGGCCAGCTCGCGAGCCACCCCGCGCTCGCTGCCGTCACACCCAGACCCTCGACACCCACCGCGACGCCAAGATGCGCACCGGCGCCGCCGACGATCGCGAACACCGGGAGCACCAGCGAGCCCAGGGAGAATGCCGGCGCCAGTGGCTCGGGCCGCTCGCGGCCGGCCAGCGGCAGCAGCAGCAGGCCCGTGGCCGCGACCAGTACGCCCGGCGCCACACCGGTCAGGATCCCGACACCCGTGGCGGTCACGGGTACCCCCAGCAGCGCGACCACACCGAGCAGGGGGCTGCGTCCCAGCACGGCGAGCAGCGGCAGGAACACGATGCCCGTGACGCCGACGGCGAGCCAGCGGGCCCACCCTGGTGCGCCGAACTGCAGGGCCAGGCCCAACGCGTCGATCGGAACCAGGAGCGCGCCGAGGTGGTAGAGCACGCCACCGACCGCGGGCAGCGTGCGCCGCAGGCGGTCACCGCCGATGACCGCGGCGACGGTGACGCCGCCCACCGTGGCGATCCGGGCCACGGCTCCCAGGGCGTCCCACCGCACGGCGAGGAAGGTCGCCGCGGCGGCGAGCAGCAGCAGCGCGCCGAGCCCGGCGACCCAGGCGACCATGGGCGGTGTGGCGCCGCCGGGGCCACCCGCATCGCGCTGCCGGGCCACCGCCGGCGGCGCCCCTCCGGGACCCTGCCCGGCCGGGACCGGGGGTGGCGGTGGCGACGGGGGCCGCGCTGCCCGCGGTGCGGCGGCTGTGGGCGGGGGTGGCGGCAGCTGGCGGTCCGGGCCCTCCGTGGACCCTGCCGTCAAGGAAGGGGGAGCTGCGGGGCGGAGCGCGTCGGTGGGGTGCATGACCGGGTCCTCGCTGTGGGGTCACCATCAGCGTCCCGCGCGGCTCCACCACCCGGCATCGGGCGCAGCCCCCAGCCGCGCCTGGGGGTCCCCACCCAGCACCCGTGGTGATGCGCACGCGATCACCGGCGGCGTCAGTCGATGCCGTGCTCGACGGCGTAACGGATCAGCTCCTGCCGGCGGCTCAGGTGCAGCTTGTCGAGGATGTTGCGGACGTGGTTCTCCACCGTTTTCGGTGCGATGTGGAGCTGCGCACCGACCTCCCGGTAGGTGTAGCCACGTGCCACGTGCTGGAGGACCTCCCGTTCCCGCTCGGTCAGCGGCTCGGTCCCGGTCGCCTCCCGGGAGAGCCGTCGGAACTCCCCCAGCACCAGCATCGCGAGCGAGGGGGAGAACACCGGCTCGCCGGCGGCGGCACGTTGCAGCTGCTCACGTAGCTGCGGTCCGGGGGTGGACTTCGTCAGGTAGCCGACCGCACCCGCCGCCACGGCGTCGAGCAGATCCTGTTCCTGCTCGCTGACGGTCAGCACCACGATACGGGTGCGGTCGGCGCAGGCCTTGGCGACCGCGAGCCCGCCACCCCCGGGCATCTGCAGGTCGCACACCACCAGATCGGGGCGGTGGCGCTCGACGGCGGCGATGGCCTCCGGCGCGGTCCCCGCGTCGGCGACGACCTCGAAGCCACTGCCGAGATCCGCCCGGACACCGTCGCGCCAGATGGGGTGGTCGTCGGCCAGCACCACACGCACGGGAGGACGTCGCGGCGTCGCCGACGCTCCAGGGCCGCCCATGCGCTGCCTCCCACCCGTCTCATCACCTGCAGCCTACGCCGCTGCAGGTCCACAGCGGGGGTGCCGACGTGATCGACACCCCCGCCGGCAACGACAGCACGTCCGTGAACGCCACGCGCGGGAACGAAGTAAGGTCCCGTGCATGCCTGGCACGGTGCAGTCGATCGAGCGGGCGGCTGCCGTCCTCCGGCTGCTGGCCCACAGTCCGCGACCACTGGGGGTCGTGGAGATCGCCAACGCGCTGTCGCTGCCCAAGGGCACCGCCCACGGCATCATCCGCACGCTCCACAACGTCGGGTTCGTGGCCCAGGACCAGCGCAGCGGCCGCTACCGGCTCGGTAGGGATCTGCTGCAGCTGCACGACCCGCCGCTGGACCACAACGAGCTGCGCGCGCGTGCGCTCAACTGGACCGACACCCTCGCGTCCAGGACCGGTGAGGCCGTGCGCATCGGTGTCCTGACGGCACCACTGGAGGTCACCATCGTCCACCACGTCTTCCGGCCCGACGACAGCGTGCAGGTCATGGAGGTCGGCAAGGTGCTCCCGGCCCACGCCTGCGCGCTGGGCAAAGCGGTGCTCGCCTACCACCCGGACAGCAGCACCGTGCTGCGCGAGGCGACCCTGGAGGAGTTCACCGCCCGGACCGTGACCAGCGGCCGGAGCCTGCTGGGCCAACTGAGCACCGTCCGAGAGCGTGGCTGGGCATCCGACGTCGAGGAGCTGACGAGCGGCGAGGCCGGCATCGCCGTCCCGATCCGCGACCACGGCGGGACCGTCGTGGCGTCGGTGGGTATCACCGGCTCGCCCCAGACGGTGTGCGACGGTGGGCGCAACCCGCGGCCCCGGTTGGCAGCCCGTGTGCTGGAGATCTCGCGCGCGATCACCGGCGAGCTCGCGATCCGACGGGAGTGACGTGACCAGAGCGTCGTACGTAGCAGCGATCGACCAGGGCACCACCTCGACGCGGTGCATCCTGTTCGACCATGCGGGACGGCTGGTGTCCGTGGCCCAACGCGAGCACCGACAGTTCTTCCCCCGCCCGGGTTGGGTGGAGCACGACGCGGTCGAGATCTGGCGCAACGTCGAGCGGGTCGTGCCCCAGGCGGTGGCACAGGCACGCGCGGAACCGGACCAGATCGCCGCCATCGGCATCGCCAACCAGCGCGAGACCAGCGTGCTGTGGGAACGCCGCACCGGGCGTCCGGTCCGAAACGCCATCACCTGGCAGGACACCCGCACCGCGGCGATCGTCGACCAACTCAGCGCCGAGGGTGGTCCCGACCGTTTCCGCCACCGGTCCGGGCTCCCGCTGATGACCTACTTCTCCGGCGCGCGCATCAGATGGATGCTCGACCGCGACCCGGTCCTTCGGGAGCAGGCCGAGCGCGGTGAGGTCCTGTTCGGGACCATGGAGACGTGGCTGATCTGGAACCTCACCGGAGGCCCGGAGGGCGGGCTGCACATCACCGACGTCACCAACGCCTCGCGCACCATGCTGATGGACATCCACCGCCTGACCTGGGACGACGAACTCCTCGAGGCCTTCACCGTCCCGCGCGGGATGCTGCCGCAGATCAGGAGCAACGTCGAGGTGTTCGGCACCGCCACCTCGGTGCTGCCGGGCGTACCGATCGGTGCCGCCCTCGGCGACCAGCAGGCGGCGCTGTTCGGACAGACCTGCTTCTCGGCCGGAGAGGCCAAGTGCACCTACGGCACGGGTGCCTTCCTGCTGCTCAACACCGGGGCCGACCCGGTGCACTCCTCCCACGGCCTCGTGAGCACCGTGGGCTACAAGGTGGGCGCAGAGGACCCCGTCTACGCGCTCGAGGGCTCCATCGCGGTGACGGGGTCACTGGTGCAGTGGTTGCGCGACCGTTTGGGGATCATCAGCTCCGCACCGGAGATCGAGACCCTGGCTCGCGAGGTCGACGACAACGGCGGGTGCTACATCGTGCCGGCCTTCTCCGGGCTCTTCGCTCCCCACTGGCACAGCGAAGCGCGAGGGCTGATCATCGGCCTGACCTCCTACATCACCAAGGCGCACCTCGCACGCGCGATCCTGGAGGCCACGGCCTGGCAGACCCGGGAGGTCGTCGACGCGATGAACGCCGACTCCGGACTGGCGCTCAAGGGGCTGAAGGTCGATGGCGGCATGACCAGCGACCACCTGCTGATGCAGACGATCGCCGACGTCCTCGACGTGCCCGTGGAACGCCCGATGGTGTCCGAGACCGTGTCGTTGGGGGCCGCCTACGCCGCCGGGCTGGCGGTGGGGTTCTGGCCCGAACTGAAGGGGCTCCGCCGTCACTGGCACCGAGCCGCCCGGTGGTTGCCCGAGATGGAGCCAGCGCGACGCGAACGGGAGTACGGCAACTGGCGGCGTGCGGTGGAGCGGACCTACGACTGGCTCCAGCACGACGAGGACGGCCCCGGGACCTGAGGGTCCCGGGGCCGCGGTCGCCGGCGCGGATCAGCCGGCCACCGGTGTCGGGTCAGGAGCCTCGAGCCGGGCCTCCTGCGCCTCCTCGTCGGACGGCGCGGCGTTGGCCTTCAGCTCCGCCTCCACACGTTGGAGGTAGGCCTGCAGCTCCTGCTCACGGTGGCTGTCGTCCCAGCCGAGCTCCGCCGCCATCAACCCGGCGACGGTCGGCGCGGCCTCGGCCCCACGGTCCTGGACCTCGATGTTGATGTGGGTCCGCCGGACCAGGACGTCCTCGAGGTGCAGAGCACCCTCCTCGCGGGTCGAGTAGACGATCTCGGCCTTGAGGTAGTCGTCGGCGCCCGGGATCGCCTCCAGCAGGCTGGCATCCTCCTCGCCGAGGGCGAGCACGTCCTCCGCGAGGCTGCCGTAGCGCTTGAGCAGGTGCTCGATGCGGGCGACGTGGAGGCCCTTCTTCTCCGCGAGCAGCTCACGCCGGTTCCAGGACGCCTGGTAGCCGTCGACGCCGATGATCGGGATGTCCTTGGTGACACAGGGACCAGCCTGCTTGCCGATGGACCGCAGGGCCTCGTCGATGGTGTCCTCGGCCATCACCCGGTAGGTGGTGTACTTGCCACCCGCCACCACGATCATGCCGGGAGCGGTCTCGATCACCAGGTGCTCGCGCGAGAGCTTGGCCGTGGAGTCGGCGTTGCCGGCGACCAGCGGGCGGAGCCCGGCGTAGGTCCCGACGATGTCGTCCTTGGTCAGCTTCTGCTTCAACACCCGGTTCGCCTGACCGAGGACGTACTCGATGTCCTCCGCGGAGGCGGTGGGATCGGTCTTGTCGAGCTCGTAGTCGGTGTCGGTGGTCCCGATGATCCAGTGGTGGTGCCAGGGGATGGTGAACAGCACGCTGGTGGGCGTGCGCAGGATCATGCCGACCTTGGCCTTGATGCGGTCACGCGGCACCAGGATGTGGATGCCCTTGGAGGCGCGGACGGTGAACTCACCCTCCTCACCGAGCAGGGACTGCATCTCGTCGGTCCACACGCCGGTGGCGTTGACCACCACGCCTGCGCGGACGGTGTAGTCGCGCCCGGTCTCGAGGTCCCGCACGATGGCCCCGACGACGCGTCCCGCCTCACGCACCAGCTCGGTGACCTGCGCACGGTTGGCGACGTGCGCACCGTGGGTCGCGGCGGTGCGGGCCAGCGCCATGGTGTGGCGGGCGTCGTCCACCTGCCCGTCGTAGTAGCGGATCGCGCCGACGCAGACCTCCGGGTCGAGCCCGGGGAACAGCTTCATGATGGTCGACTTGGACAGGTGCTTGTGGTTCGGCACGCCCTTGGAGGCACCCTTCTCCTTGGCCATCACGTCGTAGAGCAGGATGCCCGAGCCGACGTAGAGCCGCTCCCAACCCTTGTGGGTCAGGGGGTAGATGAAGGGGATCGGACGCGTGAGGTACGGCGCGAGCTTCTGCATGACCAGACCGCGCTCACGCAGGGCCTCACGCACCAGCCCGAAGTCCAGCATCTCGAGGTAGCGCAGACCGCCGTGCAGCAGCTTGGTCGAACGGGAGGAGGTCCCACTCGCCCAGTCGCGCATCTCGACGAGGCCGGTGTTCAGGCCGCGTGTGACCGCGTCCAGCGCGGCGCCGGTCCCGGTCACGCCGCCGCCGATGACGAGGACGTCGAGCTCCTCGGCTTCCATCGCCTCGAGGGCTGCGGTTCGTGCTGCGGTGGACATGGGTGTGGTCGCCACGTTGTACTCCGTCGGTCGTGCCCGGAGCCTCTCAGTCGGCTCGGGCGTGATCGCGACGCGGCCGGCGGGGGCGGATGGAGGCTCCCACGGCTGGGAGCCGGTCTGCGGCTGCCGGTGCGCCGCTGGTTCTGCGGTGATGGTGCCTTACCGTGTGCATCTCGCAAGGTCGATGGGACAGGTCCTCCGACCGGTCCGCCGGGGCGTGGCACCCCGTCCCCGTGGGCAGCGGCCGAGCCGCCCCGTGCGCGGGCCGCGCCCGGCGGGGGCGCGGGGGGGGGGGGGGGGGGGGGGGGGGGCCCCCGGGCGGGGCCCCCACCGCCCCTCGCGTCATGTCAGTCGACGTCGACCCACCCGAAGGTGCGCTCGACGGCCTTGTGCCACTGCTCGAGGCCGGCCTCACGCTGGTCGTCGCTCCACTGCGGCTCCCAGCGCTTGTCCTCGACCCAGTTCTCCTTCATCTCGTCGGTGGAGCTCCAGAACCCGACGGCGAGCCCGGCCGCGTAGGCGGACCCGAGCGCCGTGGTCTCCGCGACCACCGGCTTGTAGACCGGTACACCGAGGATGTCGGCCTGGATCTGCATGGCGAGGTCGTTGTTGGTGACCCCGCCATCGACCCGCAGCGCCTCGACCGGCACGCCGGAGTCCTTCTCCATGGCGTCCGCGACGTCCTTGGTCTGGTAGCACATCGACTCGAGGGTGGCCCGAGCGAGGTGCGCGTTGGTGTTGAACCGGCTGATCCCGACGATCGCGCCACGGGCGTCGGAGCGCCAGTAGGGCGAGAACAGCCCGGAGAACGCCGGGACGAAGGCCATGCCACCGGAGTCCGGTACCTGGCGCGCCAGGGTCTCGGTCTCCGCGGCACCGCTGATGATGCCGAGCTGGTCACGCAGCCACTGGACCGCGGAGCCCGTCACCGGGATCGCGCCCTCCAGGGCGAAGACCGCCGGGTCGTCACCGAACTTGTAGGCCGGGGTGGTGAGCAGACCAGCCTTCGAGTGGACGATCTCCGTGCCGGTGTTGAGCAGCATGAAGTTGCCCGTGCCGTAGGTGTTCTTCGCCTCACCGGGCTCGAAACACACCTGGCCCACGGTCGCGCCCTGCTGGTCGCCCAGCGCGCCCGACAGCGGCACCGCGCCGGCGAAGGGCCCGGACTCCGTGGTGTGGCCGTAGAGGTTGGGGTCCGAGGACGGACGGATCTCCGGCAGCATCGAGCGGGGGATGTCGAAGAAGCCGAGCAGCTCCTCGTCCCAGTCCAGGGTCTCGAGGTTCATCAGCATGGTGCGCGAGGCGTTGGTCACATCGGTGATGTGCACACCGCCCCGGGTCCCACCGCTGAGGTTCCACAGCACCCAGGTGTCCATGTTGCCGAAGATGGCGTCCCCGCGCTCCGCGGCTTCACGGACGCCGTCCACGTTCTCCAGGATCCACTGGATCTTGCCGCCGGAGAAGTAGGTCGCGGGCGGCAGGCCGGCCTTCTGCCGGATGACGTCACCCTTGCCCTCGCGCTCCAGCTTGCTGGCGATCTTGTCGGTCCGGGTGTCCTGCCACACGATCGCGTTGTAGTAGGGGCGACCGGTGTTCTTGTCCCACACCACGGTGGTCTCGCGCTGGTTGGTCACACCCATCGCCGCCAGGTCGGAAGCGCCGAGCTTCGCCTGGCCGAGGGCGGTCATGATGACTGCGGAGGTCCTCTCCCAGACCTCCACGGGGTTGTGCTCCACCCAGCCCGCCTGCGGCAGGATCTGCTCGTGTTCGAGCTGGTGCTTGGCGACCTCGTTGCCGCCGTGATCGAAGATCATGAAGCGGGTGGAGGTGGTGCCTTGGTCGACTGAGCCGACGAAGTCTGCCATGGAACGATTCTCCCTTGTCGATTCGTTGCGGATCTCCCGTCATGCGGGAGCGGTGCTGGGGGGATGCGCTCCCCACCGGGCGTCTCGGATGCGGGCCGGGTCGGCGCGCCGTGGGTGCTGGCACGCCGCCCGGACCGACCCGGAGCGCTGCGCGATCAGAAGGGCAGGTAGGCCTGCGACAGCAGGCCGGCGATGACGCCACCGACGATCGGCCCCGCCACGGGGACCCACGCGTAGCCCCAGTCGCTGTCGCCCTTGCCCTTGATGGGCAGGACGGCGTGGGCGATACGGGGTCCGAGGTCACGCGCAGGGTTGATGGCGTAGCCGGTGGGACCACCGAGGCTGGCGCCGATACCCGTCACCAGCAGGGCGACCGACAGCGGACCGAGGTCCGCCGGTGAGCGGCCGAACTGCAGGATCACGAAGACCAGCACGAAGGTGCCGACGACCTCGGTGATGAAGTTCATCGCGGGGTTGCGGATCTCCGGGCCCGTGGAGAACACGGCCAGCTTCAGCGCAGGGTCGTCCGTGGCGTCGAAGTGGTCCTTGTAGGACAGCCACGCGATGGCACCACCCAGGAACGCACCCACCATCTCGCCACCGAGGTACGCGATGAACTCGGCAGGCGTGAACTCGACCCCCGATGCCAGCAGCCCGAAGGTCACGGCCGGGTTGATGTGCGCGCCGCTGTCGAACGCGGTGTAGACACCCGCGAACACGCCCAGGCCCCATCCGAAGTTGATGAGCAGCCAGGCGCCGCCGCCACCACCACCGTTGCCCTTGGTCTTGGCCAGGACGGCGTTCGCGACGACGCCACAGCCGAGCAACAGCAGCATGAAGGTGCCGGCGACCTCCGAGATGAAGATCTCGCCTACTGATAGGTCCATGTCTCACTCCCTCGTCCG
>JAWLFQ010000134.1:0-3969 GCA_041685505.1 Nitriliruptoraceae bacterium
CACACGCAGGGTGCGCGTCGCCGGCCCTCGGGTCGACGCGAACCGACGCGCTCGACGTCATGAAGGAGACACGATGAAGACTCGCATGTGGACACTGCTGTCGGCCACGCTGCTCGCACTCGGTCTGACAGCCGGTCCCGCAGCCGCGCACATCCTCAAGGTCACGCCACCGGGCGACGCCGACACCACGGTGGTGGAGGGGATCGGTGGGTCCGCACTGCCGGAACAGGCACAGGGCGCGGGGCTGATCCCCGGCGGACCGACCGGCAGCTACCTCCAGAGCCCCGCCCACGACGGTGGTCTGGTGACGGCCTGCCTGAACCTCCGCGAGCACGGCAACGGGGTCATCGACCTCTACGGGCCCAACCGCCCCGGCGGCGAGCTCACCTGCCGACACGGCGGTCAGTAGCGCGAGGGCGCGTCGAAGCCTCGCGAGGCGGACCCGCGGCATCGACAGCGGTGGCCGGCACGAGCCGGCCACCGCCGGCGACCGACACCGGGCGGGCGCAGGACCTCACGCGATGAGGGACGCGAGAACGCGGGCGTCAGGAACGATCCGGACGGGCAGCGAGCTCCACCTCGAAGGTGCGCTGCTCGTCGCCCCGCTGCACCCGGAGCGAGACCTCGTCGCCCGGCTGCTGGCGGTGCAGACGTCCGGTCAGCTCCTCCATGGAGGCGATGGCCCGCCCGTCCATGGCCACGATGATGTCCCCAGGCTGCAGCCCTGCGTCAGCGGCGGGGGTGCCGTCGGTGACCGCGGCCACCACCGCGCCCTCCGACACCGGGAGCCCGTACAACTCGGCGACCTGGCGGTCGACGCTCTGGCCGCGGATACCCAGGAACGCGTGCTCGACCTCACCATTGGCGATGAGCTGGTCGGCGATCGCCGTCGCCGTCTCGACGGGGACGGCGAACCCGATCCCGGCGTTGTCACCACCGCGGGAGAAGATCGCCGTGTTGATGCCGATGATCTGGCCACGGGCATCGACCAGCGCCCCGCCAGAGTTGCCCGGGTTGATCGCGGCATCGGTCTGGATCATGTCGACCTGGGGGCCCTGCTGGGTCGTGAAGGTGCGGTTGAGCGCACTGACCACACCGGCGGTGACCGTGCCGTCGAGCCCGAAGGGTGAACCGATGGCGATGGCCGTCTCTCCGACCTGGACCGACTCCTGCGCGTAGGCGGGTGTCGGCAGGTCCTGTCCCGGGACCTCGATGACCGCGATGTCCGACATCGGATCCGTGCCGAGCACCTCCGCCGTGACACGCTCACCATCGGCCAGGGTGACCGTCACCTGCGAACTGTCGCGCACCACGTGCGCGTTGGTGATGATGTGACCCTGCGGGGAGTAGATGACCCCGGAGCCGGCACCCTGCCCGGCTGCGGACGCGACGTCGATGCGTACCACCGACGGGCCCACCTCGGCGGCGATGGCAGCGACGACACCATCAGCCGTCGTCGCGCTGGCCAGTGTGGGCGTGGTGTCCTCGGCCACGGGCGCAGCACCGTCGTCGTCGAGCAGCACGGCGGGCACCGTGACGCCGGCCGAGGCCAGCGCGGCAACCGCGGCGACGGCCACGTAGGCACGCCACCGGAGGCCAACCGGTCCTTGGCCGTCGCTCGTCCGGGCCGGCGCCACGGACGGCGGTTGGACGGGTGGGGTGGGTGGCTGCGGCCGGTGGTCGCCGGCTGACGGCCCCAGCGGCGTGCCGGGACCGTCGGTGCGCAGGCCGTGTTGGCTGGACATATGGGCTCCTCTCACGCGGGATCGGCCGTTGCCGCGGTGACGGCTGGCCTTCGATCGAGGACGGTACGAAGCCGCTGGTCAGGGCTCGCCCGCAGGCAGGTAAAGGAACCGTCAAGGCCACCGGCACCATCGCGCCGGCTCCCGGCTCACTCGCTGGGCAGGACCAGACAGGCCCGCGTGCCCTCGGCGGAGGCGTCCAGCAGGAGCCGGCCACCTTCGGCCTCGACCAGCGACCGCGCCAGGGCGAGCCCCCGGCCGCCACGCACGGGGCCCGCACCCCGGTCGCGGCCGGCGGGCGCGAGCACCTCATCGGGATCGAACCCCGGGCCGCGGTCGAGCACGCACACCTGCACCCCGCGCAGGTCGGTGCCCGGCGCGGTCGGGGTCACCCGGACCCGGATCGGGCCGCGGCCGTGTGCCAGGGCGTTGTCGAGCAGGACCTGCAGCGCCTGCCCCACCGCCGCGGCACGCACCCGCAGGGGCGGTGTCGGCGCACGCTCGACGGTGAGCGCACGTCCCGACGCCTGGGCACGCAGACGCCACGCGTCCACCCGTTCCTCCACCAGTTGGGCGATGTCGACCTCGTCGGGCGCCGCCTCGACGCGGGTGAGCGCCACCAGCTCGTCGATGGTCGCATCGAGCCGGTCCGCCTCACCCTGTGCTGCCGCGACCGTGTCCGGATCGGCGCCCTCCCCCGCCAGGACATCGAGGTGGAGCTGCAGTGCGGTCAGGGGGGTACGGAGCTGGTGGGACGCATCGGCGGTGAACGCCGCCCCCCGCTGCGCCGCACGTCCCAGACGGCTGGCCGTCGTATCGAGCGCAGCGGCGATCTGGTCGGCCTCGGGCAGGCCGCTGCGGGGTGCACGCGCCGTGAAGTCCCCGTGCCCGAGCGCGCGTGCCGAGCCGGCGAGCGCTTCGAAAGGACCCGACAGCCGGCGCCCCGTCCACAGCGCCGCCCCGACCGCGACGAGCAGCACCGCAGCAGCCACGGCACCGAGGCCCAGAAGGCTGTTGCGCACCTCCGCGGACAGCGGCGCGTCGGAGGTCGATCCGCGCAGCACCAGGGGTCCACCGCACACCCGGGTGGACAGCGGCACCGCGACCGACAGGCGACCCTCGCTGCGGCTGCGGCCGGTCCGCCCCTCCAGAGCCGTGCCCACCTCCGGTCCAGCGGCAGCCGGCGCGGCACGACCCGCCGCGAAGCGCAGGCTCCCGTCACGCTCGAACACCGCGACATCGAGTTCCCGCTCCGCGGCGGCGGTGAGCCACAGCTGGAGCTCACCACAGGTCCGCGCCCGGACCTCGATGAAGGTCGCCACCTGCTGGACCTGGCCCTCGAGACCGTCGAGGGCGCGATCGATCAGCACCCCGCGCACGGCGGTCCCCAGCGGCACGGCGAACAGCAGCAGGGCGGCAGCGACCACCGCCACGATCGCGCCCAGCAGCCGACGCCTCACGGGCCCTCACCCGTCTCGAAACGCAGCCCGACACCACGCACGGTCGTGACGTAGCGCGGAGCGTTCGGATCGTCCCCCAGCTTGCGCCGCAAGGTCGACACGTGCATGTCGAGGGTCTTGGTCGATCCGAACCACTCGGTCTCCCACACCTGCCGCAGCAGGTCCTCACGTGCGACCACGGTGCCTGCATGCGTGACCAGTTCGGCCAACAGGTCGAACTCCTTGGGGGTCAGATCGAGCTCCCGCTGGCCCTGGAACGCCCGCCGCGCCCCGCGGTCGACCCTGATGTCCTGGGCGCGCACCTCGCCCTGCCCGCGTCCGCCCTCCGCCCGACGGAGCAACGCGCGCAACCGTGCCTGGAGCTCCGCGAGCCGGAAGGGTTTCGTGACGTAGTCGTCTGCACCCGCGTCGAGGCTCACGACGACGTCGGTTTCACCGCTGCGCGCGGTCAGGACCAGGATCGCCAGATCCGGGCCGCGCTGCGCGCGCAGCTGCCGGCAGACCTCGACACCATCCACGTCCGGCAGGCCCAGATCCAGCACGACCGCCGCGGTGTCCACGGTCACCGCACGCAACGCCTCGGTGCCCGTGCGCACGGCATCGACGCGGTAGCCGCTGCCGCGCAACGCGCTGGTCAGGGGACGTGCGATGCCCTCGTCGTCCTCCACGAGGACGATCCGAGGGGCGGAAGGATCCTGTGCGTCGGACATCTGTCGTCACAGCCTAACCACGCCCCGCACAGCGCCGGGCTGTCGGGCACCCGCTAG
>JAWLFQ010000055.1:0-16290 GCA_041685505.1 Nitriliruptoraceae bacterium
TGCGTCCACAACGCCGGTCGTTCCCAGATGGCCGCCGGGTGGCTGCGCCACCTCGCCGGGGACCGCGTCGACGTGCTCTCCGCCGGCTCCGCCCCGGCGGAACGCATCAACCCCTCTGCCGTGGAGGCGATGGCCGAGAAGGGCATCGACATCGCCGATCAGTCCCCCAAGCCATGGACCGACGAGACCGTCGGCGTCGCCGACGTGATCGTGAGCATGGGCTGCGGGGACGCCTGCCCCGTGCTGCCCGGCAAGCGCTACCTGGACTGGGAGCTGGAGGATCCCGCTGGCAAGGGCGTGGCGTCCGTGCGTCCGATCCGTGACGACATCGAGCAGCGGATCCGTGGGTTGCTGCACGAGCTCGGCGTCGAACCCGCCGAGGTCTGACGGGTCGCGCGCTGCCCACCGGGCGACCTGGCACGCTGTCAGCCGCGTCGCCGTGGTCCAGCCGCCACGGCCTGCGTCGGGAGGCAGGGATGGGACCCCGTGGGCACGAGTGGGTGGAGGCCGCCACCTTCGCTTCGCGCGGTGAGGCGGAGGTGGCGCGCACGGCGCTGGAGGCCACCGGGATCGACGCGGTGATCCACGCCGACGATGCCGGGCATGCGGGGGCCTTACCGCTGTCGCTACGCGGCGTCGAGGTACGGGTGCCGCAGGAGCGGTGGCGTGAGGCGCGGGAGGCGTTGGGGCTGCGTCTGACCGAGGAGACGCACCGGCGGATCCCGCCGTGGGTGATCTGGACCATCGTGGCCGCGGTCGTGCTGGTCAGCCTGGCGGTAGCGCTCGACGTCGCCGGGTGAGGGCGGCGTTGCGGTCTCGGCGGGCACGCCGCCGTTCGCGCCGGGCACGCAGACCGCGACGCGCAGCGGTGAACAGCACCACCGTGATCGTGGTGCCGGCCAGCACCAGCACGACCACCAGCACCACCGCCAGGAGCGGGTTGGTGAGCGCGAACCAGATCACCGTTGCCACCAGCCCGTCCTCGAGCAGGCTCACGCCCGCGGTGGAGATCGGCTCAGGGGAGCTGTTGACCGCCAGTCGGGTGGTGGCCTTGGTCGCGTGGGCCGACAGCGCCAGCCCACCGGACCCGAGTGCGGCCACGGCCTGCTGGAGCGAGGACGCCTCACCGGTGAGCAACAGCGCCAGCACGGCTGCGCCGGCCGGTCGCACCAGCGTGTGCCCGAGGTCCCACACCGAGTCGAGCACCGGGATCTTGTCGACCACGAACTCCACGGCGAACAGGACGGCGATGATCACCAGGGTGTCGGTGCGGGTGAACACCTCGGGCACCTCTGCCGGCCCGAACCGGCCGAAGAGCCCCAGTGCGAGGGCGGCACCGTAGAGGTTGACCCCGGCGGCCCAGCCGCTACCCGCGACCAGACCGAGCAACGCGGCGTCCACGGCACGCTCCGTCCGGTTGCTGACCAGGACCGTCAGCGTAGGGCGGCGCTCGCCCCACGGTCACGCGGACACGTCCTCGTTCAGGCGGTCAGCCCGTCCACCAGGTCGATCCACAGCTGCGTGGACAGCCCGAGGGAGCGCAGGTCGATGCGCTCGTCGTGGCCGTGGAAGCGGCTCTGGAACTCCTGGAGGGGCACCTCGGTGCTGAACATCCCGGCCCCGTAGGCCGGCACGCCGCGCCGCCGGAAGAAGGCCGCGTCGGTGCCACCGACCGTCATCCACGGCAGCACCTCGCTGCCGGGGTGGACCGCGGCAGCGCGTCGGCGCAGGAGGTCGAACATCGGCGTGTCCTCGGGCGAGGCCGACGGGGCGCGAGCGACGTCGCCGGGCACGATGGTGACCCGGGAGGTGAGGTCCCCGAGCGCCTCGACGAGCATCGCATCCACCTCGTCCTCGCCCACACCGGGCAGCGTCCGGATGTCGATGTCGAGGTGGACGGCGTCGGGGATCACGTTCATCTTCGTGCCGCCACGCATGACGTTGGGGCTGAAGGTCGTGTGCGTGCAGGCGTGGGCATAGCGGGCGAGCCGGGGGTCGAGCTGCGCCAGCGTGTCACGGATGCGGCCCTCGTCGAGCAGGCCGTCCTTCTGTTCCGCGGGCAGGTCGAGGTTGGCCACCCAGGCGCGCCAGTGGGCACCGAGCAGGGGGGCGGGCTCGTAGGCGGTGATGCGACGGATCACCTCCGCGGCGGTCACCAGGGCGTTGTCCGCGCCGTAGGGCATCGACCCGTGGCCCGGTGTGCCCCGCACCGTCAGCCGGCGCCAGCCGATGCCCTTCTCCGCGGTGGCGAACAGGATCGATCGGCCCCTCGCGCCGTCCAGGGGGATGCCGCCGGACTCGGTCAGGACGTAGTCGCAGGCGACGTCGGGCCAGGCGTGGTCGGTGATCCACTCCGCTCCCAGGCTGCCACCGGCCTCCTCGTCGGCGACGGCGAGGAACTTCACCGTCGCCCGCGGCCGTTCGCGCCGGGCGGCGAGGTGCTCCATGGCCACCGTCATCGACGAGGTGAGGTTGAGCATGTCCACGGCGCCCCGACCCCACACCTCACCGTCGATGAGTTCCCCGCCGAAGGGATCCTCGCGCCACTCGCTGCGGGTCACGGGTACGACGTCGAGGTGGCCGAGCAGCAGCACGGTGGGCGCGTGGGGGTCGGTGCCCTCGAGGGTGGTGAGCACGCTGCGGCGGCCCGGGACGGGTTCGAAGTGCACCTGGGGGAGCGCACCGAGGATCTCGTCGACGACGGCGACGTTGCGCTGCTCCTGCCCGGATGCTGCGGTGCCGTCGTTGACGCAGGCGTTGCGGATCAGTGCCTGCAGCACCTCGGTGGTGCGGCCGGTCAGGGCAGGGTCCGTCGGTGTGCTCACACGCAGGCTCCGGTCGGCGGCGTCGTGTGGTGGCGTGGCGGGATCGGTACCGCTGGTACCGCGTGGCGGTGGCAGGTGCGCCGGCCCGGTGGGCTCAGCGCTGCCCGAAGAAGGTCTCCAGTGCCCAGGACACCAGCGAGACGATGAGCGCGGCCAGGAAGGTCCAACCGAACCCGTCGCTGGTCAGCGCGAGCCCGAGGGCATCGGACAGCCACACCGTCAGCCCCAGCACCGCGGCGTTGACCACCAGCAGGAACAGCCCCAGGGTGAGCACCACGGCCGGCAGGGCCAGTATCTGGATGATGGGCTTGACCACGGCGTTGAGCACACCCAGCAACACCGCGACCGCCAGGAACCCGAGCCAGCCGTCGCCCTCGAGATCGTAGTTGAACCCGTCGAGCAACTGGACCGCGACCCACAGGGCAGCGGCGTTGATCAGCACCCGGATCACGGCGCCCACAGCGCACCTCCTCGTTGCGCGCCACCGTACTCTGCCGTGGCGGGCCTGGCACACCGCTGCGCCGCCGGGACGCAGGCACAGCGGCGCAGCTGGCACACGGCCGGACCGTGCCGGGGCCCCCGGGGCCCCCGGGACCCCCCGGGGCCGCCCGGACGAGGCGAGGAGATCCCATGGACGTCGCGCGGGTGGTGTCCGCACCGCCGGCGGCCGCCTGGGATCTGCTCACCGATCTGGCGACGTGGCCGCGCTGGGGCCCCACGGTGACCGCGGTGGAGACCACCGACGGTGCGCGCCGCCTGGCGCCCGGCGCCCGTGGACGCGTGCGCACCCCCTTCGGGCTGTGGGTCCCCTTCGTCGTCACGGAGATGGAGCCCGGCCACCGGTGGGTCTGGCGGGTCGCCGGTGTGCCCGCGACCGGGCACCGGGTCGAGCCCCACGCCGATGGTTGTCGGGTGGTGTTCGAGGTCCCGGCGCTGGCGGCGCCCTACGTCGTGGTGTGTCGGGTCGCCCTGGCCCGGATCGCCGGGCTGCTCGCGGACCGGCCGGCGCCGTGACGGCGCTGGACCTGCCCGGCGAGCCGCTCCCGGTGGACGCCGTGCTCGGCGAGGTCCGCGGGGCCCTGCAGCGCACCGGGGCGGCGGTGCTGGCCGCGCCACCCGGTGCCGGCAAGACGACCCGGCTGCCCCTGGCGCTCCTGGCCCGCGACCGTCCCGGGCGTATCGTGGTGCTGGAGCCGCGGCGGGTGGCAGCGCGCGCGGCGGCAGCACGTCTCGCGGCCCAACTCGGCAGCCCGGTCGGTGGGCTGGTCGGCGTCACGACACGCGACGAACGGCGGCGGTCCGCGGCCACCCGCATCGAGGTCGTGACCGAGGGCGTGCTGCTGCGGCGTCTGCAGCGCGATCCGTCCCTCGAGGGCATCGACGTACTGGTCTTCGACGAGTTCCACGAACGCAGCCTGGAGGCGGATCTGGCCCTGGCCTTCGCCTGGGAGGTGCGCACGGCGTTGCGCGACGACCTGGAGGTGGTGGTCGCCTCCGCCACCCTCGATGCCGCCAGGGTGGCGGCGCTGCTCGACGACGCGCCCGTGGTCCGTGCCGAGGGCCGCCGCTTCGCGGTCGAGGTCGAGCATCGCGACCGCCCGGAGGTGCTGGAGCGGGCGGTGGCCGCGGCGGTGCGTGACCTGCTCGTCGAGGACGAGGGGGACATCCTGGTGTTCCTTCCCGGTGCCCGCGAGATCCGCCGGACCGCCCGACGGTTGGAGGGCGTGGTCGCACCCCACGCCGAGGTGCGGGTGCTGGCGCTCCACGGGTCGCTGCCCGCTGCCGACCAGGACGCGGCCCTCGCGCCTGCCGCTCCCGGGGTCCGCAAGGTGGTGCTCTCCACCGACCTGGCCGAGTCCAGCGTCACCATCGAGGGCGTCCGCGCGGTCGTCGACGCCGGTCTCGCCCGTGAGCCCCGCTTCGATGCCACCTCGGGGCTGTCGGGACTGGTCACGGTGCCGGCGTCGCGGGCCGCCGCCGACCAGCGTGCCGGGCGTGCGGGCCGCACCGCTCCCGGCAGGTGCATCCGCCTGTGGCCGGCCCGCGAGCACCCCGCCCGCGCTGCCGACCCACGACCGGCGATCGCCACCGACGATCTCACGCCGGCCGCCCTGGAGGTGGCCGCCTGGGGAGCGGAGGTGGCCGAGTTGCGGCTCCTGGACCAGCCGCCGCCTGCGGTGTGGGAGGCGGCACTGGCCACCCTGACCACGCTCGGGGCGCTCGATGCGGATGGTGGGCTCACCTCCACCGGCCGGCGGTTGGCGGCGCTCCCGGTCCATCCGCGGCTCGGCAGGCTCCTGCTGGCGGCGGCCAGCGCAGGGGCGAGCGACCTGGGAGCGGAGCTGGCGGCCCTGCTCAGCGACCGTGACGTGCTGCGGACGTCGATGTCCAGCCCCGACGCCGACCTGGCGAGCAGGCTGCGGGTCCTGCGCGGGGCAGCGGCACCGGCGGGCAGCCAGGTGCGGCGCGGAGCACTGCAGCGGGCCCGCCGCGAGCGTGACCGGCTGCGCCGCGCCGTGGGACGGACCGAGGTGCCGAGAGCGGCCGACGGCCCGCCGCCCGACGCCGGCACGCTGGTGCTGACCGCCTGGCCCGAGCAGCTCGCCGCCGCACGCGAGCACCGTCGCGGCGGCTACCTGCTGTCGGGTGGGCGCGGCGCGGAGCTCGATCCCGCGGACCCCCTGGCGGGTGAGTCCTGGCTGGCCGTCGCCCACCTCGACCGGGGCGCCGAGGTGGCACGGATCCATCTGGCGGCCGCGGTGGACGACGCCGCCGTGCGCCGGGTGCTGGCGGACCGTCTGGAGGAGCACACCGAGGTCGGTTGGCGCGACGGGGACGTGGTGGCCGAGCGGCGTGTGGAGCTCGGAGCGCTGGTGCTCGAACGCCGTCGCATCGACGATCTCGCCGCGGACCAGCGTCTGGCCGCCCTGCTCGCGGGCCTCCGTGCCGAGGGCCTCGACCTGCTCGATGTCCGCGCCCAGGACCGCCAGCTCCAGGCCCGTGTCGCCCTGCTGGCCGCCCAGCTCGGTGCGCCCTTCCACCCCATCGACGACCAGCGGCTGCTGGCCGCGGGTGAGGACCGCATCGCGCCCTTCCTGTGGGGGGTGCGCACGCGCGCCGATCTGGCGCGGCAGCGGTGCACACCGGTGCTGGAGGCGGCCATCGGCCACCACCTGCTCGGCGAGGTCGATCGGCTCGCGCCCACGCACCTGACCGTGCCATCCGGCGCACGCCGTGCGCTGGACTACACCGCCGGCGACCGACCGGTCCTGGCGGTGCGCCTGCAGGAGCTCTTCGGCGCCACCGAGACCCCGGCGGTGGTCGACGGGCGGGTGCGGGTGCTGCTCCACCTTCTGTCGCCCGCCGGGCGGCCCGTGCAGGTCACCGACGACCTCGCGGGCTTCTGGCAGCGTGCGTACCCGCAGGTCCGTGCCGAGCTCCGCGGCCGCTATCCCAAGCACGCCTGGCCCGAGGATCCGCTGTCGGCTGCACCGCTGCGGGGTACGCCGCGGCGGCGCCGGTGAGCGCGGGGGATCGGCGGGGTCACCAGCCGAGCGTGTCGAGGCGGCTGGCGACACCGCTGAGGTAGCCGGCACCGAACAGGCGCACGTGCACCAGCAGTGGCGGCAGCTGCAGCAGCGCCAGGCGTCCATCGGCGCCGTCGTCCAGGGGCCAGACCTCCTCGTAGCCGGCCCGCAGCGCGCCGCCGACGGTGCCGAACAGCGCCAGCATCGCGAGGTCGACCTCACGGTCGGCGTGGTGGACGGCCGGGTCCAGCAGCCACCGGTCAGCGAGCACGTTGCCCGACCACAGGTCACCGTGCACCAGGCTCGGGACGGCGTCGTGGTCGGCCACCTCGGCGACCGCGCCGCGCTCGATCGCCCGTGCCAACCTGCGGGCGAGGTCGGTGGGGAGATCACCGAGGTAGGGCGCCAGCCGGGCCTCTGCGAGGAAGGTGGGCCAGTCGTCGGTGGGTGGGTTGGCCTGGGGGAGCGGGCCGATCACGTTGTCACGGTGCCAGCCGAAGCGCGTCCCGAGGTGACGGTGCACGGCCGCCAACCGGCGGCCGAGCTCGCGCCGGTCGCCACGCGGCCCCGACAGGTGCTCGAGCACGAGGACCGTGCCGGCGTGCGCGAGGACCTGCGGCACCGGCGCACCGGCGGCAGCCAGGGCCTCGAGCCCCTCGGCCTCGAGCTCCGCGGGTGTGTTCCCCTCCTTGACCACCACCTCGGTGCCATCGGCCAGGCGCGCGTGCCAGACCGCGGCGATGGAGCCGCCGGACAGGGGGCGGGCGTGCTCGACGCGGGCGAGCCCGCCGGGAAGCGGCTCCACGGGCCCGTTCGTGCGCGTCATACGTCCTCGCGGCGTGCGCTCATGGCGGCCTCGACCCCGCCCCGGGCCAGGGCGTCGACGAGTCGCTGCGAGGTGCGGCGGCAGATCGCCACCACCTCGGCGAAGCCGTCGGCCCCGCCGTAGTAGGGGTCGGGGACCTCCGCGCTCCCGGTCGCCTCGGGGTCGAAGTCCCGGAACAACACGATCGGGGTGTCCACCCCGGCAGCCACGGCGAGGCGTTCCAGCTCACCGAGGTTCGACCGGTCCATCGCGAGGACCAGGTCCGCGCGCTGCAGCGCCGCGAGGTCGACACGCTGTGCCACTCCCTCGATGGCGAGGCCGGCGTCGGCACCGGCGGCCCGCATGCGGGCGTCGGGCGGGTTGCCGACGTGCCAGTCGCCGGTACCGGCGGAGTCGATGTGCAGCTCGAGCGCGGCGTGCGCCGCGGCCTCGCGCAGCGTGGCTTCGGCCGTGGGGGAACGGCAGATGTTGCCCAGGCACACGGTCAGGATCGACAGGGGGGCGCTCACGTGCTGGCCTCCGGTCCGAGGATGATGGTCACGGTGTCGACGGCCGCGGACTCCTCGACGATCGCGCTGCCGGGGACGTCCTCGGCAGCCAGACGTGCGGCTGCCTGCTGGCCACTCGGGTAGTGGATGCGCGTGCGCTCGGTCGGCTCCGCGTTGGTCACGCCGACGACCTCGTAGCCGCGCGCTTCGAGGTCCGCGGCCACGCGACCGGCCAGGCCGTCGATCCCGGCGCCGTTGGCGACGATCACGCTGATCTCGCTGCGCCGTGGTCGGGCCTCGGGATCCTCATCGTCGCCTGCGGCCGCCTCCTCGAGCACGCTGCCGTCACGGAAGCTGGCGAAGAGCGCGTCGGCCTCGGGTTGCTGCGGGTCGAGCACCCAGGCACCACCCGAGGTGATCCGCGGGGATCCCGGCACGGTGGAGGTCGCGACCTCGCCCGCAGCCAGGGCACGCGCGCCGCCGACGAGCCGCAGCAGTCCCAACGGACCCAGGGAGTCGTCGACCTGCACCGCCTCGCCCATCTCGCCCGACAGCTGCCACAGCCGGACGGGGTTGAACAGCACGGCGGGGCGGGTGATCTCCCGGGCGAGGGCCTGCACGAAGGTCTGCTGGCGTTGGATGCGCTGGAGGTCGTCGTCGATCTTGCGCACCCGCACGTAGCCGAGGGCGTCCGCACCATCGAGGCGCTGGCACCCGGCCGGCAGGTCGATGCCGGCATCGCGGTCGGCGATCGGTGCCTCGAGGCACAGTTCCACGCCGCCGATCGCGTCGACGACGTCACGGAAGCCGGCGAAGGTGACCCGCACGTAGTGGTGGGCCTGGATGCCCGACAGTTGGCGCACGGTGTCGACCAGGCAGCCGGGACCGTCGATGGCCTGGGCCACGTTGATGCGCCCCGTGGAGCCGTCGCAGCGCGTCACCCACAGATCACGTGGGAAGGCGAGCATGGCTGCCTCGCCCGACCGGACCGTGAGCAGGAAGATGGTGTCGGTGCGTTCCTGGCCGAAGTCGTCGATGCCCGTGGACAGTTCGATCTGCTCCTCACGGCTCAGCCCCTCGCGGCTGTCGGAGCCGGTGACCAGCACGTGCATCGGCTGCCCGCCGGATGCCAGGCCCTCCACCGGAGCGCGGTTGAGACGCTGCGTCGCGAGCACGGGCAGCGCGACGGCGGCGGCCAGCAGCAGGATGAGGATCGTGAGCAGGATCCGGCGCAGGGGTCCATGCCTGCGGCTGCGGCCCTCCGTCTCGGGGCCCCAGCCCTCACCTGCACTCGGTGTGCTCACCCTGGCTCCTCGCCGTCCGGATCGTGGTGTGGCGCGCGCAGTGTTCCATCCCTGCGGACCCGCGTCGCTCACGCGCCCCGTCCTGCCGGCAGCGGTAGAGTCGTGTCCACGGCAGGGAGGTCGTCGATGGAACCCACCTCGCAGGCGCGTGAGGGGCTCATCGCCCACGTCCGTCGCTCGGTGATCGGCGAGGCCGAGGCCGTGGCCACGCCCTTCGGTCCGCGCCGGGTGATCTACGCCGATTACACCGCATCGGGACGCGGTCTGGGCTTCATCGAGGACCACCTACGCGAGGTGGTGCTGCCCTTGTACGCCAACACCCACACCGAGACCTCCGGCACCGGTCGCCAGACGACCCGGTTCCGCGAGGATGCCCGGGAGATCATCGCCGAGGCCTTCGGTGCCGGCGACGAGCACGTGGTCCTGTTCACCGGCACCGGATCCACGGGGGCGATCGACAAGCTGATCCGTGCGCTCGGGATCCGGATCCCGGCCGAGCTGGACGCGCGCTACGGCCTCAGCGCGCGTATCCCCGCCGAGGAACGCCCGGTGGTCTTCATCGGGCCCTACGAGCACCACTCCAACGAGCTGCCCTGGCGCGAGACGATCGCCGATGTCGTCCGGATCCCCGAGGACGAGGACGGCCACGTCGACCTCGCCGCCCTGGAGCAGGCGCTGATCGCCTCCGCCGACCGACCGGTGCGCATCGGGGCCTTCTCCGCCGCCTCCAACGTCACGGGCATCCTGACCGACACCCGGGCGGTATCGGTGCTGCTCCACCGCCACGGTGCACTTGCCCTCTGGGACTGCGCAGCCGCGGCGCCCTACGTGGACGTCGCGATGGCGCCGCACCGCGCCGCTCCTGCGGCCGGAGCCGGACACGCCCCCGCCGACGGCCGGGGACGCGACCACGCGCACGCGGACGATGACGGGGACGAGCGCCACCTCGACTACAAGGACGCGGTGTTCGTCTCGCCCCACAAGCTGGTGGGCGGGCCCGGGACCCCGGGGCTGCTGATCGCCCGGCGGGAGCTGTTCACCAACCGCGTCCCCACCGTGCCGGGTGGCGGCACGGTCGCCTACGTCAACGCCGACGAGCACCGCTACCTCGACGTCATCGAGGAACGCGAGGAGGGCGGCACCCCCGACATCCTCGGCGCGATCCGCGCCGGGCTGGTGTTCCAGCTCAAGCAGGCCGTCGGCGTGGACGCGATCCTCGCCCACGAGCACGCCGCGATCGACAGGGCCATCGCCGCCTGGTCGCAGGAGCCCGACATCGAGGTGCTCGGCAACCTCGACGCCGAGCGCCTGTCGATCGTCTCCTTCGTGATCCGGCACGGCACCAGCTACCTGCACCACGAGTTCGTCGTCGCGCTGCTCAATGATCTCTTCGGCATACAGGCGCGGGGCGGCTGCTCCTGCGCCGGGCCCTACGGGCACCGGTTGCTGGGCATCGACGTCGAGCGCTCCCACGCCTACGAGCGCGCCATCGATCAGGGTTGCTCCGGGGTCAAACCCGGCTGGGTGCGCATCAACTTCACCTGGTTCCTGACCGACCAGGTGGTCGACTTCCTGATCGAGGCGGTGCGCCTGATCGCGCGGCACGGCTGGCGGCTGCTGGACGCCTACGACTTCGATCCGGCCTCGGGATGCTGGACCCACCGCGAGGGTCGGGTACCGCCGCCGATGTCGCTGCGCGACGTGCGCTACGACGGTGGCCGTGTGAGCTGGCCGAGCCGGCGCCTGCAGGTGGCCGACGAGGCGCTGGAGGACGTACTGGCCGAGGGTGAGCGCATCCTGCGAGGTGGTGCCGCCGCCGTCGAGCCGACGCCCTTCGCACTGCCGCCGGAGGTGGAGGCGTTGCGCTGGTTCCCCCTGCCCGGGGAGCTGGCTGCCGGTCGCGTGGGTGCCCGGGGGTGACCGTTCCCCGGCTGCGCAGGCATCAGGAGCCCCGTCTCGGTGCCGCGGCCCCCGACCTGCGCGCAGCGCGGTGCCGCTGGCGGCTCAGCGGGTCACCTCCACACCGTCGAGGTGGGCGACGTCGCTGAAACGCTCGAGGCTGAAGATGTGCCGCGAGGCGATCGGCCTGCTGCGCAGCACGGTGAGCGAGGCGTGTGCCGAGGAGAAACGCTCCCACTCCCACGGCTCGGGATCGAGCCCGAGCAGATGTCCGAGCACCACGGAGTTGGTGCCGGCGTGTGCCACGAAGAGCAGGCGCCGCCCCATCGCCGCAGCCGGCACGGTCCACAGGGCCTCCTCGTCACGGACGACCCCGTGTTCGGCGAGCTCGTGGGTGAGCCCGATGGTCACCCGGGCATGGAAGTCGTGGAAGCTCTCACCCCCGGGCATCCCCTCCCACCACTCCTCACGGGAACGGTCGCGAGCGGCGGCCATGGCCCGACCCACCTCCGCGGCGGGTGACCCCTGCCACGCCCCCGGCATGTGGATCTCGTGCAGCCAGGCCCGCTCGTGCACCACCTGCGCGTCGAGGCGGGTGAGCACGGGCGCGGCGGTGCGGCGCGCGCGTGTGGCCGTGCTGACCAGCACCTCGTCGAAGGCCTGGCCGGCGAGGTGTGCAGCGACCAGGTCGGCCTGCCGCTGCCCGAGGGCGGTGAGCCGGGGATCGACCTGCGCTTCGCGGTCGCGGTTCCACTCCGGCTGCGCGTGACGGATGAGGGTGAGCTCCATGGGCTCGACGCTACCTGCGTCGCTTCGGACGCCGGCACGCGGCCCCCGTCGCCGCGCGCGCCATCGTGGCCGGAGCGTCCGGCGTGGACCTACTCACCGGTCGGCGCCTCCGCGTCCTCGTCGAGGTCGAGGTCGAGCTCCCGGTTCACGGTGTCGGCGAGCCACTCCAGGGCTTCCTGGGAGGAGACCACGTCGGCATCGGCTGCGTTGCGCGCCGCATCGATCCGCTGGCGCACCCAGCGCAGGTCCACATCGTCCTCGCCACGTACGGAGGCGTCGGGTTCGTCGGTGCGCTGCGCGAGCTCGTAGGCCTCGATGGCGGCCTCCACGGCGTCGGCGCCGCGGCGGGTTCGTGGGGTGCGTGGTTCGGTCATCGTGGCCTCCTGGAACGGAGCGGACAGGTGGTGGCCGCACGCGGATGGTGCGCGGGTGGATCCCCCACCGTACTCGCCCGACGTCGAGCCGCTGCGGGCGTCGGCACGTGGCCGCGTGCCGCGGCTCAGCGCCCCCGCGGTGGCGCTGCGGCGGCGACGACCTCGCGGGCCTCCTGGCCGGGGGTGAAGCAGCAGTCGATGGGGCACGCATCGTGGTTCGGGCCCCTGGTCCCCAGGGCACGCTTCTCCACCCCGTCGTCCATGCGCTCGGTGATCAGCTCGCGGACCATCGCCACGAAACGGGGGTCGGTTCCCACCGTGGCCGCGCGGGCGAAGGGCAGGCCGAGTTCCCCGGCGGTCTCCACGGCTTCGACATCGAGGTCGTAGATGACCTCCATGTGGTCGGAGACGAACCCGATCGGTACGCACACCGCGCCCGGGGCCCCCTGGGCGTAGAGATCGGTGAGATGGTCGTTGATGTCCGGCTCCAGCCAGGGGATGAACTCCGGACCGGAGCGCGAGTTGAACACCAGCTGCCAGGAGCGCTCTCGACCGTCGGACAGGGGTGCGCGCTCGGCGAGCAGGTCCATCACGATGCGGCAGGCCTCGTAGTGCTGGGTCTCGTAGTCGCAGTGGCGCGACATGGTGCGCGGGATCGAGTGGGTGGTGAACACGATGTGCGCCTCGTCGCGCGCTTCCTCGGGCAGCTGCCCCAGCGCGTCGAGGATGAAGTCCACCTGCGGCTCGAGGAAGCCGGGGTGGTTGTAGTACACGCGGATCTTGTCGAGCTGGGGTGCCCCCTCCACCGCGGCGGTGGCCTCGGCGAGGTTCTCGCGGTACTGACGGCAGCCCGAGTAGGAGCTGAAGGCGGAGGTGACGAAGCACAGCGCCCGCTCGACGCCGTCGTCGCGCATCTGGGCGAGGGTGTCGGGCAGCAGGGGATGCCAGTTGCGGTTGCCGAAGTAGACGGGCAGGTCCGGTCCCTGTGCGGCCAACAGCTCCCGGAGCGCCGCGATCAGCGCACGGTTCTGATCGTTTATGGGCGATCGGCCGTCGAAGCTGAAGTAGTGCTGGCTGACCTCCTCGAGCCGTTCGCGCGGGATGTTGCGACCCCGGGTCACGTTCTCCATGAAGGGGATGACCTCGTCGGGGGCCTCGGGTCCGCCGAAGGAGACCAGCAGGATCGCGTCGTAGCTGCTCGCCATGGTGTGTCCTCGTGTCGATGATCTGGCTGGGGAGCCGTCCGGTGGGGGCGGTGGGCTGGCGGCCGTTGGGCCGGGGTGCCGGTCAGTCGGCGGCGGGGGGCGGATCGGGGTCGCTGGGTGGGTCGTCACGGTCGAGTGCACGGGTCAGGGAGACGTCGGCGCCCGCCGCCGCCCATGCAGCTTCGAAGCGACGCAGGCGTGCGGGTCGGGGCCGTACCCACAGCAGGATCCCGGTGGCTGCCACCGCGCCGATGGTGACGTTCCATCGCGGGCCGATCATGGCGGCGAGGATGGTGGTCACGAGCACCAGTGTCTCGGCCAGCACGGCCTGCAGCACCATCCGGGTCCGCAACTCACCCACGGCGGCGCGATCGTCGGCCGGCGGGCTGGCGGCGAAGATGCGGTCGATGGCCACCACGGCCAGGAAGGTGGCCACGGCCACGGCCGTGGACAGCAGCAGTGGGAGGGCGACCGGCAGCCGCGGTTCGACGTCCACGACCAGGGTCAGCACCCCGCCGAGCAGCACCACACCCGCCAGGAACGCGAGCCAGAGACGCTGCTGGAGGGCCAGGGGCCCGCGGTCGGTCGGCTGGGACACCGGCTCTCCTCGGCTCGGGGGCACCGCCGGCGTCGAGGCTACGACGTCGGTCGGTCGGCACCCGTCTCGACGCGCCGCCGGTGGGCGGTGGGCCCGGCGGGAGCCCGTTGCGCGAGCCAGATGCCGATCAGGATGAGCGTCCCACCGGTGAAGGCGCTCGGTCCGAGGCGTTCATCGAGTACCACCGCGCCGGCGACCACGGCCACGATGGGGATGAGGTAGGTGGTCAGCGTGGCGTTGGTCGCACCCACCCGGGCCACCAGGGTGTAGAAGGCCAGGAACGCCAGGCCCGTGCCGAGGGCGCCGAGGGCGGTCACGCTCGCGATCGTGGTCAGGGCCAGGTCGGGCAGGGCGACGGGCCCCTCGCGCACCAGGGCGACGGGCGTGGTGATCGCCGCCGCGGCGAGGACCTGCCCGGTGGCCAGGGCGAGCGGGGGCGCGTGGCCCGAGACCCGGCTCTTGGCGAAGACCGCGCCGGTGGCGTACAGCAAGGTCGCGAGCAGCACCACGGCGACGGCGACCACACGCCCGGGCTGCTCGATATCCGCCCCGACGATGACGCCGACGCCGGCCAGCGCCAGCAGCAGCCCCGTCAGCCTGCGAGGGGTGATGCGCTCCAGCCCCACCAGCGCCGCCACGATCAGTGTCGAGGTGGGCACGATGGCCATCAGCAGCCCCGTCAGTCCCGAGGGCAGGGTCTGCTGGGCCCATGCCAGCATCGTCCACGGTGCGGCGTTGTTGATGAGACCGAGCACCAGCAGGCGGCCCCACAGCCGCACGTCCCTGGGCAGGTCCTGACGGCGCAGCAGCAGGATGCTCGACAGCACCAGCCCGCCGACGGCCGTCCGCCCGGCCACGATCCAGAAGGGCCCGACCTCGCGCAGCGCGACCTCCACGAACAGGAAGCTCAAGCCCCACATCGAGGACAGCAGCACGAGCAGGCCCGCCTCGCGCGGCCCGAAGCTCGAGACCGGTGGTGTGTGGGCAGATGACACGGCTGGCCTCGCAGCGGGTCGCCGTCGTCCGGCGACGGTGAGACGGGGGGTGGACGCTACCGCGACGGCGGCGCTGCGTCGGGCCGGGGAGGGGCGAGGCGTTAGGCTCGACCGCTGCGCGAAGGAGGTCGCCGTTGCCCGCTGCACCACGGTCCACATCACCTGCTCCCGACGCCCCCGGGTGGTTCCAGGAGGCGCTGGCAGCGCCGGTGGAGGAGGGAGGGGTCGAGGTCGACGGGGCCCGGATCGCCTGGCTGGCCTGGGGCGCGCGCACCGATCCGACCCTGGTGCTGGTCCACGGTGGCGCCGCGCACGCACGGTGGTGGACGGCGCTGGCGCCGAGCCTGGCCCGGGACCACCGGGTCGTGGCGCTGGATCTGTCCGGTCACGGTGACAGCGACCACCGTCCGGCCTACGACGCGCAGCAGTGGGCCGAGGAGATCCTCGCCGTGGCCGCCGATGCGGGCGGGCGCGGACGCCCCCTGGTGGTGGGACACTCGATGGGCGGCTTCGTGACCATCGTCCTGGCTGCGAACCACGGACCGGACCTGGCGGGGGCGGTGGTGCTCGATGCGCCCGTACGACGTCCCGACCCGGAGTCCGAGGAGGGCCGGGGAGGCCGGATGTTCCGGGCACCGAAGACCTACCCGGATCTCGACACCGCCGTGCAGCACTTCCACCTCGTGCCGCCCCAACCCTGCGACAACGGGTGGTTGGTCGACCACGTCGGACGACAGAGCCTCAAGGAGACCGGGCAGGGGTGGACCTGGAAGTTCGATCCCCGCGTCTTCACCGCCCGGATGGGACCCTCCACCCCCAGCCAGTTCGGCCCCCAGCTGGCGCGAGCGGGGTGCCGGATGGCGATCGTCAACGGGGAGCGCTCCGCCATCGTGGATGCGGACGTGCGCGCGCACATGGCCGAGTTGCTCTCCTCCGCACCCGCGGCCCGGGCCGGGGTGCCGGTGCTGGACGTGCCCTTCGCCCACCACCATCTGCTGCTGGACCAGCCGCTGGCCGTCGTCACGGCCATCCGAGGCGTGGTCGCGGCCTGGCAGCCGGTCGGGCAGGCCCCCGCGGAGGTCGCCACGGGCTGACCAGGCGCCGGGTGCGCGGCGGCGGGGCACCGCGACGCCGCGTGCTCACAGCTTGCGCAGCCACACCCGCTCCACGGCGTGTTCGCTGCCCTTGCGCAGGATCAGATCGGCCCGGCTGCGGGTCGGGACGATGTTCTCCACCAGGTTGCGCCCGTTGATGCGGTCCCAGATCTGGCTCGCGATCTCGTCGGCCTGCGCGTCGCTGAGCTCGGCGTAGCGGGAGAAGTAGGAGCGTGGGTCCCGGAAGGCCGTGTCCCGCAGGCGGCGGAACCGTTGGACGTACCAGCGCTTGATGTCCGCCTCCTCGGCGTCGACGTAGATCGAGAAGTCGAAGAAGTCGGACACGAAGACCCGGTCGTCCTGCAC
>JAWLFQ010000135.1:0-3954 GCA_041685505.1 Nitriliruptoraceae bacterium
CCCCGCTTTCGCGGGGAATTCGTGCTCCATGGGTAACCGAGTACTCCAACGGCCCCAGCAGGCCCGCTGCGTTCGCCTCACCCACAGCGCATGCTGCACCAAGTGATGCGGGACCACCGGCCTGTCGCAGCTCCCGGCCAGGCTCGTTGGCCGGCGCTGGGCGCCGCTGCACACGACGGACACACCCCCGACCAGGACGTGCGGCGCCGGATCAGGTCAGCTGGAGAGCTCGTCGCGGATGCGGCGGTACTCGGCCTCGTCGATCTCCCCGCGGGCGAAGCGTTCGTCGAGGATGCTGCGCGCGTCGCCGGGTCCGCCCCGCTCCCGTGGGCCGTCCCTGGTGGAGAGCTGGGTGACGAGCCAGACCACACCGCCGATCACCACAGCCCAGACGATCAGCATCCAGATCCAGCCGAACCCGGAACCCCATCCCCACATCATCGTCGGCCCTTCCGTCTCGTCGTTGTGCGCTTCGTCGTTGTGCGCTGCGAATCCCGGCCTCAGGGTGAGGCGGTGACCACCAGCTCGCCGGTGCGCGCACGGTCAGCGGGCGGGTGGTGGCCATGCTGCGGTAGTGCAGTCGCGACGGCCGCGCCGGTGACGACGGTGACGGTCCGGTTCCGGATCGACATGTGGGTTCCTTCCCGGTGGTTGGTGGTCGTCGTGCAGGTCGGTACGGACCCCAAGGTCGCCCACAGCCATCCGGCCGGAGTCTGGACAGGCTCAAGGCTGCGTCAAGTTGCGAAGCCACCCCAGCACGCGGCGCCGGAGCCTGCTGCGATGGCCCTGCCGCCGGCGGTCGTTGCCCGCCTTGACGCGTTCTTGATGCGCCCTTGCCGCCGTTCGCATCATCCACCGGCACCATCCTGATGACCGCGATGGTGATGTGAGAGGAACGAGCGTGGCGGGCGAGGCCGGCAGTGCAGACCGTCGCCCGTGGTGGGTGTTGGTCGTCTCCATCGTGGCGTTCGCCGTTGCCGTCTGGCTCGTCATCGGACCGCTGGCGCAGGGCGAGGCCACCGGTGGGGATGCGCCGCAGATGCTGCAGGTCGCGCCCGGCGGTGCGGTCGACCTCGCGTCACTGCCCAGCGAGCACCAGGTCCTGTACGAGGCCGCTGCCGCCGACCCGGAAGTGTTCACGCAGGTGCGTTGCTACTGCGGGTGCGAGGACTTCCTCGCCCACCGGCATCTGCTGGACTGCTTCGAACGGCCCGAGGGCGGCTGGGAGCGGCATGCCACCGGCTGCGCGGTCTGTCTCGCCGAAGCGGAGGAGGTCGCCGAGCAGCGTGCTGCCGGGATCCCGTTGGACGAGATCGTCCGACGGATCGACAACCGTTACGGCCAGATCACCGCCACCAGCTGAGCAACCTGACCAACCGTTCCGGAGGCCCGACATGGCCCGCACGTCCTCGCACCGTGCGAACGACCCGCGAAGCAACACGCCGCTGCTGCGCCGCCTGTCCGTCCTGATGGCCGTTGCCGCCCTGGCGGTGATCGTGGCGATGTTGGCGACCTCCGGCGGCGACGTTGCGACAGATGCGTCGCTGCCGAACCCGATGGGTGGTCCGGCCCGGACGGCACCGGGGACGATGTCCGGGGAGGTCGAACTCGCTGGGTTGCGGATCGCTGATGCGGAGGTTGCGATGGGTGACGTCGCACTCGGGGTGACCTATGTGCCAGGTTGGGAGGTCTCCAACCCGACCGGCCGCGAGCTGGCGTTCACGGCGGGGCAACCGCGGGTGCTCGAGGGCTGCTGCCCTGGGCCGGTCTATGCCGACGGTGAGCTGACCGAGGCAGGCCAGGAGTTCACCGTTGCCCCGGGTGGTTCGGTGTTGCTGCAGTTCCCGCTGCAGATGCATCCGGGCATGGACGGGCCGCACCACCTCGCGATCCCCCTGGAGGCGGGTGACCAGCAGTCTGCGGTGCAGGTGACCGGCAACTTCACCGCGACGGCTTCCGCCGGCTGACGACCAGCGCAGCACAACCCGAGGAGTACCGACATCATGTGGGCCGCGGCACCGTGGTGGCACTGGCTGGGGATGGCCTCGTTCTGGGTGGTGGTCGTACTGGTCGCGATCTGGGCGGCCGGACGCATCGTCCCGGCTGCCGGCGCCGCGCAGCCCTCTGCCCGGTCGATCCTCGACGGGCGGCTCGCCCGGGGTGAGATCGACATCGGCGAGTACCGTGACCTCCGCCGTGAGCTCGCCACAACCGGACAGGAACACCACGCGTGAACCAACCGATCACGGTCGTCGTCGTCGATGACGAACGCCCCCTGGTCGATCTCGTCACGCGTTACCTGCGCCGGGAGGGCTACGAGGTCCATGCGGCCTACGACGGCGAGGAGGCGCTGGAGGTGATCGGCCGGGTCACCCCGGAGGTCATCGTGCTCGACCTGATGCTTCCGGGGATCGATGGGCTCGAGGTCGCTCGCCGTGTGCGTGAGGACGCCGACCCCTACATCGTCATGCTCACGGCCCGCACCGACGAGGTGGACCGGATCGTCGGTCTGCGGGTCGGTGCGGATGACTACGTGACCAAGCCGTTCTCACCCAACGAGCTGGTGGCCCGCATCCAGGCGATGCTGCGCCGCCCGCGCCATGCCGCCCCGACCTCCGGCGGTGTCCGAAGGTTCGGTGAGCTCACGATCGACGCTACGGCCCGCGAGGTCCACGTCGCTGGGGAGCCGGTCGAGCTGACCCGTCTGGAGTTCGACCTGCTCGACACGCTGAGCGCGCAGCCTCGCGTGGTGTTCTCGAAGGAGCAGCTGCTGGACCGGGTGTGGGGGTCCTCGGAGTACCGCGACGACCACGTCGTCGCCGTCCATGTCGCCAACCTGCGCCGCAAGCTCGGTGACACCACCGACGAGCCCCGTTTCGTCCGCACCGTCCGTGGTGTCGGCTACCGCATGGTCGACGCGTGAACGCGCGGGCCCCACGACGACGGTTGGTTCGGCGGCTGTTCGTCGGCCAGCTCCTGGTCATCCTTGTCGGCGCCGGCACGCTCGGGGTCGTCGCCTTCCTGGTCGCCCCGCCGATCTTCCACGACCACATCCGTCGCGCGGTCGGACCGATCTCCGACGTGGTCGCCTACCACCTCGACCAGGCACTCTCGCAGACGCTGCTGTTCTCGCTCACCATCGGGATCCTGGTCGCAGCGGCAGCTGCCACGGGCGTGTCGTGGTTGCTGGCGACCAGGATCGCCCGACCGGTGGAGGAGCTGTCACGCACCGCTGATGCCTTGGCTGCTGGCCGTCTCGGCGAACGGGCCCCACGCCCTGCCGTGGAGGACGAGTTGGCCGATCTCACCGTGGCGTTCAACGGTATGGCCGACGCCCTCGAGCACACCGAGGCAACCCGTCGGCGGCTGCTGGCGGACCTCGCCCACGAGCTCCGTACCCCGCTGGCCACCATCGACGCCTACCACGAGGGGCTGGCTGACGGTGTGGTCGAGGCCGACTCCGGGACGCTCGCAACGCTCCAGGACGCCACCGGTCGGCTCCAGCGGCTCGTGGAGGACCTCTCGCTCGTCTCGCGCGCCGAGGAAGGCCAACTCAGCTACGACCTGCGACCGATCGACCTCGGCGAGCTCGTACGTGCAGCGGTCGACGCGGTCTCTCCGGCAGCACGGGCACGAGGGCTGGAGGTCGACATCCACACCCCTGCAGCGCCGGTGATCGTCGACGGCGACCGCGACCGGCTCGCGCAGGTCCTCGCCAACCTGCTCGAGAACGCGCTCGAACACACTCCCGACTCCGGGACGGTCACCGCCACGCTGACCGCGACCGCCGGCGACGCCACCCTCGCCATCGCGGATACCGGTGAGGGGATCGCCCCTGAACACCTCCCGCACGTCTTCGAACGCTTCTTCCGGGTCGACCCTTCGCGGCGCCACGTTGCCGGCAGCGGCATCGGCCTGACCATCAGCCGAGCCATCGTGCGGGGACACAGCGGC
>JAWLFQ010000056.1:0-7768 GCA_041685505.1 Nitriliruptoraceae bacterium
GGCACGGCGTTCCACTCCCACGACTACCGCGAGCCGACGGTGTTCGACGGCCAGCGCGTGCTGGTCATCGGGGTCGGCAACTCCGGCATGGACATCGCCTGCGATGCGGCACCGCTGGCCACGCAGGTGCTGCTGTCCACCCGGCACGGTGTCCACGTGATCCCGAAGTACGTCTTCGGCAAGCCGGTCGATCAACTGTCCTCCCCGCTCACGGCCCACCTGCCCTTCCGGGTCGAACGCAAGCTGTACGAGCTGCTGATGCGGGCCTCGGTCGGCCGACCGCAGGACCGCGGGCTCCCCACGCCCGATCACCGCCTCCTCGGTGCGCACCCGACCGTGTCGTCACGGCTGTACGACCTGGTCGGCCACGGCGACATCGAGGTGGTCGGCGACGTCGCGTCGCTCGAGGGCGACAAGGTCCGCTTCGTCGACGGACGCGTCGAGCCGGTCGACGTGCTGGTGTACGCCACGGGCTACCAGGTCAGCCTGCCGTTCCTGGCGCCCGAGGTGCTCGAGGTCCGCGACAACGAGCTCCCGCTGTACCAGCGGGTCGTCGCCCCCGAGCGCCCGGGCCTGTACCTGCTCGGCTTCATCCAGACCGTCGGCGCGAACATCGCGCTGATGGAGCACCAGGCCGAGTGGGTCGGTGATCTGCTGACGGGCGCGGCGGTGCTGCCACCGGTCGAACGGATGCGGGACTGGATCCGCCGCGACCGGCGCATCATGGCGAAGCGGTACCTGCGCTCGGAGCGGCACACGATGCAGGTCGACTACTGGCGCTACATCCGGGCGATCGAGCACGAGCGACAGCGCAGCGGAGAGACCGACCTGCGGGTCACGCCCCGGGCCGCAGGCACGGTCGGCAGCGACGGCGACGCGGCCGCCCCCGGCCGGGTCAGCGACCGGGTGAGCGCCGCGCTGCGGCAGGTCTCCGAGCGGGCGGCCACCCGCACCGGTCGGTGAGTCCGGTGCCCGTGACGGCCGACGCGGCGCGGGGCGGGCCCATCCCCGTGGGCCCGGTGCTCGTCACCGGTGCCAACGGCTTCATCGGACGCGCGCTGTCCGAGCACCTCGACGACCTGGGCGTGGAGGTCCGCAGGATCGACGTCACGGGCGATGCGGGTGCGGGCGATGCGGGTGCGGGCGTCCACCTCGGCAGCACGACCGATCCGCGACCCTGGGCGCACCTGCTCGACGGCGTCGACACCGTGGTCCACACCGCGGCGATCGTCTCCAACATCGTGCCCGTGGCACGCATGCACGCGGTCAACGTCGAGGGCACCCGGCGGGTGCTGGCGGCGGCCACCGCCGCGGGTGCCCGCCGGTTCGTCCACCTGTCCTCGGTGGTCGTCCACGGGTTCGACCTGCCGGCCTGGGTCGACGAGTCGCGGCCGATGCGCCCCAACGGCGACGCCTACGTCGACACCAAGGTGGCCAGCGAGCGTCTCGTGATGGCCGCCGGTCTCGCCGGCGACCTCGAGGTGGTGGTGCTGCGGCCGGGTGACGTGTACGGACCGGGATCGCGACCGTGGGTGGTCCTGCCACTGACCTACCTCCGCGCACGGCAGGCCGTCCTGCCCGCCCGCGGACGGGGCATCCTCAGCCACGTCCACCTCGACACCCTGCTCGACGGCATCACCCGCGCGATCGCCACCCCGGCGGCGGCCGGTGGCGTGTTCCACCTCACCGATGGGGTCGCGACCACCTGCGCCGAGTACTTCGGCCGGCTGGGCGCCATGGTGGGCAGCCGGCCACGACACCTGCCGACCCCGACCGCGGTCGCAGCGGCGAGCCTGGTCGGTGGGATGCAGCGCCGGTTCGGTCGCAGCAACGAGCTCGGCGCCGCCTCGATGCGCCTGCTGGCCCGCACCGGTAGCTACCGGATCGAGCACGCCCGGCAGGTACTCGGCTTCGAGCCGGCCATCGACCTCGACACCGGGATGGCCGACGTCCGTCGTTGGGCCGCGGCGCAGGGCCTGCTCGGGCCACAGCGTCGGACCGCCGCCACCGTGGCCGGGAGGTGACCATGCGAGCGGTCATCGCCGAGACCACCGTGCCCCGCTACCTGTGGACCACGGCCGCCGGACGTCTGCGGTCCGATGCCGGCTGGCGGCGGGGTGGGCTGTTCCGCTTCGAGCAGGAACTGCCCGCCCCTGAGCTCCCCGGGCCGCACTGGGTGCGGCTGCGCCCCGAGCTCGCCGGCATCTGCGGCAGCGACGTCGGTCTGGCCCATGCCCGTATCTCCCTGGTGCTCAGCGCCTTCTACACCGCGGCCCGCGTGATCCCGGGCCACGAGGTCGTGGCCGTGGTCGAGGAGGTCGGGACGGGGGTCGACGACCTGGCGGTGGGGAGCCGGGTCGCCCTGGATCCGGTGCTGTCCTGCGTGCACCGCGGCTTCGACCCCGTCTGTGGCACCTGCCACCGTGGGCTGCCGCACGCCTGTGAGCGCTTCGACCTACCGGGGGAGACCGGGTGCGCCGCGCCGACCCAGGGCTTCGACCTGGCGGTGGGTGGCGGGTTCGGCCAGCAGCTCGTCGCGCACCGCTCGCAGTGCCTGGAGGTCGGGGAGCTGTCCTCGGTGCGGGCCGTGCTGACCGAGCCCCTGGCGGTAGCGCTGCACGCGGCGCTGCGCTGGGAGCGGGACGGGGACCGGGTCGTGGTGATCGGACCCGGCACGATCGGTCTGCTGCTGACCGCCGCCCTGCGCCGGCTGTACCCGGACCTCGACGTGGCCGTGGTCTCGCCCGGCAGCTTCGGTGCCGCCCGCGCGCGATCGGTCGGTGCGAGCCGGGTGCTACCCACGGGCCCGGCCGCGGTGCACGCGCTGGCCGAACAGGACGGCGGACGGGTGCTCACGGCCAAACGCACGCCGCTGCCACTGCTCGAGCGCGGTGTCGCCGCGGTGTTCGACTGCGTCGGCTACCCGGACACGATCGACCTCGGCCTCCACCTGCTGCGTCCCGGCGGCACGCTCGTGCTCGCCGGCGCGGCCCGGCAGCAGTCCGTCGACTGGTCGCTGGTGTGGAACCGGGAGCTGACGGTGCGTGGGACGATCAACGGCGGTCCCGAGCCGTCCCTGGACGGCCGCCGCTCCGCCGAGCACGCCGTCGAGTGGCTCCACGATCCCGCCTTCCCGGCCGACGCGCTGGTGACGCACCTCGCGCCCCTCGAGCGGTGGCAGGACGCGATGGTGGCGGCCTCGGCGGGACCCCGGGCCCGGGCGGGCAAGGTGGTACTGCGACCCGACCCCGACCTGCCCCTGGTCGGCGCCGTCCGTGCCCGTCGACCGCGCGCCTGAAGCGCGCTGGTTCAGGGACGTGGGACCGCCGGATAGGCCCGCAGCCGCCGGTCGAGGTGGTGCTCCGCGAACGCCTGGGCGTAGGAGGCGGCCGTGGCCCGCGCAGCGGGCTGCTCACGAGCCAGGGCCGGCAGCGCCGACCACTCCCCCGAACGCGCCAGCAGCGCGACCGCGTCGATGACGGTGCGGTCCACGGCACGGGTGCCGGTCGGGGCACAGTCGGCGCACAGCGCTCCACCGGCCTTCACGCTCAGGAACACGTGCTGGCCGGGGGTGCGGCACACGGCACAGGCGTCGGTGAAGACGTGGAAGCCGACGATCGAGGCGACGCGCAGCAGGAACGCGTCCACGAAGATGGCGGGATCGGCGGGCTCGGCGTCCAGGGCCTGGAGACCGGCCCGCAGCAGCAGGAACACCCCGTTGTCACGCTCGCCCTCCTGGGCGACGTGATCGACGACCTCGGCCATCACCGACGCCGCCGCCGACGCCCCGTGGTCGGTGCGGATACGGGCGTGGGGGGCGATCAGCTCCGCCTGGGTGATCTGATCGAGGTTGCGACCCTCGTACAGCTGCAGATCGACGTGGCTGAAGGCCTCGAGCCGGCCGCCGAAGCGGCTGCCGGGCCGCCGTATCCCCCTCGCGACCGCCCGGACCTTGCCCCGACCCTGGGTCAACAGGTGGAGGATGCGGTCGGTCTCCCCGAGCTTGTAGGTCCGCAGCACGATGCCCTGATCGCGGTAGTTCGCCATCAGCGCCCCCACTCCCCCGCACGGTGCCGGCTCACAGCAGCGGCCAGGGGTACGGGTGCGGGACGGTGGGCTGCGGGTAGGTGCCCCGCGCCAGCAGGTCGACGCAGCGCCCCTCGAGCGCCGCGACCTCGTCACCGGTCAGCAGCGTCCGCAGGCGGGCGCCCAGGTCACCGGCCAGTCGCTCGCGCAACCGGTCGACGTCGGCCAGGAGGCGAGGTGGCACGTCCTGGCCGGCCAGCTCCCAGGCGACGGTCCGCAGCTTCGGCCCGGTGTGGAAGCTCACCCCGTGGTCGATCAGCCACACCCGGCCCGGGGTCCCCGGCACGAACAGCACGTGGCCGGCCTTGCGATCGGCGTTCTCGATGAGGGCGTCGAAGACGACCATGGCCTCGAGCTGGGCGACCACCGCGGGGTCGCCGCCCTCGAGCAGCGTGAAGTAGTGCTCCTCCACGTCGTGGGCGACGTAGCCCTGCAGGGAGCCGGCACCGAAGGGGGCCTCGACCCGCAGGACGGTGGTCGGGACCTGCTCCCAGCCGAGCGCGAGCGACACCTCGTGGGCGGCGACCTCACGGCGGTGCAGCGTCCCGGCGGGGAAGTCCCACAGCGGCCGCTCCCCGCGTTGCGGCTTGTAGACCGCCAGATCGTCCGGATCGAGGTCGTCGAGCTCCGGGGCACGCCCGAGCGCCCGCTCGAGCTGTTCGAGCGACCGCTGGTCCCGGTCGGTGAGACGGACGAGCAGGGTCGCGTTGGACGCGTCGGCGAACCGACCCACGACCTCGACCGGGGCCGACCGCAGCCGGTCCGCCGGCGTCATCGATGCGGTCACGGTCAGCGCGTCAGCTTGCCGTGACCGTTGGTCGCCGGACAGACGTGCTCGCCATCGGCCGCCGTGGGGCGTCCGCACAGCTCACAGGTCGGCCGGCCCTGCTCCACCACCTCGTCGGCGTGGGAGGCCAGCCGCCGGGCCAGGTCACGGTCCAGCCACAGCCGTGCCTCACGCGGCTCGGGCCCACCGTCCTCGGCCACCAGTTCGGTCAGTTCGAGCAGGAACCGATCCTGCTCCCGGTCGAGGCCGAGCGAGAGCTCCCCGACCCGCCACCGGGCATCGAGCGGCACCCGCAGCGCCATCGCGGTGCGATCCCAGTCGGTGGCCGCAGCGTCGTCGACGCGGGCGAGCAGCTGGACCAGCAGCTCGCCGATGCCGCGGGCCTGACCCTTCTCGAGGACGAACTCGACCCGCTGGCTGTCGTCCTCGGCCTGGAGGAAGAAGGTCCGTGCCCCGGGGACGCCGGTGAACCCGACGGTCACGTGGTGGGGCGCGGTGAGCTCCACGTCGATCATGTGTCGTCCCTTGCTGGCAGCGGCGGTCCGGCGAGGCCGGTGTCGTTGATCGTGAGCAGCGCCGGGGCGGCCCCGGCGGGCAGCGCGAGCACCGTGATCGACGCGGGGGAGATCACCAACCGCTGGAAGGCGTCGAGCGGCATGGCGAGGTGGTGGGCGACGACGGCCTTGATGACATCGGCGTGCGAGACGCACACGATCACCTCACCGGGATGCTCGCCGGCCAGCGACTCGGTGGCCTCCACGGCACGCGACTGTGCCCCGCGGATCGACCCGCCGCCGGGGAAGGTCACCCGTGAGGGCGTCGTCTGGATCACCGCCCACAGCTTGCGTCGGCGCAGCTGCCCGAGCGGCCGGTCGGTCCACTCGCCGTAGTCGACCTCGCCCAGCCCCCGCCGGGTCCGGACCTTCAGGCCGTGAGGCCGGGCGACGATCCTGGCCGTGTCCTGCGTGCGCTCCAACGGTGAGCTGTAGACCGCCGTGATCCGTGCGCCGGCGAGCCGCTCGGCGGTCGCCCGCGCCTGCGCCTCGCCGGCCTCGTCGAGGTGCACACCTGCCGTCCAGCCACCCAGCCGCTTGCCGGTGGCGGCGGTGGTGGCGTGTCGCACGAGCACGATCGTCGCGCCCTGGTCGCTGGCCACACTGCCTCCTCGGGGAGCGGCGCGGGGACACCCGCGTGGGGGAACCTAGCGAGGTCGCGGGGTGATCCACCGCGGCCGGTGGTACGACCTCTGGCCACCCGACCCCTGGACCCCCGCTGGCCACCCAGTGTGCCGGCCCCGACCGTGAGCCGCTGCCGTGGCGTGCCGGCCACACCCTGCTCAGCCGGTGTCCTCCCCCAGCACCCAGGCCGCCGCCTGCGCCGCGTGCAGGCTCGTCGTCGGGTAGTACGCCACCGGGACGTCCTCGGGACCGAGCAGGAGCTCGATCTCCGTGCATCCGGCGATCACCCCCTGGACACCATCCTGGACGAGGCGGTCGACGATGGCACGGTAGGCGGCACGGCTGTCCGTGGTCAGGCGGCCGTGGATCAGCTCCTCGTAGATGACCCGGTGCACGGTGGCGCGATCGTCCGCGTCGGGGAGCACGACCTCGAGCCCTCGGGCGCTGAGGCGGTCGCGGTAGAAGTCGTCCTCCATCGTGAACCGCGTCCCGAGCAACCCCACGCGCACACCGCCGTCGGCCACGATGGCCGCCGCCGTCGCATCGGCGATGTGCAGCAGCGGGATCGACACCTCGGCCTCGATGGCCTCCGCCACCCGGTGCATCGTGTTGGTGCACAGCATGAGACCCTCCGCGCCGGCGAGCTCGAGCCGACGCGCCGCGTCGGCCAGGAGCGCACCGGCAGCGTCCCACCGCGCCGATGCCTGCAGCGCCTCCACCTCGGCGAAGTCGAAGGACCAGACGATCAGGGGTGCGGAGTGGGTGCCCCCGAGCCGTTCGGCCACCGCGGTGTTGATCGCCCGGTAGGCCTCCACGGTCGAGGGCCAGGCCATCCCGCCGAGCAGCCCCAGGGTCCGCATCACGGCGCCTCGGCGGTCGCGCCGGCATCCTGCGGTGCGGCCCCGTGCTCCGCGAGCCACCGGCTGATCGGGGACGGCAGCTCGGCGGGGCGGCCACCCCAGTCGTAGACCACCGCCGCGCCGGAGACGAGGTCGTGCAGGGCCCGACGCTCCCGGTCGATCAGCACCGGCAGCATGCCGACGCCGAACAGCCCCAGGCTCAGCGGGAGGATCGCCGCGCGCAGCAGGGACCGGCCGGCACGTATCGGCGTCCCGTCCCGGTTCACGACCTTCAGTCCGACCAGGGCCATGACCGGGGTGCGGCCGGCGACGCTGACGGTGGCCCACCACCACAGCAGGTACCAGAGCACCACAGCCACCGCCCAGAGGGGGCCGGAGCGCTGGGTGGTGTCGAAGCTGACCCCGACGACCACCGACAGCAGCCATGACACCGTCACGGCGGTGGCGGTGAACGTCGCCGCGGAGGCGACCAGATCGCCGGCCACGGCGATGAGGCGGCTGGCCGGTCCGGCGTAGTAGCCGCTCACCTCGATGCGCGCCTCGGTCCGTGACCGCGAGAGCTGCGGATCCTGCACCTGACCCGGCCGGTTGGTCAGCAGCCGCGGCGGTCCCGGTGCCAGCGCGGCCAGGTCACGGCGCAGCAACCGCTGCAGCACACGGAGCAGCCCGGCGTCGACGGCGACCAGCTGCCGGCGGGTGAGATCGAGAGCGGAGTTCGCCGCCTGGCCCGTGCTCTCGGTGATCAGCTCGGGGATCCCCGCACGCCGGGTCAGGGCCTCGATGTCGACCGTCTCCAACGTGGCGTCGAGGTCGATGCGGGCGACCAGCGCGTCCAGATCCACCCTCGCCAGGATCGC
>JAWLFQ010000056.1:7868-16269 GCA_041685505.1 Nitriliruptoraceae bacterium
TCCACCCGGGCGACCAGCGCGTCGACATCGACCGCGGCCAGGAGCGCATCGACGTCCGCACGTCCCAGGAGCCGGTCCACCTCCACCCGGTCCAGGAGCCGGTCGGGATCGACCCGGTCGAGCAGCCGGTCCACCTCCACCCGGTCCAGGAGCCGGTCGGGATCGACCCGGTCGAGCAGCCGGTCCACCTCCACCCGGTCCAGCAACCGGTCGGGATCGACCCGGTCGAGCAGCCGGTCGGGATCGACCCGGTCCAGCAGCGCGTTCACGTCCACCCGCGCCAGCACACCGTCGACGTCGACGCGCTGGACGACCGCATCGACGTCGAGCTCCTCGATCACCCGGTTGCTGACCGAGCCAGTGAGACTGCTGAGCCGCAGACGACCGGTGCGGTTGGCACCCGGCTCCCTGGCCTGCGCCGTCAAGAGGATCGCCACGAGCAGCAGCGGGGCACCGGGCGCCACGTCCGTCTCCCTTCGGTGCGGTTGCGCGAACGCTACCCAGCGATCCGCCCTCGACCCGCCAAGGCTGACAGCTCCACCTCGACGCAGGTGCTCCGTGCGGTGGGGACGACCCGCCACGCGGTCGCCGCTGCGGCGACCAGCACCAGGCCCCGACCGCGCTCGGCGTCGGACCCGGTCGGGTCCCCACCGGAGCGCGACGGGGGCGACCAGGGACCGCCGACGGCCCGGTCGACGACCCGGAGGAGCACCCGGTCCGTGCCGCTGGGCTCCACCTCGACGTCTATGGGCAGATCGACGTCGCCGAGGTGTCCGTGCTCGAGCGCGTTGGCGAGCAGCTCGTGTGCGACGAGCTCCACGGCCGCAGCGCGTGTCGGGGGGACACCACGGGCCACCACCGCGGCCGCGATCGTCCGGGCCGCGGGACGCAGCGCCCCGGGCCCGCCGGTGACCGACCACCTCCCCGCGGCGGCGTCGGGCCCCTGGCAGCATCCCAAGACTCAGCCCGCGCGGCGGGCGCGGTCGTAGGCCAGCAGACCGAGGATCGTGAGCACGTCGCTGATCTGGCCCCGGTCGATCAGCTCCAGGGCCTCGTCGAGCGGGATGTGGGCCAGCAGCAGGTCCTCGGTCGGCTCGGGGGCTCGGGGGACCGCTCGGAGATCCCGGGCGACGAACAGTTGGCCACGCTGGTCGGTGACCGAGTTGCTCACCGCCAGGGGGGGACCCAGCGGAGCCCAGGACGAGGCCTGGTAGCCGGCCTCCTCGGCGAGCTCCCGCTGGATCGCGGTGAGTGGGTCCTCGCCGTCGTCGACCCCGCCCTCGACGAGCTCCCAGGAGTACTCGCCGAGCGCGTAGCGCCACTGTCCCACCATGACGACCTCCTCGGCGGCGGTGAGCGCCACGACCCCGACGGCAGGCGTCATCGACACCACGCCGTAGAGCCCCGGGGAGCCGTCCGGTCGCAGCACCTCGTGCTCGCGTACGCGGATCCACGGGTTGGTGTAGACCTCACGGCTGGTCAGCGTCCGCCACGGATCGGGTGGCGTGTCGGCGGGCAGCTGTCGATGTGGCACGCGCTCGGCTCCGTCCGGGTGACGAGCGGTGAGGGTAGGTGGCGGGGTGCACCGGGCGGGCCGGTTGGTAGTAGCGTCACGCCTTGGTCACCACCCGATGTCCGCCACCCACCAGGGGCGCCGCCGTGCGCGAACCACCACCCGACGGACCGCCTGCACGTCTACTGCTGCCCGCCACCGTCTTCGGCATGGCGGCGATCGTCGCGCTGCCGCTCTCAGCGACCCCGGGCGCCTGGGTCGTCCCGCTGCTGGTGTTCGCGACCCCGGTCGTCCTGGTGCTGGCCGGCCGGATGCGCGCGCAGCCCGGTCTGGTCGCCGCCGGCGCCGTGCTGGCGGTGCTCCTGCTCGGGATCGCACTCCTCACGCGGTCGGGCATCGAGGTGGGTGTGATCGCGAACCTGGCACCGTTCGTGCTGCTGGTCGGCCCGGTCGTGGCCGTGATCGCGGTCGGGCTCCCCCTGCGCGAACGTGACCTGGTCGCCGCAGCCGGCTTCCTGCTGTCGGGGACCATCGCCGTGATCGCGGGCTTCGCCGTCGCAGGGACGCCGGGTGCCGCGGCGCTGGTGGTCGGCGTCGGACTCCTCGGATGCGCGATCGTCGCGGTGCGGTTGTGGTCCGTCCGCGTCACCGGTGGGTGAGGTCAGCAGCGGGTGTCCATGGAAGTGTTGGTGATGGCCGGGGCGTCTGCCGCTGAGTAGGGCTGACCATCGCGCCGCGGTGGAGCGAGCTGTCGGTGTTCGAGGGGTACCGCCCCCCGTGAGCTCACGGCGTGAGGGAACGAGCCAGCAGCTGCGCCGGGTGGTGGATCTCCCACCCCTCGCGCGCGATCTGCATGGCGCACCCCGGATTGCCGGAGACCACCCCCTGTGCGCCCGTGCGCTGCAGGGAAGCGTGCTTGTGGGCGAGCATCGCGTCACCGAGCTCCGGCTGCAGGTAGGAGTAGATACCACCGGAGCCGCAGCACTGCTGCTCGTCGTCGGGCTCGAGCAGGGTGAGCCCGGGTATCGCCGCCACGAGGGCGCGGGCCTGGTCGGAGAGCCCCTGCACGTTGCGCAGGTGGCAGGGGGCCTGGTAAGCGAGGGTGAGCGCGACCTCTCCTCCCCGAGCGGTGACCTCCTCGGGGGAGACGAGCTCCGAGAGGTCCTTGACACGGGCGCTGAAGGCCCGGGCCTCCTCGGTCCCCAGCAGCTTCCCGTACTCCTTCATCGCACCGCCACAACCCGCCGAGTTCACCAGGATGGGGCCCGTCGTCCCGGCGTAGGCCGCGATCGTGGCCTCGGCCAGGGCGTGCGCCTCCTCCTCCCGGCCGGCATGGGCCGACAGCGCGCCGCAGCACGGCGGTGCCGGCTCGAAACGTGGCCGGTAGCCGACCGCGGCGAGCACCTGCGCGGTGGCCTGGTGGACGTCCCGGAACAGCCCGTCCATCACGCAGCCACGGAACAGGAACGCGTCGCCGCGTACCGGCGCACCCGGGGGCGGCAACCGGTAGCTGCGCAGGGTGTCGGCGAGCCGGACGCGTCGCGCCGGCCTCAGCCGTGCCGGCACCAGCCGATCCGCACCCACCGCCTGGGCGAGCGCGAGCAGGATCCCACCGGCCCGTATGAGACCACGGCGCACCAGGGCGACGAAGAGCAGCCGCTGGGCCAGACCCGCGGGCCCGCGCGGTGGCTGCCGCTCGGTGATCTCGGCCCGGGCGGTCTCCATCAGGGAGCCGAACTCCACCAGCGACGGGCACACGGTCTCGCACGCCCGGCACTGCACGCAGGTCTCGAGGGAGTCCACCACGTCCGGGTCGTCGATGGTGAGCTCGCCCTCCTCGACCAGGCGCATGGCCAGGATGCGGCCACGAGGACCGTGCTCCTCGAGGTGGGTCGCCTCGTAGGTCGGGCAGGAGGACAGGCAGAAGCCGCACTGCACGCAGGCGGCGAGCTGGTCGGCGTCGAAGATCGACATCGGTTCTGGCTGGATCATCGCGGCTGCCTCACATCGAGCAGGAGCTGCTCAGGGTCGAGCGCGGCGCGGACCCGCAGGCCCATGGTGTCCTCGGTCCGGTCACCCCATCCGGGGCCGCCCCGGCCGGGATCGAGCACGAGCAGGGAACCGCCGAGCTCGGCGGCCCGCTCACCCGCAGCCGCGAGCGCGTCGGCATCGCCGTCGAGCAGGCACACCCCGACCCCCTCGAACGCGGCGTAGGTCAGGCCGGTGGCCTCCGCCAGACTGGTCAGCTCCGCGAGCCGTGACGGGTCGACCGCGGCACGCGCCGTCGTCGGCCATGCCGGCGGGTCAGCGGGCTGCAGCCCCGCGGCCGTGGCCTGCGCCCTGATGTCGTCGGGATGCTCCTCGAGATGCACCAGGGTGCCCTCGCCCGTCGTGACCACGGCAGCCGGCCGGTACAGCTCGGCGAGCACGCGTGGAGCCGGCCGCTCGGCGGCGAACCACGCGCTGTGGATCGGGATCGGTCGGAGCTTGAGCGTGACCTCCGCGATCACCCCGATGGTGCCCCACGACCCGGTCGCCAGGCGGCACAGGTCGTAGCCGGTGACGTCCTTGACCGTGACCCCTCCCGCGGTGACCACCCGTGCGTCTGCGGTGACCAGACGCACCCTGAGCACCCAGTCACGCACACGCCCGGCCTGCAGCTGCCGGGGACCCGCCAGGGCGGTGGCCAGCCGACCGCCCACCGTCGAGCCGTGGCCGGCCAGCGGCTCGATCGGGCACTCCTGCCCGTGGGCCGCCAGCAACGCCGACAGCTCGTCGACCGGGGTGCCGGCCCGGACGGTGATCACGAGGTCCTCCGGCCGGTGGTCGATCACCCCCGTCAGCTGCGCGGTCGAGAGCTCCTCGGCGTCGGTCGGTGGCAGGCGGTCGAGGACACTGCCGCCACCCCGGACCACCAGCTGACGCTGCCGACCACGGGCCGCGTCGACCGCGGCCACGATCGACGCCACCTCGGTGGTCATCGTCGTCGCATCGCTCATACCCATGCCCCCTCGGGCACCATGCGGGCCTCCTGACAGCCGACGGTGGTGGGCAGGACCTTGTCCGGGTTCGCCAGGCCAGACGGCTCCATCGCCCGACGCACGGCCTGCTGCGCGGCGAGGTCGTCGGCGGTGTAGACCTGGGACAGGAAGTCGCGCTTCTCGATGCCGACGCCGTGCTCGCCGGTGACGGTGCCGTCCAGCGCGAGCGCCGTGGTCACGATGTCGTGCCCGGCGGCGAAGACCCGGTCGAGCACGCCCTCCTCACGCCGGTCGAACAGCACGAAGGGATGGAGGTTGCCGTCACCGGCGTGGACGACGTTCAGGATGATCAGGTCCTCGCGCTCGCCGATGGCCACCACGGCGTCGAGCATCTCCCCGAGCCGGGAGCGCGGCACGACGATGTCCTGGAGGAAGAAGTCCGGCGCCTGCTTGGCGATCGCGCCGGCGACGGCCTTGCGGCCCTTCCAGATCCGGGCGCGCTGATCCGCGTCGGCGGCGCGTACCACCTCGGTGGCGCCGTGCTCACCGGCCAGCCGCGCGGCGGTGTCGACCCCGGCGCTGACCCCGGCGGGCAGGCCCTCGTACTCGAGCAGCAGGACCGCGGCGGCATCGGTGGGGTAGCCCGCCTGGGCGTAGCCCTCCACCAGCGCGATGGCACGGGCATCCATCAGCTCCACGGCGTCGGGCAACCGGTCGGAGGTGACCAGGGCACCGACGGTGGCCGCGGCCGCCTCCAGGGTGTCGAAACCGGCGAGCAGCGTGCCGATGGCCGGTGGTGCCGGCAGCAGCTTGAGCCACGCGCCGACCACGAAGCCGAGAGTGCCCTCACCACCGACGCTCACGCCCCGCAGGTCGAGGCCTGCCTGCTCGGGGAGGCGACCGTCGAGCAGGTGGACCGCCCCGTCGGTGTCCATCAACTCCACGGCGAGCACGTGCTGGCTCATCACCCCGTAGGTCAGCACGTGGATCCCGCCGGCGTTGGTGGCGACGTTGCCGCCGAGGGTCGCGGCGATCTGGCTCGCCGGGTCCGGCGCGAAGCGCAGCCCGTGGGCGGCGACGGCGCGGCCGAGCCGGGCGTTGACCAGCCCGGGTTCCACGTGGGCGCGCCGGTTGGCGACGTCGAGCTCCAGCAGACGGTCCATCCGGGCGACGCTGATCACCAGCGGCCGGACCCCGCCGACGCCCGTGGGGGTGGCACCGCCCGCCAGGCCCGTGCCCGCCGCCCGCGGCGTGAAGGGCACCTGGTGGTCGCGACAGGCCCGCAGCACGGTGGCCAGCTGCTCGCGCGTGGAGGGCAGCGCGATGGCCAGGGGGTCGGCGTTCAGGAACGACGCATCACGGCGGTAGGTCGCACGCGACAGGGCCGAGGTCCGCAGCCCGTCGTCGCCGAGGGCGGCCTGCAGCTCGGACAGCAGCGCGGATTCCGCCGTGGTCGGGGGGATGGTGCCTCGGGGACTCGTACCCACTGCAGGGTCCATCAGCGCTCCTGAGACGTCGAGGTGGCGCCGGGCAGACGTCGCACCAGGTACTCGGCCAGGTGGAGCACCTCCACCTTTCGTCCCGACGCGTGCACGCCACCGCGGAGGTGCAGTATGCAGCCCGGGTTGTCGGTGATCAGCACCGAGGACTCCGTCTGGTCGACGCACCCGAGCTTGCGGTCGAGGATCCCCGAGGACAGCTCGGGGTTGCGCACCGAGGTGGAACCGCCGAAACCGCAGCACTCGCTGGCCTCGGGCAGGGGCACCACGGGAACGCCCGCGACGTCGCGCAGGAACGCCTCGATCGCATCCTTGCGGCCGAGCGTGTTCGAGGCCTGGCAGAACCGGTGCACGGTGACAGGCGTGCGGTCACCATCATCGAGGCTGCCGGCGGGCAGACGTCCGGGGCCGCTGGTCAGGTAGCTGATCAGGTCGTAGGTCCGCCCGGCGAGCTCCTGGGCGCGCTCCACCTCGTCGAGGTCGTCACGCAGCAGGTACGGCGCGTCGTGGCCGAGCATCGCCAGGCAGGACGAGGCAGGTGTGACCACGTCCGTCCCGTCAGCGAGCGTGTCCATGGTCTGGCGCACCATCGACCGTGCCGCGTCCTGTTCGCCGCTGTCGTAGGCCGGCAGGCCGCAGCAGTGCTGGTCGCGGGGAACGGTGACCTGCGCCCCCGCGGCCCGCAGCAGCTTGGCCGCCGCGATCGGGATGTCGGGCGCCATGCGATCCGACACGCACTGCAGGAACAGCTGCACCTTGCGGCCCGCCAGGGGCTGCTCGGCGAGCCGCGGTGGCTCCTCCAGACGACCCGGTCGCAGCGTGTCCCGGGCGGGGCGGGGCGGCACGGCCGGCGGGGTGCGCCACCCCACGCGATCCGCCAGCGGACCACGTTCGGTCAGCGCGGACGGCAGCGCCGTCACCCCGTCCCGGCGCAGGGGCGTGGTCGCCACGCCCACGGCACGCATCCCGAGGTCCACCAGCGTCGGGTGCTGGAAGGCCCGCAGCGCGGCCCGGGTCACCCGGCCGGCGGTGCCGGCCTCGCCGGCGCGTGCCACGTTCTCGCGCACCTCCAGGATCTGGACGGGCAGCGGGATCTCGACCGGGCACACGGTGGCGCACGCGCCACACGACACGCACAGCGACTGGGGGCCGGCTGCGGCCTCGATGCCGTGGTGGAAGCTGGTGTTCACCAGCCCGATCGCACCGGTGTAGACGTGACCGAAGGCGTGCCCACCCACGACCCCGTAGGGCGGGCAGACGTCCGCGCAGGCACCGCACCGGATGCAGCGCAGGGCGGCGGCCACGTCCGGGTCCTCGGCCATGGCGGTCCGGCCGTTGTCCAGCAGGATGATCAGCTGCTCCTGCCCCGGACGTGGTCCGGTCAGGAAGTTGGTGTAGACGGTGATGGGCTGGCCCGTCGCCGAGCGGCCGAGCAGGCGCACCTGCTTCATCGCGTCGGCGTAGGTGGGGACCACCTTCTCGATACCGGCGGTCACCACGTGCAGCTTGGGCAGCGCGACCGACATGCGGTTGTTGCCCTCGTTGCACACCAGCAGGATCGAGCCGCCCTCGGCGATCAGCGCGTTGGCGCCGGACAGCCCGACGCTGCTGGCCAGGAAGCGCTCACGCAGCTCGGTGCGGGCGACCTTGACCATCCGGTCGATGTCATCGGGCGGGAAGGGCCTTTTCAGCACGCGCTCGAACAGGGCGGCGATCACCTCCTTGCGCTTGTGGATCGCCGGCATGACCAGGTGCGAGGGCGTCTCCGCCGCCAGCTGCAGGATCCACTCCCCGAGATCGGTCTCCACCGGGGTGATGCCCGCGGCCTCGAGGTGGCTGTTGAGCCCGATCTCCTCGGAGACCATCGACTTGCCCTTGACCATCAGGTCCGCGCCGGCGGCCTGCATCCGCTCGGTGATCAGCGCGTTGGCCTCGCCTGGCGTGGCGACCCGTACCACCTCGGCGCCGGCCGCGGTGGCGTTGGCGGTGAAGGTGTCGAGGTGGTGCTCCCAGTCGACGCGCACACCGTCCTTGATGGCCGCGAGCTCGGCCCGCAGCTCGTCGAAGCTGCGGCCCTCCTGCTCCTCGAGATCGGCGATGGCCGCGTCGCGGCTGTCGCGCCACCCACGCTGGAAGGCGGTGAGCCCGGAGCGAACGTCCGGATCGGCCAGGGCGGTGGCGTAGCGCTCGTCGAAGGACCGTAGCTCGCTCATGATGTCGACTCCTCGGTCGCAGCGTCGGTACCCGTGAGGACGAGCACGTCCACCTCGTCGGGCCCCTGGACGCCGATGGTCAGGCTGCGCTCGATGTCGGCCGTGCGGGACGGGCCGGTCATCAGGGAGGCGAACCCGGCCTGCCCACCCCGTGGAGCGAGCCACGCGGCCGCATCCTCGAGACGGTCGACGACG
>JAWLFQ010000136.1:0-3869 GCA_041685505.1 Nitriliruptoraceae bacterium
CGCGCGGCGGCCGGTTCACGGCGGCAGCGGGATGATCGCGGCCCGCGCGCGGCGGCCGGCCACCTCGGCGCCGACGACCCCTGCAGCCCCTCTGGCCAGCTGGACCGCCCACCACAGCGCCGCAGGTGCGTGCGACGACGCGAGGTCGAGCAGCCGCAGGTCGCCGCGCACCGCCCCGGCGAACAGCAGGCCCTTGGCGAGGTGGAACCGGGACCCGGCGGCGTACCGCTCGGGGACCTGCAGCACCCCGGCCCGGTCCAGCCGCGGCAGCCCGTCGACGGCGGGGGCGTCGCCCGACAGCAGGGCGATCTCGACCGCGACCCAGCTCGCTCGCAGCCGCTGCCGCTCGGCACGTGGGCCGTCGGGAGCCGCTGCCGCGAGCGTCCGTCGCGCGGTCGCGAGCCGTTCGGCCGCGAGGTCCGCCTGCCCCCCGCCGACGGCGTCCGCCGCCAGGGACACGCCCAGCATCGCGCGATCGACCGGGTCCACGGCCTGCTCGAGGGCGGGCTCCTCGTAGCCGGCGGCCCGCGCGTGGTCCCCGAGCTCGCGCACGAGCCTGCCACGCTCCGCGGCGATCCAGGGCTGCAGGCCGGGGTCCTCGACCCGGTCGAAGCAGGCGGCCGCGAGGTCGCCTCGCCCGAGCCGCCCCCACACCATCCCGCGCCATCCCCACCGCGCGTCGGGGTGGCGCAGCCCGTGACCGGCGACGAGATCGACGTCGGGTGGGAGCAGGTCGGCCAGCGCCGCCGCCGGTGGGTGTGAGGGCTCGGTCGCCATCGCGGCAGCCTACGCGCGGCGGGGCCGTGGGCAGCGCGGCGGCGTTGCGCGCCGTGGGCAGCGCGGCGTGTGCCGTGCCAGACTGCGCCCGTGACCGCTCGAGCTCCCCGCCCCGCTCCCGATCCCGACGACCCGCGCGAGCTGCGCTGGCGGCGGGCGCACCTGGTGACCTCGCAGCTGCTGACCTGGCCGGCGGCGGGGGCGTCGGGGCTGCTCTGCCACCTGCTGGTGGCAGCTGACGGTGGGATGCGGATCGACGGCGACCGTGTGCACGGCGCCGATCTCGCGCTCAGCCTGCGCCCCCACCCGGCCGGCCTGCCCACGCGCCTCGCCGACCGGGACGGCTACCGGCACCTCGCGGGGCGCCCCGTGCTCCACCTCGGTGACGACGAGGTGGATGACCGCTGGCTCGGCGGCCAGCTGGTGGTCACGGCTACGGGCCGCGACGGCACGCTGGTCGCTGCCAGCGGGGTGCAGACCGCGCTGCTGCTCGACCAACGGTTCGCGACCCGCGCACCGCTGGGGGTGCGTTGGGACGACGACGGCCGACCGACGGTCGCGGTGTGGGCACCGACCGCCCGCGCGGTGCGGCTGCACCGCACCGCCGAGCCCGCGCCAGAGCCCTGGGTCGCGCCCACCGACCTCGACGAGGTGTCGCAGGACACCGCTGCCGTTGCCGGGCAGGAGGGCTCGCCGCCGGGGCAGCAACCCGGCCTGCCGCTGACCCGGGGCGAGCAGGGGGTGTGGGAGATCACGGGCACTCCCCGGTGGCGCGGCACCGCCTACCGCTTCGAGGTCGAGGTCTACGACCCCGACGCTGACCGGGTCGTTCGCAACGTGGTCACCGACCCGTGGTCGGTGGGCCTGAGCGCCGATTCGCGCTGGTCGCTGCTGTTCGACCTCGACGATCCCGACGACGCGACCCTGGCACCCCGCGGTTGGGCCGAGGGCACGCGCAAGCCCCCCTTCGCCGAGCAGGCGCGCATGGTCGCCTACGAGCTGCACGTGGGGGACTTCTCGGCAGCCGACGACAGCGTGCCCGCGGAGCTGCGCGGCACCTACCGCGCCTTCACCCTGCCCGGCACCCATGGTGTGCGGCACCTGCGCAACCTCGCCGAGGCCGGTGTCAGCCACCTGCACCTGCTGCCGATCAACGACATGGCCTCGGTCCCGGAGCGGGCCAGCGACCGCATCACGCCGATCGTCGAGGTCGCCGAGCCCGGTACGCCGGCGCCCGCACCCGACTCGCCGCTGCCGCAGGCAGCGCAGCAGGCGGTCGCCGACCACGATGGTTACAACTGGGGCTACGACCCCTACCACTGGCTGGTCCCCGAGGGCGCCTACGCCACCGATGCCGATGGTCCGACCCGCATCCGCGAGGTCCGCGAGCTGGTCGCAGCGGTCAACGGACTCGGGCTGCGCGTGGTCGTGGACGTGGTGTTCAACCACGCGCACCGCGCCGGGCGGCACCCCTTCAGCGTGCTCGACCGGATCGTGCCCGGCTACTACCACCGCCTCGACGACCTCGGGCGGGTGACCACCTCGACCTGCTGCCCGAACACCGCCACCGAGCACGCGATGATGGAGCGGCTCGTCACCGACGCGGTGCTGACCTGGGCGCGGGCCTACCGTGTCGACGGCTTCCGCTTCGATCTTCTCGGGCACCATCCCGCCGCCCAGGCGCGTCGGCTGCGTGCTGCCCTGGACCGGCTCACTCCCGCACGGGACGGGGTGGACGGCCGCGCGATCGTGCTGTACGGGGAAGGCTGGGAGTTCGGCGAGGTCGCCGGTGACGCACGGTTCCGTCAGGCCACCCAGCGGGGCCTGGCCGGCAGCGGGATCGGGACCTTCGACGACCGGCTACGCGACGCCGTGCGCGGTGGCAACCCGGCGGGAGCGCGGCGGGAGCAGGGGTTCGCCTCCGGGCTGTGGTGGGAACCGAACGTGCCAATCCCTCGACCTTCAGTTGACGGTGATGTCGTCGGCGGGCAGCCGGACGCCGACGCACGTGGCCTCGCGCTCCACCTCACCGACCGGGTGATGCTGGGGGTGGCGGGCAACCTCGGCGAGCTCCCGGTGCCCTGCGCCGACGGTCACCTGCGGCTCGGCCGGGACATCGACTACGGCGGGACCGGTGCCGGCTACGCCCGGCGACCCCAGGACCAGGTCGCCTACGTCTCCGCCCACGACAACGAGACGCTGTTCGACGCCCTCGCCGCGAAACTGCCCCTCGCCACCTCGACCGAGGACCGGGTCCGGATGCAGGTCGTGGCGCTTGCGACGGTCCTGCTCGGCCAGGGCACGCCCTTCCTGCACGCGGGATCGGAGCTGCTGCGCTCGAAGTCCCTGGACCGCAACTCCTACCGGTCTGGCGTGACGTTCAACGCCATCGACTGGACCGGGCGTACGAGCAGGTGGGGTGTCGGCATGCCACCGGTGGCCACCGATCCTGACGACCGGCAGCTGCTCGCCCACCTGCTGCGCACGATCCCCCCGCCCGATCCAGCCCACATCACCGCCTGCCGGGATCGGGTGCTGGAGCTGCTGCGCATCCGTGCGGGCTCACCGCTGTTCGGCCTGCCCACGGCCGCCGCGGTGCGCGAGGCCCTGCACTTCGAGGTCACCGGCCCGGAGGCGATCCCAGGTGTGGTGGTCTGGTCGCTGCGTGGCGGAGCCGTGCGCGCCGATCACGACCTGCTGCTCGCCATCAACGCGACACCGCGGGAGCTGCGCGCCACCCTGGACCAGGAGGCGCACCAGCGACGGGCCGGGTACCAGCGGCAGGCCGAGCAGCAGCGGCAGGCCGGGCAGCAGCGACGGGCCGAGCACCAGCGGCGGCCCGGGCACCAGCCCGGCAGCTGGCGACTCCACCCGATCCTCGCGCGCTCGGTCGACCCGATCAGCCATCGATCACAGGTCGAGAGTGGTGTGCTGTCCGTGCCCGCACGCAGCGTCGCGGTGTTCCTACGCGATGCGACAGGCTGAAGCCCAGGTAGAGGTCTCTCCATGAGCGACGACGTCCCGTCCGACACGCAGCCGGGCTCCCACGAGCCGGGTTCCGACGGCACATCCCCGCGGTGGCGGGCCCTGCG